>NZ_BOMS01000008.1 GCF_016862315.1 Actinoplanes palleronii | reverse complement strand
GACCGGGCTTTCGGGCGGCGATCGGCGCCAATCCGCGCGAGCTACCGCTCCGAATCAGGGGTGATCAAGAAAGTCGATCCCCGTCGTCTGGAGCCGCCCGTGAAACTCGCCCGCACCCTGCTCGCCGTGCCCGCTGCCGCCGCGATCCTGTTCGCCGTGCCGAGCGCCGCGTTCGCCGACGAGAGCGTCCACGTCAAGCTCGACGCCCTGAACCACTCCGGCGCGTCCGGCGCCGCGACCCTGACCGCGCTGTCCAACGGGGACCTGAAGATCAGCATCCGGTCGACCGGCCTGGTCCCGAACGCGCCGCACGCGCAGCACCTGCACGGCTCCACCGAGGGCATGGACTTCCACTGCCCGGACATGTCCGCTGACTCCGACGGCAACGGCTACGTCAGCACCGAGGAGGGCATGCCGGACTACGGCGACATCTTCGTCTCGCTGACCACCAAGGGCGACACCACCCCGAAGAGCGGCCTGGCCGTCGACCGGATGCCGATGGCCGACGCCAAGGGCAACCTCTCCTACGACCGCACCATCCCGGGCGCCGAGCTGCCCGCGGGCACGATCGCGCACCTCAAGGACCTGCACGTGGTCGAGCACGGCATCGACGCGAATAAGAACGGTAAGTACGACCTGGCCGGCCTCGGCGAGTCCACGCTGGCCAAGGCGGCCGGCCTGAAGGGCATCCCGGAGGAGGTCACCGACCCGGCGGTGTGCGGCATGGTGGCCGGCGCGGCGGTCGGCTCGGTGCCGGTCGGCGGCGTCGCCACCGGTGACGGCAGCACCCGCCACGACTCCACCCCGATGTACGCGCTCGGCGGGGTCGCCCTGCTCGGCGCGGCCGGCGTCTTCCTGGCCCGCCGCCGCCTCACCCACCAGGGCTGACCCACCCTCATGACAAACACCGAGGGAACCGACCCGCCCATCGCCGGCACCCCAGGAGCCGATCCGGCGCCCGCCGGCGGCGCGGGAGTCGAGCTGGCGCTTGCCGGCGCTCCGGGAGCCGATCCGGCGCTTGCCGGCGGCGCGGGGGTCGATCCGGCGCTTGCTGGCGGCGCGGGGGTCGAGCCGGTGCTTGCCGGCGCTCCGGGAGCCGAGCTGGCGCTTGCTGGCGGCGCGGGGGTCGAGCTGGCCGCTGCGGGCGCGGACAGCCCTGCGGCGACGGCGGCCGGCAGCCGCTGGGGGCGCTATGCGCTCTCGGCGGTGGTCCTGGTGCTCGCCGCGGTGGGGGTCACCGCCCTGGTCATCGGTGCGCGGGACCAGCCGCACCAGCCGCCGCTCGCCGCGTCCGTCGTCGGCGCGGCCCCGCCGGAGGGTGCCGTGACCACCTCGGGCACGGCACCCTCCGCCGGTGCCGCTGCCACGTCAACCGTCGGCGGCTCCACGTCAACCTCCGGCGGCTCCACGTCAACCTCCGGCGGCGACGCGACTACTGCCGGTGACGCCCTGACCGTCGGCCCGCTGATGAGCACGTCGGTGCCCACCCGGGTGGTCATCCCGGCTCTCGACGTCGACGTGCCGCTGATCGGTCTCGGACTGCAGGCCGACGGTGCGATGCAGGTCCCGACGGACGCCAAGACCGTCGGCTGGTACACCCGGGCGCCCACCCCCGGCGCCCTCGGCCCGGCGGTGCTCGCCGGGCACGTCGACTTCAAGAACAAGCCGGGCACGTTCAACAAGCTCACCGACCTGAAGGCCGGCGACTCGATCAACGTGGACCGCGCGGACGGCAGCATGGCGATGTTCCGGGTCGTCAAGGTCGACCGCTACGCCAAGGACCGGTTCCCGACCGACGCGGTCTACGGCGCGATCAACCGCGCCGGCCTGCGCCTGATCACCTGCGGCGGCGACTTCGACAGCGCCGCCGGCCACTACGAGGACAACATCGTCGTCTACGCGGACCTGGCGATGGCCCACCCCGCCTGACCACCCGTCCCGGTGTTGATCCCCCGCCGGGATCCGGGAGATCCACGGGACGGGAGGCCAGGGCCGGGCGATGCGGCGGCATCGCCCGGCCTTGACCGCTTTCCCCTGGTCGTTCTCCGCCCGGTGGCTGGCCTGGCCGTTTCGCCTGGTCGTTTCAGCCTGGCAGCCACCGGCCCGGCCCGGCCGTTTCAAGCCGGCGGGGCGGGGCGGTGCGGGCACGCAATCGACGACTGCGTGCTTCTGCCGCCCCCAGGTGGGCGGCAAACATCCGCATAACCCGATCGCGTGCCGCCCCCGCCCCCGAACCCCACCGTTCGTGTGCTCCTACCGCCCCGCCGATGCCGTTCGCGTGCTCCTACCGCCCTGCCATTGCCGGTTGCGTGCCGCTACCGCCCCGCCGATGCCGGTTGCGTGCTCCTACCGCCCTGCCGTTGCCGGTTGCGTGCTCCCGCCGCCCCGCCGCGCCCTCGTGCTCATGATGCCGCCACGTCGAACACGTGCATGATGCCCTTGTCGGTGCCCTCCGGCAGCAGCACCGCGTCCACCGTCCGCGCCGCGTCGACCGCCACCGACGCCGCGAACACCCGGAACGTGCCGGCTGCACTCGTACCGTTGGCGTTGTTGCGGGCCGGCACCGAGAGAACCTCGACGTTGCCGCCCACCGCGCCCGCCGCCCAGTCACCGAAGGTGACGTTCACCTGCTGGGAAGAACCGTCCGTGTACTGGACAGTGGCGACACCCGTGGCCGGCCCGTTGGTGGCCAGCCCGAGGAAGGACACGCTGGTCGCGGCGGCATCCGGCAGGTCGACCCGCTGGCCGTGCGGGATCCAGTTGTCCGGCGTGCCGGGCGCGGCCGAGGGCCAGGTGAAGCCGGCGATCGCGGTGCCGGGCGCGGGCAACGCGGAGCGGGGCAGGGACCAGTCGCTCAGATCGAGCGAACCGAGGTTCCCCTGACCGTCCGGCGTGGTGCCGACGCTGTTGCGGGCGTCCGCGCCGGCGGTGTAGGACGGCGGCACGTCCGCGGCCGCGGTGCCCCACGTGCCGGGCGTGTCCGACATGGTGAAGGCGAGCGTGCCACCGCACCGCGCGAACGACGCGTCCACCCAGCTCGCGGTCTGCCGCACCCCGTTGACCTTCAGCGAGCTGACATAACGTCCGGCGCCCGAGGTCGTGATCTTGAGGGGGCGACCGCCGACCGGGTTGATCGTGATCTTCGAGAACATCGGGCCGGAGATCACCAGGTCGCCGGTCCCGTAGATCGCCGGATACACGCCCAGCTGTGCGAAGACGTACCAGGCGCTCAGCGACCCCTGGTCGTCGTTGCCCGGCAGCCCGGAAGGCGTCGTGTCGTACATTTCCGACACCACCCGCCGGAGCGTGTCGGCGGTCCGGGCCGGCGCCCGCAGCCAGTTGTAGACCCACGGCGTGGTGAACGCCGGCTGGTTGGACAGGTAGTTCCCGGTCTGCGTGTACGCGCCCGCGTCCAACTGTGCCATCAACGTGTCCAGCTGCGCGGTGGCCGCCGCGACACCGCCCCGCTTGGCGATCAGCGTGGCCAGGTTGTGCGGGACCATCCACCCGTACTGATATCCGGTGGACTGGTTGAACTGCCCGCGCCCGCTGCCGTCGTCGCGTGTCCGCAGGTCGAACGAGCGATCAAAACCGGTCCGCTCCCGGGGCCGCAGGTGCGCGGTCACCGGGTCGAAGACGTTCATCCAGTTCTGCGCGCGCCCCATGAAGAAGTCGCGCTCTTTCACGAAGCCGAGCCGCCCGGCCAGCTCCGCGATCGCGAAGTCGTCGACCGAGTACTCGAGCACCCGCGACGTCGCGAAGTCACCCTTGCGGTTCTCGATCATGCCGGTGGCGAAGTACTGATACCCGTCGCTGCGCGTGGTCGTGGTGGCCGGCAGCTGCTGGGTGGCGACCATCGAGGCCAGCGCGGCCGCCCGGTCATAACCGGTCGCGCCCATGTCGTCGAGGGTCGCCAGGATGACCTGCAGGTTGTCGCCCTGCATCCGGGCCGCGCCGGGCGCCCACCTGCCGGTCTGCTGGACCAGCGCCACGATCGACTGGTTGATGTCGTCGGCCACCCGCGGGAAGGTCAGCGCGATCAGCTGCGCCTGGCTGCGGTACATGTCCCAGCCCGACCCGGCGAAGTTGATGTCGCGGTAGAAGTGCCGCCCGCGCGCCACGGTGTGCACCTCGTCGTCATAACCGAGGTACTCGCCGGTGACGTCCTCGCGGACGTTCGGGTGCAGGAACGCGTGATAGAGCGCGGTGTAGAACGACGTCCGCTGCGCGTCGTCGCCACCGGCCGCTGTCACGGTCCCGAGCGCTTCCTGCCAAGACCGTTTCGCTTGCTTTCGTACGTCGGTGAAGCCCTTCCCGCCCGTCTCTCGATCACGGTTGGCCGCCGCACCGGCCACGCTGACGTAGCTCAGCCCGGTCTTCGCGGTCACCGTCGTCCCCGGTGCGAACGTGAGCCACCCGCCGGTGTCGTGCCGGAAGTCCACGCCGGTGTCGGTGCCGCTCTTGACCGCGTGGGTGCTCCCGGTGACCATCTCGGCGTCGTTCCACGTCCCGTAGGAGCTGAACGGCTGGTCGTACGTCGTGGAGAAGTACGCCTTGTACAGGTTCCCGACGTCGCACACGTCGGTGCCGTACATCCACCCGGAGACCGTCCGGCTCGCCGGGTCGATGGTGATCTCGCTGCCGAACGACCTGTTGTTCTGCCCGGACACGTCGAGCAGCAGGGTGGCCGCGCCCGCGAACGCGTACCGGCTCACCGCGGTGCGCGTGGTCGCGGTCAGCTCGGTGGTCACCCCGTTGTCCAGCGCCACCTTGTAGTACCCGGGCTGGGCCACCTCGTTCGCGTGGCTGAAGCTCAGGTAGTACCCCTTGACGTCGGTGGCCGGGTTCACCGGCAGGGAGTCACCGGCGTACGGGATGGTGGGGAACTCGTAGCCGCCGAACCGTCCGGTGCACCCGGTGCCGGAGTGCCGGGTCATCCCGAAGCCCCGGATCAGGCTCGCGGTGTACTCGTACCCGCCCTTCTCACCGACCCCGGCGTTGCCCGGCTTGTACGTGGTGGGGCTGGGCTGCACCATCCCGAACGGGACGGCCGCGCCGGGGAACGTGTTGCCGTACGCGTCGTTGCTCTTGTTCTGCGTGGTGTCCAGCTCGGTGCCGATGAACTGGTTCACCGCGTCGAACGGGGCGAGCGCCGGCGCCGCGGTCGCGGGTGCGGCCAGCGCCACCGTCGACAGCACCGGGGCGAGGATCCCCGCCAGCCACGCTCTTCTGGACGGAAAGCTAATCATTTCGTCGATCTAACTGTCCGCAGAGGACCGGCGCATGTCGAAAAAACATCAGACAGTTGGCGCGCGGGTCACGGCCCGGGTGGCCGCTGTGCCCGGCCGACTACCATCGAGGTCACGACGGGGAGAGGTAAGAACACGGTGAACTGGCTGGTCCTCGACGACAGCATTCCCGGCGCGGTGATCGGGATCGACGGTCGTGGCATCGTCGACCGCGCCTCTCAGCAAGATCAAGACCCTCAGCAAGATCAAGGCGCTCAGCAAGGTCAAGACCTTTCGCAAGATCAAGACCCCTCGCATGATCAAGGCCGTTCGCATGATCAAGGCGACGAGAAGCCGGTCCGCGAGGAGATCGTCTCGGAGTGGCAGGACCCGGGCAACCGGGGCAGCTGGGCCGCCGACGACTGGCAGCCGCAGCCGGAGATCGTCGCCTACGCCCGCCTCGGCGTCTGGGAAGCGGCCCTGGTCCGGGTCGGCGGCCACGCCCAGCTCGGTGTCCGGCACGACGCCGGCCGGCCGGTCTGGCACGGTCTGAGCAAGTCACCCGACGACATGAACCGCGGCCTGGTCGGCGCCACCCTGCTGGCGCCGGGCCGGCTCGCCGAGGTCACCGCGCTGACCCGCCGGGACGACTTCGTCGGCGTCCAGGTCCAGGGCGCCGAACGGATCCAGCAGCTCGTCGTCCCGCGCGTCGTCGAGCACCCGCCGGGCGAGGAGATCCCGCCCGCGATGATCCGTGGCTCGGTCACCACCCTCGTGGCGCAGTCGCCGGCCGCGCCGCTCGACCTGCCCGAGGAGCTGACCGCGGAGCTGGTGCGCCGGCTGCGCCGCAAACCCGCCGACGCGGTCCGGATCGCGCTCGGGCTGCGGATCGCCGAGACCTGGCGGCTGCCGGACGGCTTCGAGCTGCCGCTGGTCTACGACGTGGCGCCGGGCAAGACCCAGGGGTACGTCACCGACGAGACCACCGGCGCGCCGCTCAGCGCGCTGCACGCCTGCCGCAACCACCACCTCACCGGCGCCCTCGACTGGTGCACGCACTGCCTGAACCCGACCTGCCGGCTCTGCTCCGAGGCGGTCCGCCCGTGCCGCCTGTGCCAGGGCACGGTCTGCGGCGACTGCGTGGCCACCCCGGACGGCCGCTGCCCGGCCTGTGCCGCCCTCACCAAGGTCGGCATGTTCCAGCGCGGCCGCTACGGGGTGTCCGCGAGCGGCGCCGTGTGGCACGGCGCCGCCACGAACGTCCAGGTGACCGTGCGTCAGGAGCGCAACTACTGGTCCCTCGAGCGCTGGGACCGCTACGACCGGGTCACCTTCCCGCTCGATCCGCACACCGTGCAGACCCTGCGGGGCTGGCTGGCGTGAGCGGAGGTCAGAGCCGGATGCGCTGACCGGGGAAGATCCGGCTCGGGCTGCTCAGCCGGTCCTTGTTGAGCGCGTAGAGCGCCCGCCAGCCTCCCTTGACGTGATAGCGCTTGGCGATCTTGGCGAGCGTGTCACCAGACTTGATCACGTAGGTCTTGCCGCTCGCCTTGGCCTTCTTCGCGGGCTTGGCGGTCGCCTTCTTGTAGACGCCGGCCTTCTTGCCGCACACCGGCCACGGGCTCAGGCCGCGCTTCGCGTACAGCTTGTTGGCGATCTTGATCTGTTCGGCCTTGGTGGCCTTGTCGGCGGTCGAGGCGTACTTGGCCCCGCCGTTCGCCTTCCACGTGCCGCGGTCGAACTGCAGACCGCCGTAGTACCCGTTCCCGGTGTTGATGTGCCACCTGCCGCCGGACTCGCACTTGGCGACCACGTCCCAGTTGACGCTGGCGGCCAGGGCCGGAGCTGCCGGTGCGAGCAACAGGCCCGCTCCGGTCACGCCGGCGGTCACCAGGCTGAGGGCAGCAAGGCGCGTTCGTCTACCGATCCGAGACATGGAAATTCCTCCACGCCTACGAGGTGAGCTGTCGGGTTCGGGCAGAGTGGCCCGGCCGTCCTATGCGGCTTCACCCCAAGACGCGCCCCCTGTCACCCGTTTCGGAAGCCGGCCGACTCCCGAACCGTGCGCGGTGCGCGCCGGAAAACGTGGTTCCCCCGCTCCTGCCATCTCTTCGTGTCTGTGGATCGGCGGCAGGACTCGGCGGTCCGTCCACAGTGCCCGCCATCGCGGGACCACCGACGGTAACCACACCGGACGGGCATCGACCAAGTTTTACGTACCTAATAGTGACGTTCTTCACGGTATTGGACCGATTTGATCTTGTTCGTGACCTGGAATGACAGGCATTTCCGACACCCGAGGTTCCGTCCCTCCTGTCGTTATGCCGCAGCTCCGGCAGAAGGCGCGGAACCGGCGCCGGTCACCGTGCGTCGAACACCACATGACCGATCTCCGGCCGCGCCGGGCCGCGCTGCTCACCGTCACCGCCGCCCTCACCCTTTCCGGGTGTTCGAGCACCCCATCCGGTACGACCGTCCGCGCGGTCGCCGGCACTCTGCCCGACCATTACTCGTACGTCGTCACGGCGAGCTGTGGCGAACGCGCCGTGATCGGCACTTTCCGCATCGTGGTCCGTGACCGCGACGTCGTGGTCTCGGCGGAACCCGCCGACCCGGAGTCGACCGTGCAGGTGCCGCTCGCGTCGTTCCCGACCCTGAAGTACATCGTCGAGCAGGTCGAGTCGGCGGAACCGGACGCGGTGGTCGAGTTCACCACCGACGCGGCCGGCCGCCCCGCCCACGTGTCGATCGACCACCGTCCGAACGCCATCGACGACGAGGAGTGTTACGACATCACCGACATCCAGCCGCTGCCGTCCGCCCCGGCCGCGTCGCGCTGACCCGGGACCCGGGTGCCGGCCAGTGACCGTCCCTGGTTCCGCGGGGCGGCCCGGCGCGCGATGGTGAAGGCACCACAGAACCCGTAGGGAGAGCCGTCATGGATTTCAAGCTCGAGATCGTCGTCCTGCCCGTCACCGACGTGGATCGGTCCCAGGCGTTCTACCGGGGGCTCGGCTGGCGCGAGGACGTCGACTACACCGGCCCGGAGGGCTTCCGCGTGGTGCACTTCACCCCGCCCGGCTCGGCCGCCTCGATCATCATCGGCAGCCGGGTCACCGACGCCGCCCCCGGCTCGGACCACGGCGTGCACCTGGTCGTCGACGACATCGAGGCGGCCCACAAGGAGCTGACCGAACGCGGCGCGGCGCCCAGCGAGATCTTCCACGACGCGGGCGGCGTCTTCCACCACGCCGGCGCCGAGGCCCGGCTGGCCGGCCCGCATCCGGAGCGCCAGACCTACGGCTCGTTCCTCACCTTCACCGACCCGGACGGCAACCTGTTCACCCTGCAGGAGGTCACCCGCCGCCTGCCCGGCCGGGTCGACCACGTCGTCTACGACTCGGCGGCCGCCCTGGAACAGGCCCTCCGCGACGCCGCCACCGCCCACGGCGTCTACGAGGCCGAAACCCTGCACGGCGTCCACGACGAGGCCTGGCCCACCTGGTACGCCACCCACATGGCCACCGCCGCCGGCCTCGCCTCCTGACCCCGCGAGACCCGGCCACCCCGGACCGCCGCGCGCCGGCGGGTCCTGGCTGGTCCCCAGGGGTGCCTCCGCGCTGCGGAGGCACCCCTGGAAGCCAGCCGGGGCCGGGAGCCGCGCTGCGGCCGGGGGTGGGGCGGGCGTCGCGTGGCCTCACGGGCGGGACTCGGCTCGTAGCCTGCGGGCGGGCGCTCCGTAGGCGTACCGAATAGGGGTTTGACCGGAAGCGGTCGGGAGCGGGCTGGGTAGGCTTTCGCCGTGCCGAGGGCTGTGGAGACGGGCGGGCTGCGGGGTCGGGGCCGGGAGACGGAGCGGCTGGATCGGCTGCTGCGGGACGTGCGGGGCGGGCAGAGCCGGGTGCTGGTGCTGCGCGGAGAAGCCGGGGCCGGCAAGTCCGCGCTGCTCGACCACCTGGCCGGGCACGCCACGGCGGCCCAGGTGGTGCGCACCGCCGGGGTCGAGCCGGAGACCGAATTGGCCTACTCCGCGGTGCAGCAGCTCTGCGCGCCGCTGCTGACCCGTCTGGACCGGCTGCCGGAGCCGCAGCGGGCCGCGTTGTCGACCGCGTTCGGGCTCAGCGCCGGGCCGCCGCCGGAGGCCTTGGTGATCGGGCTGGCCGTGCTCGGGCTGCTCGCCGAGGCGGCCGTCGACCGGCCGCTGGTCGTGGTCGTCGACGACGCGCAGTGGCTGGACCGGATGTCCGAGGTGATCCTGACGTTCGTGGCGCGGCGGCTGGACGCCGAATCCGTCGCGCTGGTCTTCGCGGCCCGCACCCCGGCCGGCGACGCCCTGCTCACCGGGCTGCCCGAGCTGCGGGTCGACGGGCTGCCCGAGGCCGACGCCCGGGCGCTGCTGGCGACCGTGCTGCCCGGTCTGCTCGACGCCCGGGTCCGGGACCGGATCGTGGCCGAGACCCGGGGCAACCCGCTCGCGCTGCTGGAGCTGTCCCGGGAGGCGGATCCGGCGTTCGGTTACGGCATCCCGGCCACCGGTTCCGTCGCGGGCCGGGTCGAGGCGGAGTTCGCGCGGCGGATCGTGGCCCTGCCCGCGGCGAGCCGCACCCTGCTGCTGGCCGCCGCGGTCGAACCGGTCGGTGACGTGCCGCTGCTCTGGGCGGCCGCCGGCCACCTCGGGATCAGCCCGGACGCGGCGGCCGCCGCCGAGGCGGCCGGACTTGTCGAGATCGGCGCCCGGGTGCGGTTCCGGCATCCGCTGGTCCGGTCGGCGGCCTGGCGCGGCGCCGAGCCGGCGGAGTTGCGTGCCGTGCACCGCGCGCTGGCCGAGGTGACCGACGCCGATCGGGACCCGGACCGGCGCGCCTGGCATCGTGGGCACGCCGCGTTCGGCGCCGACGAGGCGGTCGCCGGGGACCTGGCGAGCTCGGCCGGGCGGGCCCTGGCCCGGGGTGGCCGGGCCGCCGCCGCGGCGTTCCTGGAACGGGCCGCCGCGCTCACCCCGGCGCCCGGTCCGCGCGCCGACCGGACCCTGGCGGCTGCGCGGGCCCGGCTCGCCTCGGGTGCCGCGGCCGCGGTGCCGGAGCTGCTCGCCGCGGTCGAGCTGGGACCGCCCGATCCGGTGCGGCAGGCCGGGGTGGAACGGCTGCGGGCCCGGGTGGCGTTCGTGCTCACCGCCGGGCGCGAGGTGCCGCCGCTGCTGGCGGCCGCCCGCCGGCTCGAGGAGCTGGATCCGGTGGCGGCCCGGGAGACGTACCTGTCGGCGGTCGGCGCCGCGATCAACGCCGGGCGGCTGGGCGGCGACGACCTGCACCGGGCCGTGGACGCCGCGGCCGGCGCGCCGGCCGGTGACGACCCGGCGGGCCGGTTGCTGGCCGCGCTGATCACGTGGAGCCGGAGGGGCCACGCGGCTGCCGGGCCGGCGTTCCGGCTCGCCCTGGACGCGGTGCCGCCGGACAGCGAGCTGGACCTGCTCTGGCTGACCGGGATGCTGGTCACCGAGGTGTGGGACGACGCGGCGTTCCTGGAGCGCACCCAGCAGGCGGTCGCGGTCGCCCGGGCGGCCGGTGCGCTGTCCCGGCTGCCGGGCGCGCTGAGTTTCCGGTCCACCGCGCTGATCTACGCGGGGCGGTTCGACGAGGCCGCCGAGCTGATCGACGAGGCGACCGCCCTGGCCCGGGTCACCGGCCCGGCGCCGCATCCGGCCGCCGCGAGCATCCTGGCGGCGTTCCGTGGTGACGGCGAGGCGCCGGCGCTGATCGGCGGGCTGACCCGGGACGCGTCGTCCGGCGGGGTCGGCTGGCTGCTCGGGGTGGCCGGGTACAGCCGTGCGGTGCTGCACAACGGGCACGGCGACTACGCGGCGGCGCTGGCCGCCGCGCGGGAGGCCGCGTCGTACGAGGATCTCGCGGTGCTGCAGTGGACACTCGGTGAGCTGGTCGAGGCGGCGGTGCGTTCCGGGGCGGGGGAGATCGCGGCGCAGGCCCGGGACCGGTTGGTGGCGCGGGCCCGGACGGCGGGCGGGACGCCGTGGGCGCGGGGCGCGGGGGCGCTGGCCGACGCGTTGGTCGACGACGCCGAGGCGGACTACCGGGAGGCGGTCGCGCAGTTCGCGGCGAGCCGGTTGCGGCTGCCGGAGGCGCGGGCCCGGCTGCTGTACGGCGAGTGGCTGCGCCGCGCGAACCGGCGCGCGGAGGCCCGGGAGCAGCTGCGCCCGGCGTACGAGGCGTTCCGCGCGATGGGTGCCGAGGGTTTCGCCGAGCGGGCCGGCCGGGAACTGACCGCGACCGGCGAGACGGTACGCAAGCGGGTGGCCGGTACGACCGCCGAGATGACCGCGCAGGAGTCGCAGATCGCCCGGCTGGCCGCGGCGGGCCGGACCAATCCGGAGATCGGCGCGGTGCTGTTCCTGAGCCCCCGGACCGTCGAATGGCACCTTCGCAAGATTTTCCCGAAGCTGGGCATCACGTCCCGCAAGGAGCTGGCGGCGGCCGTCGTCCGTTGATGCCGGTCACTGGGGCCGGACTCCTTGACAGCGCCGCAATCTGAGCGCAATCATTCAGAAACTTCGAACCATGAATGGGTTGCCCCCCGGCCCGACATGGCTGGATCCCCCTGCTCTGCCCTCGGCACATCCCCGTACGCGCTGATTTGTTAGCGCTAACAGTCGAATGGGAGAACGTTTGTGAAGCGCCTCATCGGCGGCGTGGCCGCTGTTTTCGCCCTGCTTCTCGGTGTCTTCGTCCTGCCCCAGCCCGCGTCCGCGGCTACCACCCTGATCTACGCCACGTTCAAGGGTGACGCCGCCGCCGACGAGGAACTGTGGATCTATCAGTCCACCAACGGCGGCACCAGTTACAGCACCCTGGTCGACACGAACTTCCACGGGCCGACCGGCGTGCTGCGTGACCCGACGATCCTCAAGCGGGGGAGCGTCTACTACATCGCGTACACGGTGCAGTCCTGGACGACGAACAGCACCTACTTCAACGTCGCGTCCAGCACCAACCTGACCAGCTGGACCAACCTCGCCAGCATCCCGGCCGGGATCAGCGGCGCCAACTACACCTGGGCGCCGGAGTTCTACGTCGAGGGCAGCACCGTCAAGCTGATCACCAGTGTCGCGGCGACCAGCTGCTCGTTCTGCTTCCGCCCGTACGTCTACACCGCGCAGAACACCGCCCTGACCAGCTGGAGCGGCCCGGCGCAGATGTGGGGACTGGGCACCAACCACATCGACACGTTCGTGGTGAAGTCCGGCAGCACCTGGCACGCGTTCACCAAGAACGAGACCACCAAGTACATCGAGCACTGGACCACCACGGCCAACCTCACCGAGGGCTGGGTCAACAAGGGCAACCTGTTCGCGTCCGGTTACGAGGGACCGTCGCTGGTCCAGCTCGACAACGGCAGCTGGCGGATGTACGTCGACCACTACAGCGCCGGCGACGGCATCTACACCGCCACCAGCACCGACCTGAACACCTGGTCGAGCCTCAGCAAGATCACCTGCTCGGGGTGCCGGCACGGGACGGCGATCGCCAAGTGAAGCGGCGTTCGGTACTCGCCGCCGGTCTGGCCGGCGCGTCCGCGGTGCTGCTGCCCGACGCGGCCCGGGCGGCCACCTACTCCGGCTACGCGATGGCGTACTTCACCGAGTCCCCGTCGATGACCGGCGCGAACTACGGCCTGCACCTGGCGGTCAGCACGGACGGGCTGAACTGGACGCCGCTGAACCAGAACAACGCGGTGGCCACCCCGACGCTGGGCAGCAAGGGCCTGCGCGACCCGTTCATCCTGCGCAAACAGGACGGCACGTTCGTGGTGCTGGCCACCGACCTGAACGGGACCGACTGGTCGTACCAGAGCCAGTACCTGCACGTCTGGGACTCCGCCGACCTGCGCACGTTCAGCAACTACCGGCTGCTCAAGGTGCACTCGCTGGCCACCCACGCGTGGGCGCCGGAGGCGTACTGGGACGCGTCGCGCGGGCAGTACGCGATCGTCTACTCGGCGGTCAACGGCACCGGCCACAACGTCCTGATGGTCAATTACACCAGTGACTTCGTGACCGCCTCGGCGAACACGGTCTTCTACGACCCCGGTTACGACGCGATCGACGGCAGCTTCGTCACGGCCGGTGGCGTGAACTACATGTACTACAAGAACAACTCCAACAGTACGTTGCTGGGCACCAAGTCCTCGTCGCTCGCCGCGGGCAGCTTCAGCGTCTACACCGGGGCGATCACTCCCGGGCGCGGAGTCGAGGCGCCACAGATCAGCAAGTCGAACACGTCCGACGTCTGGTACATGTGGGGCGACACCTGGAGTCCCAACGGGCGGTTCTTCTGCTGGCAGACCACCAGCCTGGCCGGTGGTGCGTGGACGCTGCTCAACGACCGGGCGTACACCCAGCCGCTGAACTCCAAGCACCTGGGCATCACGCCGCTGACCGGGACCGAGGTGGCGAACCTGACCGCCAAGTGGGGGACACCCGCCTGGAACCGGATCAAGTCGTACAACTACCCGGACCGGTACGTGCGGCACGCGAGCAACGTGGGGCGGATCGACGCGTACCCGTTCGACCCGTACCAGGATCAGCAGTGGACGCTGGTGCCCGGGCTGGCCGACGCGGCCGGGGTGTCGTTCCGCTCGGTCAACTACCCGGACCGGTACCTGCGGCACAGCAACTACGCGATGGTGCTCAACGCCAACGACGGGACCAGCACGTTCGCCGCCGACGCCACGTTCTACAAGGCCGCCGGGTTCGCGGACTCCGGCTGGACGTCGTTCCGCTCCTACAACTACCCGGAGCGGTACCTGCGGCACAGCAACTACGTGCTGCGCATCGATCCGGTCACCAGCAGCTCCGCCGCCGCCGCCAAGCAGGACGCGACGTTCCGGATCGGCTACTGATCACCTAGACCCCGGCCCGCGCTCGCCTCCTCAGCCGACGTGCGCGGGCCGGATTCCACAAGCGCCGGTCGTTGTCGCGGCCACCGGGACCGCGGCGGCGACAACGACCGGCTCGTTCCTAGGCGGACCGCCGTTCGGCCGCGACCAGGTTCGCCGCCTCGGCCTCCTCGGCGTTCGCGCACGCCACCACCACGTCGTGCATGGTGCGGAAGAACGCCGCCGCCGCGAGGGCCGACCGCCGGTCGACCCCGCCGACCAGCTTCGCCCGGCCCTGGCGCTCCGGTGCGAAGGCCAGGTGGTAGCGCGCGCTGCTGCGCGCCGCGAGCGCGTCCTGGAAGACGCCGCGGGTGGTCCCGGGTGCGACCCAGGACTCCAGGACGACCAGGTCCCGGTCCCGCAGGTGCCCGGCCACGGTGTCCGCGGCGGCCAGCACCAGGCTCAGGTCCGGCCGGCCGCGCCGCAGCGGGACCGGCGCCGCGACCAGGTAGACCACGCACCCGGCGAGCCAGCCGGGATCGTCGGTGGCGTGGTATCGCCCGGTCTCGTGCATGGCCTCGAGGTCGGTGCCGATCGGCGACCGTCCCGCGCGCAGCTTGACTATCACCTCGGGATCGGTGTCGAACCCGGCGACGGTGTGCCCGGCGGTGACCGCCGTCCGGGCCAGGGCGAGACCGGCGCGGTCCTGCCCGATCACGGCGACGCGGTGGCCGTGCGTGGCGGGCTCGGGTGACATGACGATGACGGGGCTCCTTGCCATCGGTGACGAGAACGGACGAGAAAGAACCGTAAACGAGTTCGGCTCTGTCGGTAATCGCTCGCCGGTGGTCCCCCGAACGGTGCTTTCCGCGCCGTTCGAGCGATTCCGCTGTCGGTATCCGGTCAGTCGCTTGAGCCGGAACCGTCACGGAACGTACGGATGACTGTTTCCGCTGGAGTGCACGAAGCGTGACCTTCGACCTTGACATGCGCGGCCCTTCCCAGCAGGGTGTAGCGCCTAAGGCCTGTTGATCTCGGACGTCTCGGCACCATGCCCTCCGGCAACACGCCAGTCGGCATACGGTTACAGACGGTGAGGGGAACCGGGATGGAACTGGATCCGCAGGACTACGACGACCTGGTGCACGGCACGTCGATGGTGGAACGCTGGCGCCGCAGCGATCACGCCGCCGCGGTGGCCGCCGAGTTGATGAAGCTGCACGGCGGCACGGTCCCGATGAGCGAGCTGCTCTGGGCCGGCGCCGAGGCGTTCCTGCCCCGCCAGTGGAACGCCGGCCGCGCCGCCGAGCCACCGGCCGCCGCCGCCGAGATCTACGACCGCTGGCGCCGCCTGCACGAACGCCGCCTCCAGCGCCGCCAGCACCAGGCCGACGAGAAGAGCTAACCCCGGCGCTTGAGGGTGCGCTCGTAGTCCTGGAAGCGGGCCTTGGCGATCACCGACCGGTCCGGGGAGCGCAGCACGATGCCCTCGGCCCGGCGCTGGCCGCTGTCGTCCAGCGCGACCAGGGTCTCCGGCAGCCGCTCGCCGAGGAACGCGTGCATGCCGGCCACGTCGGCGGGCAGGTCCGCGCCGTCCACGGTGAACAGCCGCGGGGTCAGCTCGAAGTCGGTCACTGCCTGCAACGCGTCCTCGGTCGCGAAGCTCTGCCCGCCGCCGTCGCGCCAGGCCGCGATCCGCTCGGCCGGCCAGGTCAGCCGCTCCGCGAGATCGGGCACCTCGGCCACGTCGAACAGCCGCCAGCCGACCGCGCCGCGGGTGCTGTACTGCTTCGCCTGCGCGCCGATCTTGCCGCCGTAGAGCTCCAGGAAGTACACCCGCAGGGTGTCCGCGGGCAGCTGCTGATCCGGCAGGGCGTCGGCCACCGCGCGCAGGGCGGCCACGATGCCCTGCGACGGGTTGCCGATCAGGTCGCCGCGGGCGAGCAGCAGCTCCTCCCGGGAGCCGATCAGGTAGTCGCCGCCCGGCAGCATGATCAGCCGGGAGTTCGTGCCGTCGACCTTCTCGGTGCCGAGTACCGGGCCGGGGAACGCGGTCACGCTCTCGGTCAGGCCGCCGTTGCGCGGGTCGAGCTCGTGGTAGGTCGGGATCGACGGGTACTTGGTCAGTGAGTTGAGCGCTCTGAGATCCGCACTCCGCAGATCGAAATCGGCCATGCCCCAGGTATGTCACGCCCCCGCCCCCGCCGCCACGCATTTAGGCCCGCCGGACCGCGGCGCGGCTCCGGGCTTCGGCTGGTTCTCAGGGGTGCCTCGCAAGCTCGGACACACCCCTGAGAACCAGCCGGGGCCGCGGGGCGCGCTGCGGTCCGGAGTGGGCAGCTGCGTCGCGTTCGCCTCACGGGCGGGACTCGGCTCGTAGCCTGCGGACGTGCGCTCCGTATGCGTACCCATGGATGTTTTTGGGCCGCGCCGGCGGCTCGTTGGGGATGAGGCGCCGGCGCGGGGTCTGCTCAGTTGACGAAGACCGGAGCGGCAGCTCCCGTGACCACCGGGGTGTACTTGGCGGTGAAGTAGCCGTTCGCTACGCAGGCGGCCGGGCCGGTCACCTTGTTGAACTGCTGGTCGGTGAACGAGATCGAGTTGTCGGTGTTGTCGGCGACGCCGGTGATCGCGTTGTTGTTGGCGACGAAGACGCAGGTCACCGTGCCGAGCAGGGAGCGAAGCACCAGGGTTGCGGAGATCGGTGCGGTGGCGGTGCCGGCGACCGCCACGGTGCCGTCGCTGGCGACCGTGGTGGCATACGGCTGGTTCGTGATCGTGACGCTGTTGACGCCGGTCACCCCGGGGATGCCGGTGACCGTGCAGTTCGAGACGGCCAGGGTGGAGCCGAGCGCGGCGGCGCCGGGCGCGGCCGGATTGTCGTTGACCAGGGCGCTGAAGCTCGAGGTGTTGCACTTCATGCCGTTCGGGCCGGCCGGGGCGGTGGCGAACAGCGCCTGGCTGCCGGTGACGATGCTGGCCGAGATGGTGTCGCCGACCGCGACGGCCGGGCCGGCCAGGGTGCCGGTGGTCAGCACGGTGGCGTCGAAGGCCAGGGCCGGCGCGGCGGTGAGCAGGGAGACGAGCGTGGCGCCGGCGACGGCGGCGACGGTGAGACGAGAGGTGCGCATGGGGGGATCACCTTTCCTTGGGGGCTCAGGCCGAGGCGGCCAGGGCCTTGTTGAGGTCGTCCAGGCTGGGGGAGAGCGCGAAGGTGGTGTTGTTGCCGCTGAACACCACGGCGTTCTTGCCGGCCGCCGAGGGCAGGCCGAAGGCCAGGTTGATCAGGGGGTCGAGGCTGCCCGGGATCAGTCCGCAGCCGGTCGCCTTCGGGACCGGGTACGCGTTGTCGACCAGGGTCGCCCCGGTGAAGCCGACGCCGAGGGTCTCGAAGCCGTTCGGGTCCGGTTCCACGGTGAGGGTGCCGGCGTCGCCGGTGACCGGCTGGTTCGGCGCCGGCGGGCTGGTGGTGCCGGTGGTCGGGCTGAACCGGATCGGCGTGCTGTCCGAGCCGATGTAGCACTTGGTGCCGAACAGCGCGTTGAACAGGTGCAGCTTGACCGGCAGGACGAAGACCGGGGTGTTCTCGCCGGTGGCCAGCGGAACGAACTCGGTGATCGGACCGGCCAGCTCGACCTGGGCGAAGACGCTCGTCACGCCCGGAATGATGTTGGCGATCCCGGGCAGGGTGACCTGCAGCGGCTTGGCCACCAGGGTCTTGCCATTGGCGGCCGGGACGGTCGAGTAGACGTTGGCGACGGTGCCGTCCGGGAACTCCCGGACCGGCGCGGCGGCCGGCCAGTAGACGCCGAACTGCAGGGTGATCGGGCTGTCGAAGGCCACCGTGGTGGAGCCGATCGTGACGCTGCCGCCGTTGGTCACCGAGAAGAAGCAGCCGACCTGTACGTTGCTGGGGTCCTTCATGGTGGCCGAGGTGAGCGGGCAGTTGCCGAGGCCGGTGTAGGCGCCGCCCGGCGCAGCCGCCTGAGCCGGAGTCGTGGTGAGGGCCAGGATCGTCGCTGCGGTGGCGATCGTGGCCAGGACGGATCTGAGCCGTGACGCTGTCATGCGTCACTCCTTCGCTGGTAGCGCGGTGGACGGTGAGATGACCGCCCCGGCCGTTTCCGCAGCGTTCCGGGGCTTGTACGGGAGGCGATACTGGGGGACGCCGCCACTTGCACCATCGAGGTCCGTGCCTGACGGTATGAGAAACCCCGGCGGTATCCCATGTCAAGACATTGAGGGGCGACGATGACGAATCCGACGATCAGTCCCCTGCCCGGCGCCCGGCCCGGCCGGGATCCGTCCCGGGCGATCAAACGCGGCCCGCGCTCGCTCCCGCCCGAGGTCATCGCGGCGACGCAGCGGGAGCGGCTGTTCGACGCGCTGGTGCACACGGTCGCCGAGAAGGGATACGCGAACGCCCGGGTCAGCGACATCTGCACGGCGGCCGGAGTGACCCGCCCGGCGTTCTACGCGCTCTTCGCCGGCAAGGAGGACGCGTTCCTGGACACCTACCGGCACGGCACCCAGGTGGTGCTGCGGCTGATGGACGAGGCGTACCTGCGCGAGCAGGACTGGCGCGACGGCGCCCGGGTCGCGCTCAAGGTGCTGCTCGACGTGCTGGCCAGCGTCCCCGCGTTCGCCACCATGGCGATCGTGGAGATCGACGCGGCCGGTCCGCAGGCGCGCCGGGAGCGTACCGAGCTGCTCGGCCGGTTCGCCCGGTTCTTCGCCGACGCCCCGCCGGTGCCGGACGGCCTGGTCGACACGGTGGTGGGCGGCGTCTACTCGACCATCTACGGGCACGTCTCCACCGGCCGGGTCGCCGAGTTGCCGCAGTTGCTGCCGATGCTCGGGTATTTCATGATGGCGCCGTTCGTGGGTCGCGAGGCCGCCGCACGGGAGTTGGTCACGCCACCGGCCGGCGCCCGGGTGGTGGCCCCGTGCGCCACATCAGATACCGACGGGGTTTTTCACTGACTGAATGACGGCCCGCTCCTCTTGACGGCCTCTGTTACTGCGGCGTAACTTCCTCGAAATCCATCGAGCAACGCCAATGGTGACCCGTTCGTGCGGCATCCGCAGTGCCCGCACCGGCGTCTCACCCCGTCAACAGAGGAATCGCAAAGGAGACTGGATGTCCTCCACACGTCACGGCCGGACCCGCTGGCGCCGGTTCACCGCGATGCTGCTCACCGGCCTCGCGGCCACCGTCGGCCTGGTCCTGCTGACCGGCAAGGGTGTGCTCGCGGCGTCCTTCTCGATCTCCGGCATGCCGTTCACGGTCACCTCGCCCAAGCTGCACGGCTACGGCTTCGAGCAGTACGCGGTGCTCGACAACATGGAGCCGGGCAGCCCGAACGAGGGCGACACCGGCGGCCAGATGATCCTCATCGTCTCCGCGATCAACGACGCCGAGCTGGACGGCCTGTGCCAGGCCATCAGCCTCGGCGGCATCAACCTGAAGCTCACCGCGGGCAGCGCCACCAACAAGGTGACCGCCGACCAGCTCGTCGTCGACTCCGACGTGATCAGCGGCAACGCCGACTTCAAGAAGATCGACATCGGCCAGGACGCCAGCACGCTGGACAAGGTGCCGGGCGCCAAGGGTGGCATCGGCGTCTTCGGCCAGCAGGCCGACGAGGTGACCATCGAGAACCTGCGGCAGAACAACTACGCCACCACGGCGGCCACGTTCCACCTGCCCAACCTGCGGATGTCGTTCACCTCGGACGGCTGCTGACCATGTCCGAGATCGGCGTCCCGGTGGGTCCCCCCGACCCGTCGCACCCGGAGCCGGCTCGGACCGCGTCGCACCGGGCTCCGCCGGGCGTCACCGCCTGGCGGGCCTGGCGTGGCTGGCGGCGCAGCCGGCCGTTCTGGGGTGGCCTGTTCGTGCTGCTCGGTGGTGTGGAGATCCTACTGACCGTGTGGGCGCCGCTCGGCGTGGTGCTGCACGTCGGCATCCAGAGCTTCATCGGGTACGTGGTGCCGATCGTGCTCGTCCTGTGCGGGCTGCTGCTCTGGTTCCACCCGGTCCAGCGGGTCTTCTACTCGCTGATCGCGATCGTCTGCGCGCTCGGCTCCTGGCTGACGTCGAACATGGGCGGCTTCCTCGTCGGCCTGCTGCTGGCGCTGGTCGGCGGGGCGCTGGCGTTCGCCTGGACACCCAGCGAGCCGGCCGGAACCGAAGCCTGAAGCCATCTATCCTGGTCAATGTATGACTGGTAGCGTCCACATTCCACGGGGGCTCCTCTTCTCCATGTCGATCGAGAGGACCACGGCACGTGAGAATCCAGCACCTCGGCATCGCCGCGCTCACCGCTACCGTCATCGCCGGCCTGGGCACCCCTGCCGCGGCCGCGCCCGCCTACGGTGAGATCCGCCAGGCCGACTCGTCCACCGCCATCGCCGGCAGCTACCTCGTCGTCCTCAAGGACGGCGGCGTCGCCACCACCCAGGCCGGCGCACTGACCAGGAAGTACACCGGAACGGTGCGCGAGGTCTACGCCAGCGCGCTGCAGGGCTTCGCCGCGAGCATGTCGGCGTCCGCCGCCCGCCGGCTGGCCGCCGACCCGGCCGTCGCCTACGTCGAGCAGAACCAGGTCGTCACCGTCGCCGACACGCAGACCGGCGCGACCTGGGGCCTGGACCGGATCGACCAGGTCAGCCTGCCACTGAGCACCACGTACACCTATCCGAACACGGCGTCGAGCGTGCACGCGTACATCATCGACACCGGCATCCTCACCACGCACACCCAGTTCGGCGGCCGCGCGGTCAGCGGGTACGACTTCGTCGACAACGACAGCAACGCCACCGACTGCAACGGGCACGGCACCCACGTGGCGGGCACCGTCGGCGGCTCGACGTACGGTGTGGCCAAGGCCGTCCAGCTGGTCGGCGTCCGGGTGCTGAACTGCTCGGGCAGCGGCACCACGGCCGGCGTGGTCTCCGGGATCAACTGGGTGACCAGCAACGCGATCAAACCGGCCGTGGCGAACATGAGCCTCGGCGGCGGGGCCAGCAGCACGCTGGACACCGCGGTCCGCAACTCGATCGCGGCCGGCATCACGTACGGCGTGGCGGGCGGCAACAACAACCGCAGCGCCTGCAACTACTCGCCGGCCCGGGTGCCCACCGCGATCACGGTCGGTGCCACTACCAGCACGGATGCCCGGGCGTCCTACTCCAACTACGGCACCTGCCTCGACCTGTTCGCGCCCGGCTCGTCGATCACCTCGGCCTGGTACTCGAGCACCACGGCCACCAACACGATCAGCGGGACCTCGATGGCCACCCCGCACGTGGTCGGCGCGGCGGCGCTCGCGTTGCAGGCGAACCCGTCGTACACCCCGGCGCAGGTGTCGGCGTACCTGACCGGCAAGGCCACCAGTGGCAAGGTGACCAATCCCGGCACCGGCTCGCCGAACCTGCTGCTGTTCGTGAGCTGAATCCGGGTGTCACCGCGGCGCCGATCACGGTCGGCGCCGCTCTGGCGTGCCCACTCCGACGAACGGTCGAACCGCCCTGGACCGAATGGGGGAACCGGGATTCGGCCTAGGTGCGAACGGTGTCCGATAACGCGCTGATATTCGTACGGAAATTCGTGTTCTCCAGCGGTCCGGAAACGGCGGCGTACATTTCTTGGTGCCGGGCCTTCGGCCCGGATCATCAATCTGGGGGAGATGTGATGACGAGTATCAGGAAAATGAGCGCGGTGGCCGGGACCCTGCTGTTTCTGGGCGGCATCGGCGTCGTTCAGGGCGTCACCGTGTCGGCCGCGACGGCCGCGCCCGTGCCGGCTGTCGTGGTCGGTGGCAGCGCGCACGCCGGCGCCCCGGTCAGTGATCGGGACTACCGTCAGGGCTACCGGGACGGGTACGGCGACGGCTGGGACCAGGCCAAGGACGACTGCCGCCGGGCGATGAGCATGCACCGGGGCTTCCGTGACCGGGAGCGGGACTACGAACGCGGATACGACCGGGGATTCGATCGCGGATTCAGCGCGGGATTCCGGGAGTACTGCTGAGAGTGGATTACCGGGCGGGTGCCATCGCCCGCCCGGTAATTGCTTCAGGAAGCGGACGCGGAATAGCTGTTGGTGACGAAGTTCAGGCCGCCGCTCGACGACGTGATCTCGTAGCCGAACTGGATGTTGCCGAGGGTGACGTCACCGAACCAGCCCTTGCCCTTGATCCAGTTCATGATCGCCTTGATGTCGACGGTGCCGGCGCTGGTGTTGCCGGTCCGGACGAACGAGTACACCGCGTTCGCCCCGTTCGATCCGCTGTAGACGTTCCAGGTGTGCCCGCCGACCGTGGCGGTGGCCTGCAACGATCCGAGCGGGCCGACCGCGCCCTGCTTGTTCATCCAGAGCATGATCTCGTACGCGTTGTTGTTGGCCCAGATGTCGTAGGCGGTGGTGTACGCCCCGCTGGACGGCACCGTGACGTTGAAGCTGCTGGTGGCGCTGCCCAGCGCGCTCAACTTCTTGTTCACGCTCTTGCTGGCGTTCGGGTACGCCTTGACCCCGCCGGTGTTCGGGTGGTTCGCCCACACACCCCAGTTGCTGTACGAGTTCGCCCAGATGGACTGCGGGCCGGCCCCGCTGCCCCAGATGTTGTTGTAGAGCGTGTAACCACCGTTGCTCCAGGTGGCCCACTGGTCGGACGAGCCCCACACCGCGGCCTGGGCGGCCTGGGGTGCGACGAACAGCAAGGCGGCGGCGACGAGGGCGGACACCGCGATCCGTAGTTTGCGCATGAAGCGCCTCCTTCGAGGGGGATGGCAGCGCCGGAGCTCGACCGTCGAAGCGCTTCGACGATGGGGGATGGGCATCGGCGCTGTTCGATATGGCGTGTCCCTCAACCTAGGGCGCGGAACCCGCTCGTGCAACACCACGATTGCCGACGTGTTACGCCGCGGGTGATTGACGAGCCTGGATCCGTTCGCCTACGGTGCCGGGAGGAAAGCCCTTTCCCGCAGGGAGCCAGCCATGCGCCGTCGAACCCTTCTCGCCCTGACCGCCGGTGCCGGAGTCGCCTGGGGCACCCCGGCCGCCGCCCATCCCCGGCTGGACCTGGTCCTCGCCGCCGACGGCTCCGGTGACGTCACCACCGCCCAGGCCGCGATCGACGCCGCACCGTCCGGCGCGACCACGCCGTACGTGATCGGCGTCCGCCCCGGCACCTACCTCGGCCAGGTGATCGTCCCGGCCGGCAAGACCGCGATCGAGCTGCGCGGCCTCGGACGCTCGCCGTCCGACGTGGTGATCGCCGACGACCGCGCGAACGGCACCCTCAAACCGGACGGCACCCCGTGGGGCACCTCGGGCAGCGCCTCGGTCACGATCAGCGGCGCCGGGTTCCGCGCCACGAACCTGACCTTCGCGAACCTCTTCGACGAGGCCGCCCACCCGGAGATCGCCAACCGGCAGGCGGTCGCCGTGCTCACCCGCGCCGACAAGCTGGTCTTCGACCGGGTCCGGTTCCTGGCCAACCAGGACACCCTCTACGTCAACAGCACCGCGGCCGGCGTCGTCGCCCGCGCGTATTTCCGCGACTGCTACGTCGAGGGCGACGTCGACTTCATCTTCGGCCGGGCCACCGCGGTCTTCGACCGCTGCCGGATCCACTCGCTCGACCGCGGCAGCAGCCCCAACGGCTACGTCACCGCGCCCAGCACCGACCTCACCAACCCGCACGGCCTGCTGTTCAGCTACTGCCGGCTGACCTCGGACGCACCGGCCGGCACGGTCTTGCTGGGCCGCCCCTGGCACCCGAGCAACGACCCGAACGCCGTCGGCCAGACGGTCATCCGCGACTCCTGGATCGGCGCGCACATCGGTGCCACCGCCTGGAGCGACTTCGGCACCTGGCCCTGGCGCGACGCCCGCCTCGCCGAATACCGCAACACCGGCCCGGGCGCGCTGGTCACCGCCGACCGCCCGCAACTCACCCGCGCCGAGGCCGCCGCCACCGAGATCCCGGACTTCCTCCGCGGCGCCGACGCCTGGTCACCGGAGTGCGCCCGCCGCGCGGTTTAACCCTTTTACGGTACGAACTATGACTCCCAGTCCGCAGGCTACGAGCCGAGTCGCGCCCGTGGGGCCGCCGCGACGCCGTCATCGGGTGCGGACCGCAGCGCGTCTCCGGGTCCTGGCTGGTTCTCAGGGGTGCCTGCGGCACCTTGAGGCACCCCTGAGCGCCAGCCGGGCTCCGGTGGCCGTGCGGCTCTCGCGCGCCGCGCGGGCTCGCGGGGTTGCCGGCCGGTCCGGGCCGTGGCGCGCCTTCCGGTTACCGGCTGGTGCTCAGCGGTGCCTCCGGCACGCTGAGGGACCCCTGAGTGCCAGCCCAGCGGGTGAGCGGGCGGTAGAGCAGGCCGCCGAGCGCGAAGAACAGGGCCAGCACCAGCCAGCCCCCGGCGTGCAGGCCCAGCACACACGCGGTGATCAGCGGCGGCGCCACCATGTCGCCGAGGCCGCGCCCGGCGAAGTACGTCCCCTGGTACTGCCCCTGCGCCCAGGGCGGCGCCAGCGCGAAGACGATGCCCCAGCTGCCGGTCGACAACCACAGCTCGCCGAGCACGTGGATCACCGCGGCCACCACGATCAGCGCGCCGGCCGTCCACGGCGACCGGCCCGCCGTCGCCGCGAACACCGCGCAGGCCAGGGCGATCACCACGCTGCCGCGCAGGGCGGAGCGGCCGGCCGCGGCCAGGTCGTGCACCCCGCGGGTCATCCGTACCTGCAGCAGCACGCACCCGGCTGTGTTGATCACCAGGGCGACCGAGATCAGCCAGAGCGGGGCGTGCGCTCCGGTGGCCAGCCACAGCGGCAGGCCGATGGCGAGCAGGTCGTTGTAGGTGCTGGAGAGCAACCCGTCCAGCGCCGCGAAGGCCAGGAACGGGCGGTCGCGCAACGCCACCAGGCGCGGCCCGCCGGCCGGGGTGACCTGGGGTGCGACGGCCGGCGCCCGGGTCAGCAGGGCCGCCGCCACCAGGAACGTGGCCGCGTTGACCAGCAGCACCACCACGTACGCGAGGTCGTGGTGCACCAGCAGCGGCACACTCCCGGCGAGCGTGCCCAGCCCGATCCCGGCGTTCGACATGGTGCGCATCCGGGCCCGCATCGCCAGCCGCTGCCCGGGCGGCACGCCACCGGCGGCGAGGGCCCCGTTCGCGCCCTTGACCATCGCGGTGGCCACCGCGATCAGGCAGGAGAGCAGTGCGAACGGCACGACGGAGTGCACCGCGAGCAGCCCGGTGTACGCGCCGGCCAGCACCACCATGGACAGCATGGACAGTCGTTTCGGCCCGTACCGGTCGGCGACGTACCCGAGCGGGGTCATCGCCAGCACCCCGGCGGCCGCGCCGGCGCTGAGTCCGATGGCGATCATCGCGGGGCTCAGCCCGGCGACAGTTGTCAGGAAGAGCACGCTGGTGGTCAGGTAGGCGCCGTTACCGAACGCGTTGATCAGCGTGGCCAGGAGAAGCACGGGCATGCTGCGATCTAACAAGACGTACGTACGGTTTGCAAACTGCTTCGACAGGTTTCACCGTCTTGTTCACAGCCACCACACAGGTAACCCGGTTGCATGACCCCCACACGTAGGACAGAACCTGGGGGAAACGCATGACCGGTAAGCGAAGGGCAGTGGTCGCCGGCGCGACCACGCTGGTACTGCTCGGCTCGGGGATCGGGGTCGCGCAGGCGGCCCCCGCACCGGGGGCGATCAGCCTGGTCGCGGCCACCAAGAGCGTCATCGCGGAGCGCTACGTCGGCGACGAGGGCAGCGGTATCTACCTCGACCTGGGCGTCAACGTGATCGCGGGCAAGTCCCCGCTGGAGATCCGGACCACCCGCACGTCGTACCAGAGCAAGATCGTGGCGCGGCAGATCGTGACCAAGAACGGTAAGAAGACCGCGGTGAAGCTGCCGGCCGGTTCGGTCAGCGACTTCAGCGGCCTGCGCAACTTCACCACCATCACGATCAAGAACACCGCCGGCAAGGTGGTCAAGAAGTACCAGACGGACTTCTGCCCGAACACCTACGACTCGGTGCGCACCCGCCGGGACGCCCCGGCCCAGACGCCGTACCCGCGGTACTGCGCCGGCCGGACCAGTGAGGGCGGCAACCCGTTCCTGCTCGGTGCGGTGTGGGGCATCCAGGCCGGCTGGAACGCCGGGATCAACCCGATGCCGACCAGCGGCAAGGCGTTCGACCTGGCCGCCGGCAAGTACCAGGTGAGCGTCGCGCTCAACCCGGCGTACCGGAAGTTCTTCAAGGTCCCGGCGAAGAGCGCGACCGCGTCGGTCGCGGTGACCGTCGTCAACGTCACGCCGGAGCAGAAGGCCGCGAGCGCCGCCGCGGTGGCGCCGAAGACCACGCCGGGCGGGCACAACCACGGCGAGGGCGACGAGTCCGCGCAGATTTCCGACTATCTGCCGCAGTTCCGGGCCCCGGCGTCCCGTCCGGCCGCGGCCAAGGTCGCGCCGAAGACCGGCCCGCGCCCCGACCTGCGCTCGCTGCCGGCCTGGGGGATCTCGCTGGAGAAGGGTCGCAACGAGACGACCGGCCAGGTCAACGGCCGGTGGTACGTCAACTTCGGCGCCACCGTCTGGAACGCCGGCTCGTCCCCGCTGCTCGTCGACGGCTTCCGCCGCACCGGCAGTGAGCTGATGGACGCCTACCAGTACGTCTTCGACGCCAAGGGCAAGCAGGTCGGCTCGTTCGCGGCCGGCACCATGGAGTGGGACAAGCGGGAGGGCCACAAGCACTGGCACTTCACCGACTTCGCGCGCTACGACCTGCTGAAAGCCGACAAGAAGCTCGCGGTCCGCAGTGGCAAGGAGGCGTTCTGCCTGGCCAACACGGACGCGGTCGACTACACGCTGAAGAGCGCCAAGTGGCGGCCGGAGAACACCGACCTGTCCACGGCGTGCGGTGGCAACACCGCGGTGGCGGTGCGCGAGGTGCTCGACATCGGCAACGGTGACACCTACAGCCAGGACCGTCCGGGTCAGTCGTTCGACGTCACCGGCCTGGCCAACGGCACCTACTACATCCGGGTGAAGGCCAACCCGGTCGGCAAGCTCAGCGAGCTGAGCACGAAGAACAACATCTCGTACCGCAAGATCGTGCTGGGCGGCACCAAGACCGCACGCACCCTGAGCGTTCCGGCGGTCTACGGCATCAAGGGCTGAATGAAACGGAATGAGTGAATGGATGGGCGGCCCTCGGCCGCCCATTTATTCGTAGGTGCTCATATGAGCATTTCAAGGAATTGCCGACAGAGCCGTTGACACGGCATTCACCCGATCCGGACTGGCGATGAAACTCGTTGTCAGATACGTTGAGAAAACGCCGGTGAAATCGGGAGACGCAGATGCTGAGTCTGACGCCGAGAATCGACACGAACCTCCAATCCCTGCTCGACGACCACGAATTCCTGGCCGAACTGCTGGACGCGCTGGGCTCACCCCTCAACCTGGTCCTGCCGCGCCAGCTGGCGGCGAACGTCGCCGCGTTCCGGGAGACCTACCGCCGGCACCGTCTCGGCGGCCGCCTCTACTACGCGCACAAGGCCAACCGTTCCGGCGCGCTGCTGCGAGAACTCGCGGCCGGCGACACCGGGGTGGACGTGGCCTCCCTCGGCGAGTTGCAACACGCCCTGGGCGCCGGATTCACCCCGGACCGGATCGTCGCGACCGGGCCGAAGAATCGCGAATTCCTCTGGCTCGCCGCCCGCACCGGGGTGACCGTCAGCGTCGATTCCGCCGACGAGCTCGCCGAGCTGGCCGGCATCGTGGCCGGGCACCGGCTGCCCCGGGTGCCGGTCAGCCTGCGGCTCGCCGGATTCACCTCGACCGGCGTGCGGGTGCTGACCCGCCGCAGCCGGTTCGGCACCCCGGCCGGCCGGCTGCCCGAGCTGCTCGACGTGCTGGAGAAACACCCCGACCAGCTGGAGCTGACCGGGGTGGCCTATCACCTGGACACCGTCGGGCTGCCCGAGAAGGCGGTGGCGCTGGAGGGCTGCCTGGCCGCTCTGGACGCGTGCCGGGCCCGGGGCCTGCGCCCGCGGTCGCTGGACATCGGCGGCGGCTTCGGCGTGAACTACCTGGCCGACGGCGCCGAGTGGGACCGCTGGACCACCGAGCTGGGGCAGGCCGTGCTCGGCCGCCGGCCCCGGATGACCTGGGACGGCCACGGGTACGGCCTGCGCGCCGAGAACGGCACCCTGCGCGGGACCCTGGCGCTGTACCCGGCCCACCGGCCGGTGTCCGGCGCCGCCTACCTGGACCGCCTGCTCGGCACCCCGGCCCCGGAGCTCGGCCGCCCGCTCGGCGAGCTGCTGCTCGACCACATGTACGACCTGGACATCGAACCCGGCCGCGCCCTGCTCGACCAGTGCGGCCTGGTCCTGGCCCGGGTGCTGTCGGCCGACGGCGACGCGGTCCGGCTGGACCTCAACGCCCGTGACGTCAGCCTCGAGGAGCACGGCGTACTGATGGATCCGGTGGTGATCCCGCGCACCGGTGACCGCCGCGCCGGCCCGGCCGCCGTCCACCTGTTCGGCAACCTCTGCCTGGAGGCCGACCTGATCACCCGTCGCACGGTGTTCCTGCCGGTGCTGCCCCGCCCCGGTGACCTGCTCGCCTTCGTCAACACGGCCGGCTACTTCATGGACTTCAGCGCCACCACCGCCCTGCGCCAGCCGGTGGCCCGCACCGTGGCGGTCCACCGTTCCGGCGGCCGCCACCGCTGGTGCCTCGACGAGCAGTACTGGCCTGTCCACCCCCGGCAGGAGACCCGATGAGATACGACGACATCACCGAGGCGATCGGCGCCACCCCGCTGGTCCGCATCGACCCGGCCGTGCACGGCCTGGCCAACGTCGACCTGTACGCCAAGCTGGAGCTGCTCAACCCGTTCGGCTCGGTGAAGGACCGGGCCGCCTGGCACATGGCCGGCCCGCTGCTGTCCGGCGCGGCGCCCGGCGACACCCTGGTCGAGCTGTCCAGCGGCAACACCGCCAAGGCCCTCGCGCTGCTCGCCGGGATGCACGGCGTGCCGTTCAAGAGCGTCACCAACCGGATGAAGGTGCCCGAGATCAAGGAGCTGCTGCTCCTGCTCGGCGCGGAGATCGACGAGCTGCCCGGCCAGTCCGAGTGCCTCGACCCGACCGACACCGACGACCCGCTCACCCGGATGCACCAGCGGCTGGCCGCGTCCGGGGGCGGCTACCTGCACACCGACCAGTACTTCAACGAGCGCAACGTGGACGCCCACGCGTACGGCACCGGCCCGGAGATCGTCAAGGACCTGGACGGGCGCGCGCCGGACTACTTCGTCGCCTGCGTGGGCACGGCCGGCTCGTCCACCGGGGTGGCCCGGGTGCTGCGCCAGCACCACGCCGACGTCGAGGTGGTCGGGCTGGTCGCGGCGAAGGGCGACTTCATCCCGGGGATCCGGACCATCGACGAGGTGCACGAGGTGGGGCTGTTCGACCCGGCCGTCTACGACGCCCTGGAGACCATCGACGCGGACGACGCGATCGACGGCCTGCTGACCCTGGTGCGGCGCTGCGGCATCCTGACCGGTCCGACCGGTGGCGGCGCGTTCCAGGGGGCGGTCCGCTTCCTTCGTACGATCGATGCCGGCCTCACGAGTCGCAAGACGGCGGTGTTCATCGTCTGCGACCGGGTGGAGAGCTACCTCTCCTACGTGCGGGACCGCCGCCCCGAGCTGTTCGGCCGGCCACCGCGGCGCAACTCGGCCGGCACCCTGACCGGCGCCGAGCTGGCCGCCGCGCCGGTGCTCGGCGTCGGCGACGCCCAGCGCTGGCTCACCGAGACGAACGCCGTGGTGGTCGACCTGCGCAGCCCGTACGCGTTCCAGGCGCTGCACATCGCCGGCTCGATCAACATCGTCGACGAGGTGTTCGCCGAGCTGCTGCCGGCCGGGCTGCCGTTCAGTCGCCGCCGCCCGGTGCTGCTGGTCTGCCCGGTCGGCGAGAAGTCCGCGAGATACTCCGCGCTGCTCACCCGGATGGGCCACCCGGACGCCCGCTCCCTGCACGGCGGGATCATCGCCTGGCGCGACGCCGGAGCCGAGCTGGTCCGTGACTGACCCGGCCTGGCAGCGGGAGCTGCGCGCCCACTTCCCGATCGTCACCGGCCACCCGGACGTGGCCTACCTGGACAGCGCGGCCACCTCGCAGAAGCCGCAACCCGTCCTGGACGCCGTGCTCGACTACCTGACCGGCGAGAACGCCAACGCCGCCCGGGGCACGTACCCCTGGGCCAACCGCACCACGGCCCGGATCGAACAGGCCCGTGACCGGGTGCGCGTCTTCCTCGGCGACCCGGCTCCGGACCGCTCCGGGGTGCACTTCGTCAGCGGCGCCACCGAGGGCCTGCGCGCCGTGGCCCGGGACTGGCTCGCCCCGCAGCTGCGCGACGGCGACGAGATCGTGGTCCCGTACGCCGACCACAACGCGAACATCGTGCCCTGGCAGGAGGCCGCCGCCCTGGCCCGCGCCCGCGGCGCCCACGTCACCCTGCGCGCCATGCCGTACGACGACGCCCACGACTACGACGCCGCCCGCCTGGCCCGGCTGGTCACCCCGCGGACCCGGCTGATCGCCGCCACCCACGTGCACCACGTCTACGGCAACGACATGCACGTGTCCCGGCTGCGCGCGGCGGCCGGACCGGGCGTGCCGATCTGCCTGGACGCCGCGCAGAGCGTCGGGCACCTGCCGATCTCGCTGGCCGCGCTGGACGTCGACTTCCTGGTCTTCTCCGGCCACAAGGCCCTCGCCCTGCCCGGCACCGGCGCGATCTGGTCCGGCAACCGGCGCGGACCGGCGTATGCCGAGGCCGGCTGGCGCGGCACCCCGAACACCAGCGGCATCGTCAGCCTGGTCGCGGCGCTGGACTGGCTGGACGCGGCCGGCGTCGACCGGATCGAGCGGTGGACCCGCGACCTCGGCGCCCGGCTCACCGCGGGTCTGGCCGAGCTGGACGCCTATCAGGTGCTCGGCTGTCAGAGCAGTCTCGCGGCGGCCTCCGCGACACAGCGCCGGCAGGGCATCGTCACGTTCCGGCACCGCACGATCGGCTCCAACGACCTCGGTTTCATCCTGGCCGCGGACGGCCTGCTGGTCCGGGCCGACGGCCACTGCCAGGGAGACGAGGGGGAGAAGACCTCTTCGGTACGGGTGAGCCTGCACGTGCACAACTCACCCGCCGAGATCGACCGCCTGCTCGAGCGGCTCGCCGCGCTGAATCACGACTGAACGCCGCCCCGTTCTGTTAGAAACGGTTGTCATTTCAGAATGTGTTCCGGAGCCCCGCCGCGTGCCGTCGACCGGCGGGTTCCGGGACACGACGCCGTGGAGCCACGAAAGCAGCCGCCATGACCCCGATCGCTCTCGACCCGGTGCGCGTCGCCGCCTGGCGCAGCACCTGGGACGCGATGATGACCGGCTTCATCCCCGGCCTGGCCGGCCTGGAACGGGCGCTCGGCACCGCGGTCGAGGCGCTGCGCGGTGGCCCGCCGCGCCGGGTGCTCGACCTCGGCGGCGGCCCGGGACTGCTCGCCGAACGGATGGCCGCCCGCTGGCCGGAGGCCACGGTCACCCTCGTCGACCTGGACCCGGTGCTGCTCGAACTGGCCCGGGCCGGCCTGCCCGACGTGATCGGGGTGGTCGGCGCCGACCTCGCCTCGACCGCGTGGACGGCCCGCGCCGGCGGCGGCCACGACCTGATCACCGCGGTGATGACCGTGCACTACCTGTCCCCGGCCGCGATCCACGCGCTCTACGCCGCGGCCCGGGAGGCGCTCGCGCCCGGCGGAGTGCTCGTCGTCGCCGACCTGATGCCCGACGACGGGCTGCCCGGGCTGATGCGGGTGCTCGACCCCGGCCCCGGCGAGGCGGCCGCCGAACTCGCCTGGGCGCGGTGGTGGAGTGAGCTGTCCGCCGTACCGGAGATCGGCGGCCTGATGGACGCCCGCGCCGCGCTGTTCCGCGATCGTCCGCCGGCGGGTTTCACGGCCGGGCTGAGCTGGCACGCCGCCGCGGCCCGGACCGCCGGATTCGGCGAAGCCGGAGCGCTCTGGCGCGAAGGCCGCCACGCCGCGCTGGCCGCCTGCCGCTGACCGCGCGGCTATCATCGCGCGGATGTACATCGACTTCCGTCAGGGTAATTTCCGGGTCTGGGCGGGCGGGGTGCTCGGGTCCGGTTTCTTCGGGTTCGCGGCGCTGATGGCCGCGGTCAACCCGGAGGAGCACCTGGTCGGCGGCGACGACCCGACGACCCGGTTCCTGGCCTGGGTCTGCACGTTCCTGTTCCTGATCCCGTTCGGTGCCCTGGTGATCTTCGCGCCGAAGCTCCTCGGCCGGACCGGTGTCACCGTCGACCAGGCAGGCATCCACGGCATCCCCTGGTCCGACCTGGTCGGCGTCGGCATCGCCTACAAGGTCAACCCCGCCCCGCAGAAGGTGCCGCTGCCCGAGGGGGTCCGCCGCCAGGGCCACGTGCTGGAGTTCTTCCCGGCACCCGGTGTCGACCTGACCGACCGGGTCGCGGGCCTGCGCCCGGCCACCGAGCCGCCGCCGCACCCGGGCCTGCCGTCCGAACGGTTCCGCCTCCCGATGCCGGACGCGTCAGCGGTCCCGGCCCGGATCGAGCAGGCGGTCCGCTCCTACGCCCCCCACCGCTGGCTGGGCACCTACCAGCGCACCTGGACCCCGCTCGCCTGACCCCGCGAGGCCACCGCCACCCCGGGCCGCGGTGCGCTTCCGGGCCCGGCTGGTGGTGAGGGGTGTCTCCGGGCTGTTGAGGGGCCCCTCAGCGCCAGCCGGGGCCTGGGGGCGCGCTGCGGTCGGGAGTGGGGGCGGCGTCGCGCGAGACCACCACGGGACTCGGCTTGTAGCCTGCGGGCGGTCGCCCGACATTCGTACCGAAAAAGGGTGTGGCAGTGACCGGAAGGGATCGGTTCTTAGCCGGGCCTTAACGGTCGGACAGCGTGCCGATAGGTCTCCGGGCGCGATTCTTTGCAGGTCAGATCGACCTGGAGGTTTTGAGATGAACAAGATTCGTACCGCTGTGGCGCTCGCGGCCGGCGCTCTCACCGTTCTCGGGCTGGCCGGGACGGCGCTGGCGTCCGACGGGGCCGACGACAGCCCGCGGTCCTCGGCGTCGCCGTCGGCCTCGGTGTCGGCGTCCGCTTCGGTGTCGCCCTCGGCCTCGCCCTCGGCCTCCGCTTCGGCTTCGGGCCGGGTGGATGACCACGGTGGTGACCGGAAGCGATCGGCGTCCCCGTCGGCTTCGGGTCGGGTGGACGATCACGGTGGTGACCGGAAGCGATCGGAGGCCGGCGACGACAAGGGTGGTTCCCGCACCCGCCACGCCGAGCCTGGCGACGACAAGGGCGGCACCCGCACCCGCCACGCCGAGCCTGGCGATGACAAGGGTGGTTCCCGCACCCGCCACGCCGAGCCCGGTGACGACAAGGGCGGCTCGCGGAGCCGCAGTTCGGAGAAGGGCGACGACCACCGCGGCCGGGGCCACGGCTCGGATCACCGGAGCGAGCACGGCTCCGACGACAAGGGTGGGCGCGGCCACGGCTCGGACGACTGATCCGCCGAGCGGGCCCCGGGGCGCCCGCGCGGTGGTAGAAAGACATGGTGATCATCGATGCCTTTGCCGACCTGGACGCCTACGCGGCCCTGCCCCGGGTCACCGGTCTGCGGCTGTCCCCGGACGGCCGCCGGCTGGTCGTCGGCGTGGCGACCCCGGAGCCGAAGAAGAACCGGTACGCCACGGCGCTGTGGGAGGTCGACCCGGCCGGTGAGCATCCGGCCCGGCGGCTGACCCGCAGCACCAGGGGTGAGTCGGTGGCGGCCTTCACCCCCGGCGGGGACCTGCTGTTCACCTCGGCCCGCCCGGACCCCGTGGGCGACCCGGACGGCGAGCCGGGGACAGCGCTGTGGCTGCAACCGGCCGCCGGTGGCGACGCCCGGGTGGTGGCCGCGCCGCCCGGCGGCGTCCGGGGAGTGGTGGTCAGCCGGTCCGGGACGCTGGTGTTCGGGTCGTCGCTGATGCCGTCCGCCGCCGACCCGGCCGCGGACAAGGAGGCCCGGGCCAAGCGCAAGGACACCGGCGTCAACGCTGTCCTGTACGAGGAACTGCCGATCCGGTACTGGGACCACGCCTTCGGCCCGGACCGCCTCCGCCTGCTGACCGCCGAGCCGGCGCCGGCCGGGGAAGCGCCTCTGGAACTGCGTGACCTCACCGGGCACGTCGGCCGCGCGCTCTTCGACGAGGCGACCTGGGACGTCGCACCGGACGGGCGCACCGTCGTCGCGGTGTGGACGGTGGCCGAGGCGGCGGGGTCGCAGCGCGAGACCGTCGTCGCGATCGACGTGGCGACCGGTGAGCGCCGCACCCTGGCCGGCGACCCGGGCCACGAGTACACCTCGCCGCGGATCTCGCCGGACGGGACGTCGGTCGCGGTGGTCGTCTACCGGCGGTCCACCGCGTCGGACCCCGGCGACCGCTGGCTGGCCGTGCTCCCGCTGGCCGGTGGCCCGGTCCGGGACCTGACCGCGGCGTGGGACCGCTGGCCGGACGCCATCCGCTGGACACCGGACGGCACCGCGCTGGTGGTGGCCGCCGACGACGGCGGGCGCGCGCCGCTGTGGCGGGTGGACGCGACCAGCGGTGCGGTGTCCCGGCTGACCCCGGACGACGGGAGCTACACCGACGCGGAGGTGTCACCGGACGGGCGCTGGGTCTACGCGCTGCGCTCGGCGATCGACAGCGCGCCCGCCCCGGTCCGGGTCGCGCTCGACGGGGCCGGCACGGTGGACCGCCTGCCGGGGCCGGTGGCGGAGACGCCGGTTCCGGGCCGGGTGACCGAGGTGACCACCACGGCCGCGGACGGCACCCCGCTGCGCGCCTGGCTCGCCCTGCCCGCCGAGGCCGGTCCGGAGCGGCCCGCCCCGCTGCTGCTGTGGATCCACGGTGGCCCGCTGGGCTCCTGGAACTCCTGGTCGTGGCGCTGGAACCCGTGGATCGCGGTGGCCCGGGGGTACGCCGTGCTGCTGCCCGACCCGGCGCTCTCCACCGGCTACGGTCACGAGTTCATCCGGCGGGGCTGGGGCGCGTGGGGCGCCGCACCGTACACCGACCTGCTCGCGCTGACCGACGCCACCGAGCAGCGCGCCGACGTCGACGCGACCCGGACCGCGGCGATGGGTGGCAGCTTCGGCGGCTACATGGCCAACTGGATCGCCGGGCACACCGACCGGTTCGCGGCGATCGTCACGCACGCCTCGCTGTGGTCGCTCGACCAGATGTGGGGGACCACCGACACGGCGTTCTACTGGGCCCGGGAGATGACCCGGGAGGTGATGGAGGTGAACTCGCCGCACCGGTTCGCCGACGAGATCACCACGCCGATGCTGGTCATCCACGGCGACAAGGACTACCGCGTACCGATCGGCGAGGCGCTGCGGCTGTGGTGGGACCTGCTGTCCCGGTCGACGGACCAGGACGGCGTGACCCCGCACAAGTTCCTGTTCTTCCCGGACGAGAACCACTGGGTGCTCACCCCGGAGCACGCGAAGGTCTGGTACGCCACCGTGCTGGCGTTCCTGGACCACCACGTCCGCGGCGAGAAGTGGCAGCGCCCGGAGCTTCTCGGCTGAGTTCGCGCCGGACCTGCGCAGGTCGGCCTCAGCATGGGCAAGGCTGTCGTGAGGGGTTGAATGCCGTTCCCCATCGACATCGACCTCACCGAGATCGACCGGATCTGACCGGTCAGCGGGAGGGCAGGGCCGGCCGGTGCTCCCGGCTGTCGATCTCGTTCCGGGGCCGCAGGTCGCCTTCCACGCCGACCTCGTAGAGCGCGGCACCGTCCCGGGACCGGCTCGCGGCCCGCAGCGCGGTCTCGGCCCGTACGAAAAGCTCGGTTGTCGTCGCGGCGTGCACCGGATAGACCGCGGCGCCGACCGCGGCGCTGATCCGGACCTGGTATCCGTCCAGGTCGGCCGGGCCCCGCACCAGGTCCAGCAGCCGGCGCGCGGTGTCCAGACAGGCCGGCGCCGAGCCGACCTGGGGGAGCAGCACGGCGAACTCGTCGTCGCCGAGCCGGCCGACCGTGTCGGTGTCCCGGACCGCGGCCGCCAGCCGGGCCGCGACCTCCTTCAGCAGCAGGTCGCCGATCGCCGGGCCGAGGGTGTCGGTGACGTCCGCGAGCTCGTGCACGCCGAACACCAGCAGCCCGGCCGGCTCCTGGTCGCTGTCGGCGACCGGCAGGGTCCGCTCCACCACCGCGGTCAGCGCCCGCCGGTCCGGCAGCCCGGTCAGGCCGTCGAGCCGTGGCTCGAGCTCGCCGGGCTGGTCGGTGTCGTCGCCGAACAGGGGCCGGACGCACGCCGCGAGCAGCAGCAGGTCGAACGCGGTGAGCACGCCGATCGCCCACGGGTCGGAGACCCCGGCCATCGCGCAGCCGGCCAGCGCCACCACACCGAGCGCGAGGCCGACCAGCGCGGCCCGCGCTCGCATCTTCTGCCGCACACCATCGCCCGTCATGCCGCCCTGATCGGCTGCCGGGCGGCGACGTTGAGGAATCAGGCGGGTCCGGGCGTCAGCAGCGGTCGAACTCACTCTCGAACGTCGCCGCCCCGATCGAGCCGCCCCACTTCACGCAGACGTCCTGGGCGACCTCGATGACCGGCCCGGCGAAGTCCTTGATCGTGCCACCGGCGGTCTTCCGGGGGCTGCCCTGCAGCTCGAGGAAGGCCGAGGCCACCGCCTTCTTGCCGTCGGCGGGGTCCTTCACGGTGACCACGCAGGTGGTGTTGTCGGCGGCACGCACGAGCAGGTAGACCGTGCCCCTCAGGACGCCCGAGGCGTTCTTCAGCGGCGCCTGGTCGAGCACCTGGAAGTCGCCGTCGCACACGTCGCGCGGGTCGGCCGCGGGCACCGCCGGCGCGGAGGACTCCGACGGCTCGGGGCTGGCCGACGACGGGCTCGGCTTCGGGGTGCGCTTGCGGGACTTCGACGGAGTCGGCTCCGCCTCGTCGTCGTCGCCCGCCGGTTGCTGCGGGGTGTCGGCGGCCTGCGTGGTGGTCGGGCTGCCGGTGGTGTCCGCGTTGCTGGAGTCGGGCCAGAACGCGGCCAGGACACCACCGCCGGCCAGCACCAGGGCCAGCGCGGCGAGCACGGCGACGTTGCGGCGCTTGGCCGGCGGCTCGGCGGCCGCCTGGTAGCCGTCGGACGGCACGTCACCGGGGTAGGAGCCGGTGCCGCCGCCCGGATAGGCGGGCGGGACGGAGGCCGCGCCGGCCGCGTAGGCACCGGAGGGCCGTGCGGCCGGGTAGGCGCCCGAGGGCCGCATGGGCTGGTAGGCGCCGGACGGCCGGGAAGCCGGGTAGGCGCCGGACGAGGGCGGCGGTCCGGGGAAGGGCCGGGTCTGCTGGCCGGTGGGCCCGCCGGGCCCGAAGGCGCCGCCGTTCGGCGCCCGGCCCGCGTTGCGCGCCGCGTCGGCCAGCGCCGCTCCGCTCGGGAACCGCTGCGCCGGGTCCTTCGCCAGCGCCCGCATCACCACCGCCGCCACCCCGCGCGGCACGTCCGGCGGCAGCACCGGCGGCTGGCCGTGCACCAGTTGCCCGAGGATCGCGAGGGGGTTGTCGCCGACGTAGGGCGGCCGGCCGGTCAGGCAGTGGAAGGCGACCGCGCCCAGCGCGTACACGTCGGTGGCGGCCGTGACCGGCTTGCCCTCGGCCTGTTCCGGCGCCATGTAGTGCACCGAGCCCATCACCACGTTGGTGCTGGTGATCCCGGTGACCCCGACCGACCGGGCCACGCCGAAGTCGACCAGCACGATCGCGCCGCCCGGCCGGACCAGCAGGTTCGCCGGTTTCACGTCGCGGTGGATGATGCCGGACTGGTGCGCGGCGTGCAGCGCGTCGGCGACCCCCGCGGTGATGGCCATGGTCTCGGCCGGGCTGAGCCGCCCGGCGTCCTGGACCTTCTTCGACAGCGAGATGCCGTCGATGTACTCCATCACCATGTAGTCGAACCGGTCGTTGCCGACGACCGCGTTCTCGCCGTAGTCGTAGACCTGGACGATCCCGGGGTGGCGCAGCTGGGCCATCATCCGCGCCTCGGAGCGGAACCGGGTGATGAACTCCCGGTCGGCCATCAGGCCGGGCAGCACCACCTTGACCGCGACCTCGCGGTTCAGCAGCCGGTCGGCGCCACGCCAGACCTCGCCCATCCCGCCCGCGGCGATCCGTTGGGTCAGCTGGTAACGACCGTTGAGCACGATTCCCGGGGCAAGCACCGGGCCATGCTAATCGCCGAAACCAAAAAGGTGGTCACCGTGGTCCATCCACGAGACGCGGTCCTCACTTCCGGCCGCTGATTTTCCGGTACGACCTGGGCCTTCCCGTCCGCAGGCGACGCGCCACGTCCCGCCCGTGAGGCGTCGCGGCGTCCGCGCGGCGCCAGGCCGTCCGGCGCGTTACCGGACATTCGGGACGAGGCTCCGCCACGGGCTGATCTAGGGGCGAATGTCGCACTCCGGTATGCCGGAAATGGTACGAATGTGAAGTCAGAAACCGCCGACACCTATGGATGGTTATGAAACTGCGAGCAATGGCGGCGGTCGCGCTCGGCTTCACCGCCGTGGCGATGTGCGGAACCGTGGCGGCCCGGGCCGAGCAGAGTGAATCCACGGACAAGAGCGCGACCTACTGCCGGCTCCGGGTGCACGGCGGGATCCTGGCGAAGTACGTACGGGTCGGCTCGGACAAGGGCAAGCTCGGCTGCCCGCTCGGCATCGAGCAGCGTGCGGCCGGCGGCGGCCGGATGCAGCAGTTCGACGGCGGCTCGATCTACTGGTCGCAGGCGACCGGTGCGCACGCGGTCTCCGGGCGCATCCTCGACCTGTGGCAGGGCAGCCGTGGTGAGGCCGGGTGCATCGGCTACCCGACCGACGACGAGTCGGTCACCCCGGACCGCCGGGGTCACTACCAGCACTTCCAGCACGGCACCATCTGGCGCTGGAACGACGGCAAGGTCAGCGCGGTCTGCTGAGCGCGTCTCAGCCCGGGACGATGCGGAAGACCGGGAAGCCGGGCGCCGCGTCCGCGATGTCCGCGGCCGGCGAGTCGGCCTTGAGCCCGTCGAAGAACGCCCCGGTCTCCCACGCCCACTTGCGCAGGTAGAGCCGGATCAGCTCGGGCTTGTCGGCGTCGGCGATCTCGACCGGGGTGAAGTGCTGGCGGCGCCGGCCCAGGCGCAGCTCACCCTCGCCGGCGACCCGCAGGTTGCGCACCCACTGGGTGTGCCCGCGCGGCGCGAGCAGGTAGCGCTCACCCTCGTGGGTGAAGACGTTGACCACGGTGGCGCGCACCTCGCCGCTCTTGCGCCCGCGCACCTCGAGGACCCGGCTGCCCATCAGGCTGATCCCGCGCGCGGTGAGCCACCGCGCAAAGTCGTTGAAGGCGTTCGTCGCGCGCTTCGGGGCCAGGTATCGCATGTCGTCCTCCTCGTTCGAGAGAGCACTGCTCTCGCCTGTAAACAGTGAACACCGAGCGCCGATCCATGTCAAGAGCAGTGCTCTCGCTCATGACGGGGTTGACGAGAATTACTCGGGCGAGTAAAAATTTACTCATGCGAGTAAACGACACGGTCGCGGCGGCCGCCCGGCGGGCGCAGATCGTCACCGCGGCGATCGACACGATCGCCGAGCTGGGCTACGGCAACGCCTCCTTCGCCCGCATCGCCAAGCGGGCCGGGATCAGCAGCACCCGGTTGATCTCGTACCACTTCGACGACAAGGCCGACCTGGTCCGAGCCGTGGTGGGCGCGGTGCTCACCGAGGCCGCCGAGCACATGGGCAAGCGCCTGCGGGCCGCCACCGGCCGCGTCGAGCTGCTGACGGCGTACATCGAGTCGAACCTCGAGTTCATCGCCGAGCACCCGACCGCGATCCGGGCGGTCATCGAGATCGCGGCGGCCGCCCGCACCGAGGACGGCACTCCGCTGGTGCGCCCCGAGGACGCCGACGACCCGGTGGCCCGCCTCGCCGTGCTGTTCCGGGAGGGCCAGCAGGCCGGCGAGTTCCGCACGTTCGACCCCGAGGTCATGGCGGTGACGCTGCGCGCCGCGATCGACGCCGCGGCGAACCGGCCCGACCTCGACCCGCACGCCTACGCGGCCGAGCTGGTCGCGCTCTTCACCCTCGCGACCCGGAAGGACCCGGCATGACCACGACCGCTCCGCCGCGCACCCCGAACCGGATGTCCCTGCTCCTCCCGCTGCTGATCGACTTCGGTCTGCCGCTCGTGGTCTTCTACGGCCTGCGCGCTGCCGGCGTCGACCAGTGGTGGTCGCTGCTGCTCTCCGGCGTCGTGCCGGTGGTCATGGTGATCGTCCGGTTCACCCGGTCCCGGACCGTCGACTTCCTGGCGATCTTCGTGCTCTCGGTGGTCGCGCTCAGCCTGGGCGTCTCGGCGATGACCGGCGACGCCCGGACGATGCTGATCCGGGACGCCTGGGGCGGCCTGCTCGGCGGCCTGATCGCGGTCTGGCTGCTCGCGTCGGTCTTCGTCGGCCGCCCCGCCACGATGTACCTCATCCGGGCGTTCGTGCTGGCCAAGGTCGGCCCGGCCGGACTCGCGGCCTGGGAGAGCAAGTGGGACACCGACCGGGCCTTCCGGCACGGCCTACGGGTGATCACCTTCGTCTGGGGCGTCGCCGGGCTGCTCAACGTGATCGTCACGCTGACCGCGGCCTACCTGCTGCCGATCGACCTCGCCACCGCCGTGCTCAACGTCAGCTGGCCGATCCTGGTGGCGCCGACCTTCGTGTTCCACCTCTACTACACGAAGAAACGGGACCTGCGCGCATGAACTACGACGTGATCGTGGCGGGGGCCGGGCCGACCGGGTTGATGCTGGCCGGGGAGCTGGCGCTCGGCGGGGCGCGGGTCCTGGTGCTGGAGCGGCTGGCCGAGCGCACCGGGCAGTCCAAGGCGCTCAACCTGCAGCCGCGCTCGGCCGAGGTGCTCGCCTCCCGGGGACTGCTCGACGAGATCCTGGCCGAGGCGCCGGTGCTGCTGCCGCGCGGGCACTTCGCCGGGATCCCGCTCGACTACTCGGTGCTGGACACGCCGTACCCGTACCAGGTCGGCATCCCGCAGGCCCGGGTCGAGGCGCGGCTGGCCGACTGGGCGCTGTCGCTCGGCGCCGAGATCCGCTACGGCGCGGCGCTGGACTCTTTCGGTCAGGACGAGACCGGGGTGACGGTGCACGGCGAGCGGGCCGGGTATCTGGTGGGCTGCGACGGCGCGCGGAGTGTCGTACGAAAGCGGTCTGGTGTTGATTTTGAAGGCCGGGACGGCCGGGTCTGTGCCCTGGTCGCGGACGTCTCGCTGGCCGGGGGTGGCCCGCAGGGGTGGGAGTTGCCGGCGCCGAAGGGTGACGGGATGCTGACCGTGCTGCCGCTGGGCGACGGGATCTTCCGCATGCTGGCGGCCGGTCCGGTGCAGTCGGCGGCCGGGCGCGACGATCCGATCCCGGACGCCGAGATCGCCGCGGCCCTGGCGGCCGAGTCGCTGGTGCTGGACGAGGTGCGCTGGGCCAGCCGGTTCACCGACGCCACCCGGCAGGCCACGCGGTACCGCACCGGCCGGGTGCTGCTGGCCGGCGACGCCGCGCACATCCACTCGCCGGCCGGTGGTCAGGGCCTCAACCTGGGTCTGCAGGACGCCTTCAACCTGGGCTGGAAGCTCGCCGAGGTGATCCGCGGCGAGTCCGGCGACGAGCTGCTGGACAGCTACCACGCCGAGCGGCACCCGGTCGCCGCCCGGGTCCTGCAGTCCACCCGGGCGCAGGGGGTGCTGTTCGTGCCGGACGAGGACGTGGCCGCGCTGCGCGAGGTCTTCGCCGAGTTCGCCGACCCGGCAGCGCTGGCCGAGCGGGTGGCCGGGCTCGACCACGGCGATCGGATCCCCGGCCTGGACCTCGGGCTGCTGCGGGACGGGCGCCGCACGTCGTCGACGGCGTGCCGGTCCGCCCGGACGGGTTCCGCGATCAGGCAGGCACCTTGTCCCCCTGATCGAACTGGGTGCGGTAGAGCTCCTGGTAGCGGCCGCCGGCGGCGAGCAGGGACTGGTGGGTGCCGCGTTCCAGCACCCGGCCCTCCTCGATCACCAGGATCTGGTCGGCGGCCCGGACCGTGGACAGCCGGTGCGCGATCACCACGGCGGTCCGGCCGGCCAGGGCCTCGCCGAGTGCCGCCTGCACCGCCTGCTCCGAGGTGGAGTCGAGGTGTGCGGTCGCCTCGTCCAGCACCACCACCCGCGGGCGGGCCAGCAGCAGCCGGGCGATGGTCAGCCGCTGCCGTTCCCCGCCGGAGAGCCGGTAGCCGCGCTCGCCGACCACCGTGTCCAAGCCGTCCGGCAGCGCCTCGATCAGGTCGGCGACGTGCGCCCGGCGCAGCACCTCCCAGATCTCCTCCTCGGTCGCCTCGGGGCGGGCCAGCAGCAGGTTCGCCCGGACTGAGTCGTGGAACAGGTGCCCGTCCTGGGTGACCATGCCGAGCGTGGCCCGCAGCGACGCGGCGCTGAGGTCACGCACGTCCACCCCGGACAGCCGGACCGCGCCGGACTCCGCGTCGTAGAGCCGGGGCAGCAGGCTCGCCATCGTCGACTTGCCGGCCCCGGACGAGCCGACCAGGGCCACCATCTGCCCGGGCTCGGCGGTGAACGACACCTCGTGCAGCACCTCGACGCCACCCCGGGTGTCCAGCGTCGCCACCTCCTCCAGCGAGGCCAGCGAGACCTTGTCCGCCGACGGGTAGGCGAACCGCACCGCGTCGAACTCCACCGACACCGGCCCGTCCGGCACCGTCCGCGCGTCAGGCTTCTCCTCGATCAGCGGTTTCAGGTCGAGCACCTCGAACACCCGCTCGAAGCTGACCAGCGCGCTCATCACCTCGACCCGGGCGCTGGCCAGCGCGGTCAGCGGGGCGTAGAGCCGGGTGAGCAGGATGGCCATCGCGACCACGGCACCCGGCTCGAGGGTGCCGCGCAGCGCGTAGAAGCCGCCGAGGCCGTAGACCAGGGCGATGGCGACCCCGGAGACCGAGAGCAGGGCGGTCATGAAGACCGTCTGGGTCATCGCGGTGCGTACCCCGATGTCCCGGACGCGCCGGGCCCGGGCGGCGAACTCGGCGGACTCGGCGTCGGGGCGGCCGTACAGCTTGACCAGCGTCGCGCCCGGCGCCGAGAACCGCTCGGTCATCTGGGTGCCCATCGCCGCGTTGTGCTCGGCGGCCTCCCGTTCCAGCTGGGCCAGCCGGCCGCCCATCCGGCGGGCCGGCCAGACGAAGATCGGCAACAGCACCAGCGCCAGCAGGGTGATCTGCCAGGAGATGCCGATCATCACGATCAGCGTCAGGATCAGCGTGACGACGTTGCCGACCACCCCGGACAGGGTGTCGCTGAACGCCCGCTGCGCGCCGATCACGTCGTTGTTCAGCCGGCTCACCAGCGCGCCGGTCCGGGTCCGGGTGAAGAACGCGACAGGCATCCGCTGCACGTGGTCGAAGACCGTGGTCCGCAGGTCCAGGATCAGCCCCTCACCGATCCGCGCGGAGAACCACCGCTGGACCAGTCCGAGCCCCGACTCGCTGAGCGCGGCGACCGCGATCGCCACCGCCAGGCCGATCACGACGGCCGCGGCGGCGCGGTCGACGATCGCGTTGACCACCCGCCCGGCCAGCACCGGCGTGGCCACCGACAGGACCGCGGTGACGACGCTGAGCAGCAGGAATCCGATGATCTGCCGCCGGTGCGGCCGGGCGAACGCGGCTATCCGTCTCAGCGTCGCCAGGGAGAACGGTCGTTTGTCGTTCCGCTGGTGCATCGCGTGGTACATCGAGTTCCAGGCCGCCATCTCCATGCTCATGACGGCTACCGTCACACCTGACCCAAGGTTGAGGTCAAGTCGTTTAACTCCGCAGGGGTGGCTCCGCGGTCAGTTGCGGGGTGGACAGCATGGAGCGGGCGCTCTGGGCCAGCGCCGCGGCGGCGTTGCCCGGGAACCGGATCGGGTCGACCGCCGGCATGAACGGCCACCCGCAGGTCGCCCGGCTCACCCGGGACAGCCGGGCCGGTCCGGGGTGCCGGAACGCGTCGATGCCGAGCAGCCAGGCCGCGTTGTCGTAGGCCATCCCGAAGTGCTCGACCGTCTCCAGCGGGCAGAGCTCCTGCACCGCGATGTTGCTGACGTTGCGTGCCGGCGGCAGCGCGGAGAGCCGGTACGGCAGGATGATCTCGTCGTAGCGCGTGTAGAGCTGCGTGTAGTCGACACCCGGCCAGGTCTGCGGCCCCTGATTCAACGCGGTCAGGAACGCCGACCCGGCCCGCTGCTGCCAGTACGCCGCCGAGCACACCGTCTGCGCCGCGCACTGCACCACGAACTCCTGCGTGCCGTGGTTCGAGGCCGCGAGGGACACGTAGTCGTCGACCATCGCCCGGGTGTCCGGGTGGTGCTGGAACGCCCAGCGGCCGAGCATCCCGCCCTGGCTGTGCCCGAGCAGGTCGATCCTGGCGCCGGTGGCGTGGTGCAGCTCGCGGATGGCGTAGGTGACCCGCTCGGCGGCGACCTGGACGTCGCCGTTGCCGCTGTCCGGCAGGTCGATCTCGCAGTGTGCGCGGCCCTCCGCGTCGAAGGCCCGGGCCCAGTTCCAGGAGAAGTTCGCCCGGGCGGTGGAGGTGGTGCCGTGGATCAGCAGGACCGGGGTACGGCCGGCGCGGGCACTGGCCGCCGGGTCCCCGGTGCAGTGCAGATCAGTTCCGGTCGTCGCCGGGGTCGCAGGAGTGACCGGAAGGGCCAGGAGGGTGGCGGATAACAAGATCGCAAGACTCACGTGGTCGGAAACGAGCCACCCGCGACGGGCGGTGCGGGTTCCGGGACACGACCTAGGATGCCCGGCGTGGGATCACGCGCGAACGTCGCCATCAGACAGGACGGTCTCTGGACCCACTATGGATCGAACGGCATGGGGTACAGCCTCGACGCGTGGCTGGCGCTCGGCCCCGGACCCGCGGTGGCGATGTTCCGCAGCGGTTCGTGGCCGGCCTGGACGCCCGAGGTCTGGCAGCACGAGTCGTGGGCCGAGGCGGGCGCGCTGATCGACCTGGACGCGCGGGAGCTGCTGTTCTTCGTGTCCGCCGACTACGCGCGGCGGCGGGCCCTGATCGAGGCGTGCCGGCGGGTCTGGCCGGGCTGGGTGGTGCGCTGGGCGTACAACGGGATCTCGGACGTCACCGACGCGCTGGGCCTGGACCGTGCCGTCGTGCGGCGGGAACCGTGGACGAACGACGACCTGTTCCACTGGGTGCGCCCCGGCGCGGACGATCCGCCGCGCTGGCATTACCTGGTCAGCGTGGGTGCGGTGACGTATTGGCCGGCGCCGTACAAGCCCTGGGAGATCGGGCCGGCGCTCCTCGGCCAGCTGTCCGAGCTGGCCCAGGTCGCCGAGCTGCCCGACGTTCCGGGCGGAGGCCTGCATCTGGACCCGGTCACCCGGACCGCCGGCGTGTGGTCGATCGATCCGGTGGACGGGCTGGCCGAGCGGTTCTTCGCGCGCTGGCCCGGCTGGACGCTCGAATTCTGGGACGACCGGTACCAGGAGCAGGAGATCCGCTGCGGCGCGTTCCGCTTCGTGGAACCGGCCGCGGACGTGCGCCGGCTGGCCCGGCGGGTGCTGGACCACTGGCTGCCCAGCACGGAGATGTTCCGCGACCAGTGGCCGGCGGCGGACGAGGGCTACGACAGGTATTACGGCACGCGGGACGCCCGCCTCACCGTCGCGGACCTGCAACGGCTCGTCGATCTGCTGCTGGGGCCGGACGCCGCGCCGATCGACGTCGCGGCACACGCCCGGAAGATGCACGGCTGACCCCGGGGGGTGGGGACGGCCCCACCCGAAGCCTGTGGGTGGCGCAGGCGGCGCGACTCCGGGCCCGCCGATGGCTGGGGGTCGCCTGGCGGATCTTCCGGCCGATCGCGGTCCGTTT
>NZ_BOMS01000007.1 GCF_016862315.1 Actinoplanes palleronii | reverse complement strand
CCTCGGCCCGGACGTGCGCGCCCTCCTCGGCCGGCGGGTGCGCGACGCGGGCCTCGTCGCGAGCCGCGCTCGAGGAGCTGCGCCTGCTGGGCCGCGGGATCAACCCGCCGGTGCTCGTCGAGCGCGGCCTGGCCGACGCGGTGCGGGCCCTGGCGCTGGACCTTGCGCCGTCAAAAGCGGCGTGAAGCAGGTGTGGTTTTCGTGATCTTCTGGTTGCGGCACCGACGTCATGGGGGCCGCTGCATCGAGGTTTATGGTTTTCTGCGGAAGTTCGGGTTGGCATGATCGAATGCTGACGGCGGGGCTTGCGGGTTCGAAAGAATATGTGCATGCGGCAGCTGTCATTGTTTGGGCGGACCGAGATCGCAGGAATGCGTGACCGGACCGCGTCGCGGCATTATTCGGCTGCTCGTGATGAATTCCGTCGCGAGCATGAACGTCATCGTGCCTGGGGCCTGCGGCGCCGACACGCTGAACGGCCACGCCAAATCCACGGTGACAGTTCCCGGCCTCGCGCAGTGCCGCCCACCCGGGATGATCAGCCGCAGCCGCAGCCGCAGCCGCAGCCGCAGCCGCGTGGGCCAACCTGGTGCTGCGGGCTATCCGGGTGTGGAGGTGGGTTATGGGCCGGGGATTTCCAGGGTGACCACCGCGCCGTCGGGGCCACCGCCGGTCGTGGCGGTGGTGGATATCTGGCGGGCGATGTCCAGGCCCAGGCCCGTTGAGTTGGCGCCTGACGTGCCTCGCTGGGATGCGGCCGGGGGGAAGCCTGGGCCCTTGTCGGCGACGGTGAGCAGGGCGCCTCCGGACGGGCGCGGGGTCAGGGTGACGGTGAACGGGGTTTCGTCCGGGGTGTGGGCGAAGACGTTTCCCAGCAGGGCGTCCAAGGCTGCGGCCAGGTCGTCGGCTGCTACCGCTACCGGGACGGGGGTGTCCGGGAGGGACTGGGTCACCGGGCGGCCGGTGTCCTCGGCCAGCACGCGCCAGAAGGCGACCCGGTCGGTGACCACCGCGGTCGCGTCGCAGACGGGTGGGGTGGCGGACGCGGAGGCGGCCGAGGCGCGGCGGGTTTGCTGGATCACCGCGGTGACGGCGCGGGCTACGCCGTCGGCGGCGGCGGAGATGCGGGAGGACTCGTCCGGGTCGCGAAGGGACTCGGCTTCCAGGCGCAGGGCGGTGAGCGGGGTGCGCAGGCGGTGGGAGAGGTCGGCGACACGTTCGCGTTCGGCGGCGAGGAGGTCCTGGATGCGGGTGGCCAGGTGGTTGAGGGCGCCGGCGACCTCACGGAGTTCCGGGGGGCCGGAGGGCTGTGCGCGGGCGGTCAGTTCGGCGCCGGCCAGGCGGTGGGAGACGTCGCTGAGCTGGGTGATCGGGGCGGTGATGGTGCGGGCCAGACGGTCGGCGACCAGCAGTCCGAGCAGCAGCAGCGCGATGCCCAGGGCGGCCAGGGTGAGCCACGAGCGGCTGACGCCGCGGGTCAGCTCGGCCGAGGTGACAACCGTGCGGACCACGCTGCGGCCGGAGGCGCCGACCACCGGCACCACCAGCTCGCGGCCGGCTTCGGTGGCCACGGTCAGGGCACGCCCGCGGGCGGCGGCCAGCCGGACGGCGGGGGTGGGCGCGGCCGGGGCGCCGATCACGGCGCCGTTCGGGAGGAAGACCGTGACCGGAACCTCCTGCGCGGTCACCGCCAGGCGCAGCGTCGCCTCGTCCCCGCCGGCCAGCGGCACGATGGTCCGGATCACGTCGTCGGCGCGGCTCAGGGCCTGGTTCTCGGCGACCTGGCGCAGCAGCAGCGCGATCGGCACCAGGAACGCCAGCAGCACCAGGACCGTGGTCGCCGCGACCAGCAGGGTCAGCCGGGCCCTCACGCCGGCTCGCTCAGCTTGACCCCGACCCCGCGGACGGTGTGCAGGTACCGCGGCTCCTGCGCGGTCTCGCCGAGCTTGCGGCGCAGCCAGGACAGGTGCACGTCGACGGTCTTGTCCGCCCCGCCGTACGGCACCTGCCAGACCTCGCTGAGCAGCTCCCGTTTGGTGACCACCTGCCCGGCCCGGGTCGCCAGGTGGTGCAGCAGGTCGAACTCGCGCGGGGTGAGTTCGACCGTCGCGCCGTCCAGGGTGACCGCCCGGCCGCCCGGGTCGATCCGCAGCCCGCCGACCGTCAGCACCGGGTCGGCCGTCTCGACGGCACCGCCGCGGCGCAGCACCGCACGGATCCGCGCGTCCAGCTGCGCGGCGGTGAACGGCTTCACCACGTAGTCGTCGGCTCCGGCGTCGAGCAGTCGTACCATCTCGGTCTCCTCGTCCCGCGCGGTCGCGATGATGACCGGGATCCGGCTCACCGCGCGCAGCATCCGGAGCAGTTCCCGCCCGTCGAGGTCGGGAAGTCCCAGGTCCAGGACGATCAGGTCGGGGCGTTCGGCGAGCGCGGTCTGCAAGCCGTCCATCGCGGCCGGCGACGCGGCCACCGCGTGTCCACGCTCCCGCAGGGCGCGCAGCAGGGTGTTCCGGATAGCCGGATCGTCCTCGATCAACAACAGTCGTGCCACGGCTGCACGGTAACGGCTGGACCGGCGGTGACGGGCGTTCTTAACCGTCCCTTAGCCATGTCCTGGGCCTGCCTTGTCCTGGCCGGGCGCATAGTGGGCCGGTGAGCAGGAACGGGCAGCGCGTGGTGATCGTCGCGGGATGGTTGGTCGCGGCGGTGCTCGCCGTGCTCGTCGGCGTGGTCGGTATCGGACTGGTGGGGACCGGGCTGACGACCCGGGCCGGTGAGTCGGTGAGTGAGGCCCAGGTCGAGCAGGAGCTGGGGAGCGTGTCCACAGCGCCGACGGCCGCCGCGGAGAGCCCGACGGCCGCGCAGGGGAAAGGGACCACGGCGCGGTCGTTCCCGACCCGGGGCGGGACGGTCGTCGCCGACTGCGACAAGATCACCTCGATGGCGCCGGCACAGGGCTACGAGGTGCACGAGCAGTCGGCCCGCGAAGGCGAGTTCCGCGGTCTGCGTGACAACCACGTACGGATAAAGGTGCAGTTGACCTGTGCGGCCGGAACCCCGCAGATCCGTGAGCGCGGGGAGAGTTGAAGCAGGCCAGGCCTGGTGAACTGGACCGCGACACCCCCGCCGCACCCTGCCTACCGTGCCCTGGTGGACTCTCGCCTCGCCGCTGACCTGACCGGTCTGCCGGATCTGCTGACCGCCGCCCGCGACTACGCCGCCACCGTGCTGGACGGCCTGCCGGACCGCCCCGTCGCGGTCCCGGCGCCGGAGGTCGCACCGGCTCCGCTGCCGGTGACCGGCGCCGGCGCGTCCGGAGCCCTCGTGGAGTTCCAGGACCGCTGGGCGCCCGGCTTCTCCGGCAGCGCGGGCCCCCGCTACCTGGGCTTCGTCACCGGCGGGGCGACGCCGGCCGCGCTGATCGGCGACTGGCTGACCGGCACGTTCGACCAGAACGCGGTGACCCGGCAGGACTCGTCCGCGGTCGACCTGGAACGGGAGACGGTCGCCTGGCTGCGCGAGCTGTTCGGCCTGAGCGACGCGCACACCGGCACGTTCGTGACCGGCGCGACCATGTCGAACACGGTCGGCCTGGCGATCGGCCGGGAGTGGCTGGGCGAGCAGCGCGGTGTCAGCGTGTCCCGGCAGGGCGTCGGCGCGCTCGGCGACATCGCGGTGCTGTCCGGAGCGCCGCACTCCAGCATCTACAAGGCGCTCGCCATGCTCGGCGTCGGCCGTGATCAGCTTCGGACAGTCCGGTTGCTGGCCGATCGGGAAGCCGTCGACGTCGCGGCGCTGGAGGAGGAGCTGAGGAAGGGGCCGGCGATCGTGGTGGCCAACGCCGGCACGGTCAACACCGTCGACTTCGACGACCTGCGGGCGATCGCGGCGCTCAAGAGCAAGTACGCGTTCTGGCTGCACGTCGACGCGGCGTTCGGTGCGTTCGCGGCGCTCTCGCCGGAGCACGCGGAGCTGCTCGCCGGGCTGGACCTCGCCGACTCGATCTGCGTGGACCTGCACAAGTGGCTCAACGTCCCCTACGACGCCGCGGTGCAGTTCACCCGACGCCGGGACCTGCAGGTCAGCGTCTTCCAGAACACGGCCGCCTACCTCACCCTGCCGAGCGGTGACCCGGACCTGTTCCATCTGACCCCGGAGAACTCCCGCCGGCTGCGCGCGCTGGCCGCCTGGTTCTCGCTCGCTGCGTACGGCGCGGAGGGTCACCGCGAGATCGTCATCCGGAACATCGCCGCGGCACGCCGGCTGGGCGACCGGCTCGCGGAGATTCCCGGGGCACGGCTGCTTTCCCCCGTACGTCTGAACGTGGTGTGTTTCGGGGTTGACCGTGACGTGCCCGCCCTCCTGGCGGCCGTCGCCTCCTCCGGCGAGGCGTTCCTGACGCCGACCGTCTATCAGGGAGTCCCGGCCCTGCGTGCGGCGTTCTCGAACTGGCGGACGCAGGAGTCCGACGCGGACCGCGTCATCACGGTGCTCCGCGATCTGCTCACTTAGACTGCCGCGATGTTCTCCGATCTGCTGACGCAGCACGTCGCCACCGCACACGCCCGCCAGCTCGCGCTCGCCGACCTGATCGGCGCGCGCGACTGGGAGCTCGACCTGAGCACCGGCCTGGTGACGTTCGGTGAGGACCTGCGCTTCCCGGTCCAGCTGCTCGGCACCGAGAGTCACACCGACGGCAGCTGGCTGTGGGCCTGGGCCAACCCGCAGAGCGGCCTGCCCCGGGAGCTGGTCACGCTGGCCGACGGGGTGCGCGCGTTCGGCGCCGAGCACGGGATCGCCGAGCTGACCGAGCCGTCGTTCCCGCTCGACCAGGCCGACGGGCACCAGCTCGCCCTGATCACTTCCGGACTGACCGGCCGCTGCTACTACCGCGGCCCGTACGACGGCGGCGCGGTCTTCTTCCACCTGGAGGGGGTGCCCGAGCAGCCGGTCGGCCCGGAGCGCGCGTTCACCGTGCTGGGCGAGGTGATCCAGGCGTACCCGGTCGCTCATCACGCGATGACCACCGCGTTCCTCGAGCAGCAGGGCTGGCGGGTGGAGAGCCGGGATGACCTGGTCATCGGCCTGCACCCGGGTGGCACCGAGATGCGGGTGGACTTCGACGAACTGGGACGGCTGATCAAGCTGAGTGGTCAGATCAGGCCCTGATCTACCCTTGGCCGCGTGCCCGAAACATCGTTGACCGCTGAAGCCCGTTCCGCGACCGGCGAGGAGGCGACCCGGATCGCTGAGATCTGCGTCTCCTCCTATCAGGCCGCCTACCAGGAGCTGCTGCCGCCCGGCTACATCGAGCGGACCGTCGCGGAGTATTTCGGCGAGGCGCGGGTCACCCGGCAGGTGCGGGCAGCACTGCCGGGCTGGTTCGGGTACCAGGTCGCCGAGGAGGGCGGCCGGCTGGTCGGCGTCTCCGGTGGCGGCCTGACCGCGCCGGGGGTCGGCGAGCTGCACCTGATCTATCTGGACCCGCGGGAGCGCGGCCGCGGCCTGGGCACCCTGCTGCTGGACCGGGTGACCGAGATGATCCGGTCGTCCGGCGGCACCCAGATGTGGGTCTCGGTGTTCCTCGGTGACGCGGCCGGGATCGGGTTCTACCGCTCGCGCGGCTTCCAGCCGATGGAGACGGTCCAGGCACCCCTGTCGCGCACCGACGACCACATCCGCAGCCTCCGGATGCGACGCCTGCTGAACTAAACAAGCCGGATAAATCGGTATCGGCGCCATACCCGAACTCGGCAGGATGTCGGGTGTGGAGAGCGGACCCGGGCGTTACCTGTGGTGGCTGGCACGACAGATCAAGGGCCGGGTGGCGCTCGGCGCGCTGTTCGGATCCCTGTGGTTCGTCAGCCTGGCCGCGATGCCGTACCTGATCTCGCAGGCCATCGACCACGGCCTGAGCCCGCGCCGTACCGGCCCGCTGATCGCCTGGTCGCTCGCCGTTCTCGGGATGGGCCTGACCGGCGCCGGGCTCGGCATCATGCGCCATCGCAGCATGACCAAACTGCGGATCGCCGCCGCGCTGCGCACCGCCGACCAGGTGCTGACCCACGCCACCGAGCTCGGCGCGGCCCTGCCCCGCCGGGTCACCGCGGGCGAGGTGGTCACCATCGGCATCTCCGACGTGTGGCTGATCGGCCGGGCCATGAACGTCGGCGGCGTCGGCGTGGCCTCGATCCTGGCCTGCTCGGTGATCGCCACCCTGCTCTACCGCACCGCGCCGTCGCTCGCGCTGGTCGTGGTGATCGGCGTGCCTGCGCTCGGCCTGGTCGTCGGGCCGCTGCTGCGGCGCACCCAGCGGTCCGGCTCGCACTACCGGGAACGGCAGGGTGAACTCAACGCCCGGCTGGTCGACGTGGTCGGTGGGCTGCGGGTGCTCAGCGGGCTCGGCGGCAGCGACACCCACCTGGCCCGCTACGTGCGCGAGTCCGGCCGGCTGCGTGACCTGGGCTACCGGGTGGGCCGCCCGTCCAGCTGGATCGGCGCGCTCGGCGACGGCCTGCCGATGGTGTTCCTGGCCGTGGTCATCTGGGTGGCCGCGCGGATGGCGGCGGCCGGCGAGATCACCGTGGGTGAGCTGGTCGCGGTCTACGGCTACACCGCGATGCTGGTCATCCCGGTCAGCGTGCTGATCTTCTGCGGGTTCGATCTGACGTACGGCCTGGTCGCCGCCCGGCGCGTGATCGGTTTCCTGAACCTCCCCGCCGACGACCCCGCCGGCGCGGCCGGACCACCCGGACCGGCCCCGCTGCACGACCCGGAGTCCGGGGTGACCGCCGAGCCCGGCCGGCTGACCGCGCTGGCCGGCGCCCGCCCGGCCGACGCCGCCGAGGTGCTCGACCGCCTCGGGCGATACACCCCCGCCCCGGCCACCTGGGGCGACCACCGGCTGTCCGAGCTGGCCCGCGACGTGGTCCGGGAGCGCATCCTGGTCGCCGAGAACGACGCCGACCTGTTCGCCGGCCCGCTGCGCGAGGTGGTGGCCGGCCGGCACGACCCGGACGACGACCTGGTCCGCGCCGCGATCGACACCGCGGTGGCCCACGACGTGGCCCACGACCTGGCACGACCGGTCGAGTGGGGCGGGCGCAACCTCTCCGGCGGCCAGCGGCAGCGGCTCCGGCTGGCCCGCGCCGTGCACGCCGACCCGGAGATGCTGCTGCTCGCCGAACCCACCTCGGCGGTCGACGCGCACACCGAGTCGGCCATCGCCGAACGACTGTCCCGGGCGCGGGCCGGCCGCGGCACCGTGGTGGCGACCACCTCGCCGGTGCTACTGGACCGCGCCGACACGGTGCACTTCCTGGTCGGCGGGCGGGTCGCCGCCACCGGCACGCACCGTGAGCTGCTCACCGCCGAGCCCGGCTACCGCGCCCTGGTCACCCGAGTGTTCGGAGACGACGCATGAGCAACCGACTGCCGGCCGCCGACCAGCGCCTGGTCATCCGGGCCGCGCTGCGGCTGCTCGCCGCGGACCGGCGCTCGGTGGCCGCGATGATCCTGCTGAACTCGCTCGCCGCGATCGCCGGGCTGGGCGGGCCGTGGCTGCTCGGCCGGGTGATCGACACGGTGTCCACCGGCGGTGGGGTGGCCGCGGTCGACCGGCTGGCGCTGGCGGTGCTGGGTTTCGCGCTCGCACAGACGTTGCTGTCCCGCTATGCGCTCGCGCTCGCGTACCGGTTCGGGGAACGCACCTCGGCCCGGATCCGCGAGACGTTCCTGCGCCGCGCGCTGGCCCTGCCCGCCGCCGTGGTGGAACGGGTGCCGGACGGTGACATCGCCGCGCGCGGCACCACCGACGTGGACGCGGTCGCCACCACGCTGCGCGACGTACTGCCCCGGATCCTGATCGGCCTGGTCGAGATGGTGTTCATCATGATCGCCGTGGTGGTGCTCGACCCGCTGCTGGGCGTGGTCGGGGTGCTCGGGCTGTCCGGCATCTGGTTCGTCACCCGGTGGTACCTGCGGCGGGCGCGGGACGCGTACCTGCGCGAGGGTGACGCGAACTCGTGGCTGGCCGAGGAGCTCTCCGCGACCACGTCCGGGGCGCGGACCGTGGAGGCGTTCGGGCTGGCCGACCGGCGGCTGGCGGCGGGGCACGCGGCGATTGCCGACACCCGTCGTACCCGGCTGATCACTCTCGGACTGCGGAGTGTGTTCTTTCCGCTCGCGGAGACGTCGTACGCGGTGCCGGTGGTGTTGATCCTGTTGCTCGGCGGGATGCTCTACATCGATCACCGGGTGAGCCTCGGCACCGTCGGCGCGGCCGTGCTCTACCTGCGGCAGCTGGTGAACCCGCTGGACACGCTGCTGATCCGGATCGAGCAGCTGCAGGCGGCGAGCGCGTCGTTCGCCCGGGTCGAGGGGCTCGGCGCGGCGCTGGCCGACTCGCCGGCACCGTCCGCGGCCACGCCGGCCGACGACCGGATCGAGGTCCGCGGGGTCCGCTTCGCCTACGACGGCGGCCGCGACGTTCTGCACGACGTCTTCTTGACGGTACGACCAGGGGAGCGCCTGGCCATCGTCGGTCTCTCCGGCGCCGGCAAGTCCACCCTGGGCCGCCTGCTCGCCGGCGTCGACCGGCCCACCGCCGGCACGGTCACCGCGGGCGGGGCGCCGATCGCCGACCTGCCACCGGAGTTGCTGCGCCGCCAGGTCGTCCTGGTGACCCAGGAGCACCACGTGTTCCGCGAGACGGTCCGGGACAACCTGATGGTGCCCGCCCCCGACGACGAGCTGCGGCGCGCCCTGGCCACGGTCGGCGCGGACTGGGCGTCGGATCTGGACCGCGACCTCGGCGCGCACCCGCTCGACGGCGCGCAGGCCCAGCAGCTCGCGCTGGCCCGGGTGCTGCTGGCCGGCCCGCACACGGTCATCCTGGACGAGGCGACCGCGCTGCTCGACCCGACCGCGGCCCGCGACGCCGAACGCGCCCTCGCGGCGGTGCTGCACGGCCGCACGGTGATCGCGATCGCGCACCGCCTGCAGACCGCCCACGACGCCGACCGGGTCGCCGTGATGGACGACGGCCGCATCATCGAACTGGGCACGCACGACGAGCTGCTCGCGGCCGGCGGTTCCTATGCGGCCCTGTGGCGCTCCTGGCACCGAGCCGATCAACTGCGTTAAGACCTTTCCGGTACGCATACCGGGCGGCCGCCCGCAGGCTACGAGCCGAGTCCCGCCCATGAGGCCACCGCGACGTGACTGCCCACCCCGGACCGCCACGCGCCCCGGCGCGGCCTCGGCTGGCTCCCAGGGGTGTCTCCGGGGTGGTGAGGCACCCCCGGGAGCCAGCCGGGGCCCATGGGCGGGCTGCGGTCTTGCGTCGGCCTCACGGGCGGGACTCGGCCGCGCTTCCGGGCTCTGGCTGGTCGTGGGGGGTGTGTCCGCGGGCTTGTGGCACCCCTGGGGGCCAGCCGGGAGGTTTCGGCTGGTGGTGAGGGGGTGTCTCAAGTGGCCGGAGACAACCCTCAGCACCAGCCGCGAGGGTTCGGCTGGCTCCCAGGGGTGCCTCACCACCCTCGAGGCACCCCGGAGGGCCAGCCGCGGGGGCGGGGGCGCGCGGCGGTCGGGAGAGGCTGCGGTCTTGCGGTGGCCTCAGGGGCGGGACTCGGCTCGGAGCCTGCGGGCGGCCGCCCTCCGTATACGTACCGAAAGGATGCGGGATGGGGGTGGACGGGAGCTATCGGAACCGCTACGCATCGGGTTAGATCGATGGCTGACGGTGATGTCCGGCGATGGGGAGAGCGATGACCGAGCATGGGATCAGGGCGGCTCGGCCGGAGCCGGAATCGGTCACGCCGCCGCCGGCTGCCGGGGCCGCGAGCGGGGTGAACCGGCGGCTGGTCGTGCTCGGGGTGGTCGCGGTCGTGGCGATGGCCGGGGTGGTCGTCGCGGTGGCCGGCCGGGGCGGCGCGGGACCGTCGGCGGCGACCTCGGCGGCGGACGCGGCGGGGAATGCCGCGGGGGCCGCGGGAGCTGCGGGAGCTGCGGGAGCTGCGGGAACGGGCGCGGCGGCGGGACCGGCGGGTGGCGCGCCAGGTCCGGCGGGCGCGGGCGGCGCAGACAAAGCCGGGAATGCCGGTAATGCCGGGCAAGCCGGGGAAGCGGTCGGCGCGGTGATGGGGATGTTGCAGGAGCAGGCCGCCGCGCTGATCCGCGGGGACGAGGCCGGCTGGATGGCGCCGGTCGATCCGGCCCAGGTCGACACCGTGGCGTATTTCCGCAAACGGTTCCGGGTGCTGCGGGCGCTGCACGTCAGTCACTTCAGCTATTCCCGGGGCAACACGCCCGCCGTCGAGGACGGTGACCAGGGGTTCCGGGACACGATCTACTCCGGGTTCTGTTTCAGCCTGACGAGTTGCCCGGCCATCATGCCGGTGGGCGGAGTGGAACTCGGCGCGCCGCGGATCCGGGAGACGTTCGCCTTCACCCGGGCCGCCGGCCGGTACCTGATCGGCAGCGTGGTCGCGGACCCGCCGGAGTCGTCCCGGGAGCCGATGCCGTGGCAGACCGGTGACCTGGTCTTCGCCGAGGGGAAGCGGGTCACGGTGGCCGCGGCCCCGGCGGTCGCCGGCCGGGTGACGGAGGCGCTCGCGGTGGCCGAGAAGGCCGCGGTCGTCGCGGATCGGTTCGCGGGGCTGTTCGGCAACCCGCAGCAGCGCTACCGGGTCTACCTGGCCGACGACAAGCAGTGGCAGCGCTGGTTCCGCAGCCCGATGGCGCGGAACAAGGCGGTGATCGGACTGACGATCCCGATCAACGGCGTGCAGAGCGAAATCATGATCAAAATGAGCGGGAACGGCACCCGGGCCGGGCTGGCCGCCACCGTCCAGCACGAGATGGGCCACGTGGTCTCGCTCGGCAACATCAACACGACGGGTCAGCAGGTGGCGCTCGACCTGCACGAGGAGTGGCTGACCGAGGGCATCGCCGAGTACATCGGCCGCTACCCGAGCCGCTCCGCGCAGTCGCCGCGGATGCCCGCCGTCCGTCAGCTGCTCGGCGGGGCGGGCCGGCCGCGAAGTCTCCAGGTGAGTTCGCTCGACTGGGACGACCCCAAGAAGATCAACGCCTTTTACGGGTACGGGCATCTGGCCGTCGACTGTCTCTCCCGCACGTTCGGCGAGCCGCGGACGGTGGCGTTCGTGAGCGCCGCGGCCCGCGCCGGCAACACCGCCGACGTGGCGTCGCGGAACGTGTTCGAGAAGCCGTTCGCCGACGTGGACAAGACGTGCCTGGCGTGGATCAGCGACCAGCTCTGATCAGACGCCGGCGCCCTCCCCTCGGGGTGGGGAGGGCGCCGGCCTGGGGGCGGAACATCAGTGGGAGGACGGTCCCGAGGTCAGAAAAACATAGGTGTCAATGAATGGGAAGGGTTTTCCGGCCGGTTCGTGGGCCCGGCTAGGCTCCCCGCGTGCGTTGGTGGAGATCTCTGGACCCGATGATCCGGGACGCGGTCGGGGCGGCCCTGCTGATCGGGGCGGCGTTCGTGCCCGGGATCGCGGAGCTCGGCCTCGCGATCGGTGAGCTGAACCTGCGCGGCACCGACGCGCTCGGGCTCGTGCTGCTGCTGGTTCAGGCGTCCGCGCTGGTGCTGCGGCGCCGCTGGCCGGCGGTCTGCCTGGCGGTCGTCGGGATCGCGTTCGTGGTGCATCAGACGCTGGGGTACCCGACGACGGTGGCGGGGCTCGCGCTGCTGGTCGCGCTCTACAGCGCGGGTGCGCACCAGGACCGGTTCCGGCAGGTCGTCGGCGGCGCCGCGGTGGGCGGGTACGCGCTGCTCGCGGTGCTGGTGCATCTGCGCGGAGCGGACGAGCGGGTGATCGACTACCTGACGTTCGGCGCGGTGCTCGCCGGGTGCTGGGGCGCCGGGGCGTGGGTGCGGGCGCGGCAGGCCGAGGAGGCTCGCAAGCGCCGGGAGAGCGTCGGCGAGGCGATCACGGCGGAGCGTGGGCGGATCGCGCGGGAACTGCACGACGTGGTCACCCATCACGTGACCGCGATGGTGGTGCAGTCCGACACGGCCGGGTTCCTGATCGGGCCGGATCCGGAGCGGGCCGGCGCGTCGGTCACGGCGGTCAGCCGCAGCGGGCGGGAGGCGCTCACCGAGTTGCGGCGGCTGCTCGGCGTACTGGAAAGCGGCGAAGCCGACCTGGAACCTGCCTCGGGCCGCCTCGCGGACCTCGCCGACCGGATGCGTCGCGCGGGCCAGCCGGTGGACTTCGTCGAGGAGGGCGGGCCGGGACCGGACGGTGGCCTGGGCCTGGCGATCCACCGGGTGGTGCAGGAGGGCCTGACCAACGCGGTGAAACACGCGCGCGGGCGGCCGACCCGGGTGCGGGTGCGGCACGGCAGCGACGGTACCGAGGTCGAGGTGATCACCGCAGGATCGCTGCGCGGCGAGGTCCGGCCCGGGCGCGGCCTGACCGGGATGCGGGAGCGGGTCAAGGTTTTCGGCGGAACGTTCGACGCGGGCGGTGGTCCGGATGGCGATTTCACGGTACGGGCGTTCCTGCCGATCGGGAGCCCCTCGTGATCCGGGTGCTGGTCTGTGACGACCAGGCGCTGATCCGGGCCGGGTTCGTGACCGTTTTCGGACTGCAGCCGGACCTGGACGTGGTGGGCGAGGCCTCCGACGGTGAGGCGGCGGTGCGGGAGGCGCTGCGGTTGCGCCCGGACGTGGTGGTGATGGACATCCGGATGCCGCTGCTCGACGGCATCGAGGCGACCCGGCGGCTGGCCGGCCCGGACGTCCTCGACCCGATCAAGGTGCTGGTGGTGACCACGTTCAACCTGGACCACTACGTCTTCGAGGCGCTGCAGGCCGGTGCGAGCGGCTTCCTGCTCAAGGACGCGCAGCCGGTCGAGCTGATCGACGGGATCCGGACGGTGGCGCGCGGTGAGGCGCTGCTGGCGCCGGCGGTGACCCGCGGGCTGGTCGGCCGGTTCGGTGACCGGGTCAAGCCGGCCCGGGCGGCGCCGGACGAGCGGCTCGGCGTGCTGACCGCGCGGGAGGTGGAGGTGTTCCGGCTGATCGCGGAGGGGTTGTCGAACGCGGAGATCGCCGGGCGGCTGGTGATCAGCCAGGAGACGGTGAAGACGTATGTGTCGCGGATCTTGACGAAGCTGGCGCTCCGGGACCGGGTCCAGGCCGTGATCCTGGCGCATCGGAGTGGCCTGGTCTCCTGACGGGCGCCGCGGTGGCCTGGATTCGTGGCGGGCACCGCGGCAGCCCGGTCTCCCGGCGCGCGCTGGAGCGGCCGGGTTTCCTCGCGCGCGCCGCGGTGGCCTGGTCCCCGGACCCGTGCCGCAGCGGTCGCAGGGATGCGAACTAGCCTCCTAGGATGACTCCGGACCTGTGAGCTTGGGACAGGAGATTTGGGGTTCCTCGACAGGGCGCGAGAGGATCGCACCGTGAGCGAGCACGGGGTGCGTGCCGGGCGGTTGCGGGTCGAGCTGTTCGGTGCGCTGCGGGTCTGCCGCGGGGACGCCGATCTGACGGTGCCGGGCGCGCGGCTGCGGGGACTGCTCGTGCGGCTGGCGCTGGCTGCCGGGCGCCCGGTCGGTGCCGCGACGCTCGTCGACGCGCTGTGGCCGCAGGACCGGCCGGCCGATCCGGCGAACGCGCTGCAGTCGCTGGTGTCCCGGTTGCGCCGGGTGCTCGGCGAGGCGGAGACGGTCACTCAGGACGAAGGCGGGTACCGGCTCGTGGTGGCCGGGGACGACGTGGACGTGATCCGGTTCGAGCGGGTGGCCGCCGCCGGGCGGCAGAAGCTGCGGGCCGGTGACGCGCAGGGTGCCGCCGAGCTGCTCGGCGAGGCGGCCGGGCTGGCGCGCGGACCCCTGGCTGCCGAGGTGGGCGCGGTGGCCGAGGCGGTCGGGGTGCGGCTGCGGCGGGCCGTGGCGGTGGCGCTGGCCGATGTCGCGGAGGCGGATCTGCTGCTCGGGCGGTATGACGCGGCCGAGGGACGGCTGACCCGGCTGCTCGAGGAACATCCGCTCGACGAGCGGGTGACCGCGCTGCTGATGGACGCGCTCGCGGTGCAGGGGCGGCAGGCCGACGCGCTGGCCCTCTACGAGCGGGTGCGCGAGGAGGTCGCGGACCGGCTCGGCGCGGATCCTGGCGCGGCGCTGCGGGACCGGCACCTGCGGCTGCTGCGCGGCTCCGACCTGCCGGCGACCGCGGGCGACGACGGAACCGGCCGCGAGGACAGAAACGGCCGTGCGGACAGAACCGGCCGGGGCGACGAGAGCGATAGAGGTAGTGGAACCGAAGACGGCACCGGGGATGAAGCGGAGGTGGGGCTGCACGACGTGCCCGGCAAGGACGCACGGCCGGGAGCCAGCAATCTGCCGGAACCACTGACGAGTTTCATCGGCCGTGAGGCCGACCTCGCGCGGATCGACGATCTGCTGGTCGCCGGGCGATTGATCACGGTGCTCGGGCCGGGTGGGGCCGGGAAGACGCGGCTGGCGACCCAGGCGGCGCGGCGGCGGCGGGGGGACTACCGCGACGGGGTCTGGCTGATCGATCTGGCGTCGGTGACCGCGCCGGCCGAGCTGCCGGCGGCAGTGCTGACCGCGACCGGGTTGCGGGCCGCGGCGCTGTTCGAGAAGTCCGGGTTGCGGCTGGAGGGGCGCACCGACATCGACGTGCTGGTGGATCAGTTCGCCGGGCGGGAGTGCCTGTTCCTGGTGGACAACTGCGAGCACCTGATCGACGCGGTGGCGCACCTGACCACGGCGTTGCTGGTGCGCTGCCCGGGGTTGCGGATCCTGGCGACCAGCCGGGAGCCGCTGGCGGTGGACGGCGAGGCGCTGGTGCCGCTCGGTCCGCTCGGTGTGCCGGAGCGCTCCGAGGTGGACGAGGCGCGGGTGGCTCCGGCGGTGCGGTTGTTCGCCGAGCGGGCCGCCGCGGTGCTGCCCGGGTTCGTGGTGGACGCCGCGACGGTGACCGACGTGGTGCAGATCGTGCGCCGGCTGGACGGTTTGCCGCTGGCTCTGGAACTGGCTGCGGCCCGGCTGCGCACGCTCGAGTTGCGGGAGCTGGCGGACGGTCTGGACGACCGGTTCCGGCTGCTGACCACCGGGAGCCGGACGGCGCTGCCCCGGCACCGGACGCTGCGCGCGGTGATCGCCTGGAGCTGGCAGCTGCTCGACGACGACGAGCGGGCACTGGCCGAGCGGGTGTCGGTGCTGCCCGGCGGAGTGACCGTGAGCTCGGCGACGGCGGTGTCGGCCGTGAAGGCGACCGTGGTGCCGGCCGCGGGGGCGACCGTGGTGCCGGCTGCGCAGGCGACCGTGGTGCCGGCCGCGGGGGCGACCGTGGTGCCGGCTGCGCAGGCGACCGTGGTGCCGGCCGGCGGGGCGGCGGCAGCGGGCCGGGCGCGGGCGCGGGTCACCGATCTGCTGGCCGCGCTCGTCGACAAGTCGCTGCTGCAGCGGTCGCCGGACGGGCGGTACCGGATGTTGGAGACGTTGCGGGAGTACGGCATCGACCGGCTCGCCGAGCAGGGCACGCTGTCCGTGGTCCGTGGGCTGGCCGCGCGGCATCTGGCGGAGCTGGTCGCCGAGCACGATCCGCGGCTGCGCACCGCCGAGCAGCTGGACGCGCTGCGGGTGCTGCGCGCCGAGTACGACAACGCCCTGGCCGCGATCCGGCACCTGTGCGACGAGGGTGACGCCGAGGGCGCGCTGCGGCTGGCGATGGGGCTGTGCTGGTACTGGCAGATGTTCGGCCGGCACGCCGACGCCGCGTTCTGGCTGCACGAGGCGTTGTCGGTGCCGGGGGAGCGGGACCAGCTGACCACCGACTGCGCCGAGGCGGTGCTGATGCTCAACCGGTTCGGTTCGGAGCACACCATGGTGCTGGAGAGCGCGGAGCAGCGCCGGCAGCGGTTGCGGGACCTGGCCGGACGGCTGATCGCACAGCCGGGGCTGCCCGGGATGATCGGCGCGCTGTCCGCCGTGGTGCTCTACATGGCCGAGGAGCCGGAGGCGGCCCGGGCCCGGATGGACGAGTTGATCGCCGGTCCGGACCGCTGGGTGACCGCGCTGGCCCAGCTGTTCCGGGCGCAGGTCTCGGAGAACAACGGTGACGTGGCGCAGGTCCGGCTGGACGTGACCGCGGCGCTGGCCGGGTTCCGGGCGGCCGGTGACCGCTGGGGCCAGGCGACAGTGCTGCCGTTGCGGGCGCTGCTGCGGCAGTACGAGGGTGACCTGGACGGCGCGCTCGCGGACCTGACCACGGCGAAGGCGCTGGCCGGCGAGTTCGGGTCGCTGGACCTGGGTGACGAGATCTTCATCGATCTGCGCCGGTCCGATCTGCACCTGCGGCGCGGTGAGGCCGACGAGGCACGGGCCGCGTTGCAGGGCGCCCGGGTGCGGGCCGACCGGTCGATGTCGCCGGAGATGAACATGCTGCTGGACGCGCTGGAGGCCGGGATGCTCGTCGCGCTCGGTGACCTGGACGGGGCCGAGGAGCTGATCAGGCAGGCCGAGGCGCGGGCGGGTGCCGACCCGTTCGAGTTCATGAGCGGCGACCACGGCACGGCGATCATCGAGGGGGTCCGGGCCGCGGTGGCGATCCGCCGCGGTGATCCGGTGCTGGCCGAGCGGGCGCTGACCAAGGCGTACGCGGCGGCGCAGGAGACCCGGGACATGCCGATCCTGTCGCTGGTCGCGGTCGGCGCGTCCGGGCTGGCCGACCTGCTGGGCCGGCCGCGGGACACGGCGCAGCTGCTCGGCGCGGCGGCCCGGCTGCGTGGCGCGCACGATCCGACCGATCTGCAGGTGGCGGCGCTGACCGCGAAGAGCCGGGCGGCGCTGGGGGAGGACGGGTTCGCCGAGGCGTACGCGGCGGGCTGGAGTCTGGACGCGGGCACGGCACTGGCCCGGGCGGACCCGGGCCAGTTGCACCGTGCGCTCGAGGCTTAGAAGCTTCAGGCGCGCTTGTTGTAGGCGCGCAGCGCCAGCGGGACGAAGACCACCAGCAGGCCGGCCATCCAGCCCAGCGTGATGATCAGGTGGTGGGCGACCGGGCCGCCGATCAGCAGGCCGCGTTCCGCGCCGACCAGGTGGGTGATCGGGTTGACGTGCACGAAGGCCTGCAGCCAGCCGGGCAGGGTATCGGCCGGGACGAACACGTCGCTGCCGAACGAGAGCGGGAAGACCAGCAGGAACATCACGCCCTGCACGGCGCCCGGGGTGCGCACCAGCATGCCGACCCAGACCGAGACCCAGCCGAAGCACAGGCCGAACCCGATGGCGAGCGCGACCGCCGCCACGGTTTCCGACGCGCCGGTCTCGATCCGGAAGCCCATGATGGAGCCGACGCCCAGGGTCACCGCGCAGACGGTGAAGTAGCGGACGATGTCGGCCAGCACCGCGCCGACCAGGGGCGCCGATCGGGAGACCGGCAGTGATCGGAACCGGTCGAAGACGCCCTTCTCGATGTCGGCGTTGAGGTTCTGGCCGAGCGCGATGCTGCCCATGGCGAGCGACTGGGCGAGCATGCCGGGCAGCAGGAGCTGCAGGTAGCCCTGCCGGCCGCCGACGCCGGCGATGGCGCCGCCGAACAGGTACGTGAACATCAGCAGGAAGATGACCGGCTGGATCGTCACGTCGATCAGGGCTTCCGGCGTCCGGGTGGTCTTGATCAGGCTGCGCTTGGCGAGCGCGCCGCTGTGCCGCAGCAGTGCGGCGAACGAGCCGCCGCGCGGGTGGTCGAGCCGGTCCGGGCCGGTGAGGACGGCGGCGGTCATACCAGGGCCTCCGAGCGCTTGTCGATGGTGTCGTCGTGGTCGCCGGTCAGGGTGTGGAACACCTCGTCCAGGCTGGGCAGGTGCAGGCCGAGCTCGTTGACCGCGATGCCGGCGTGGCGCAGCGCGGGGACGACCTCGTCGAGGGCCAGGTCCCCGGTGACCGGGACCGAGGCGGCGCCCGGCCGGGATCCGGCGGAGCCGTCGGGTGCGGCGTTCATGCCGGGCGCGGCGACCGCGTCGAGGATCCGGAGCACGTCCGGCAGCCGGCCCGGGTCGGCGGGGCGCACCCGCAGGGTCTGTCCGCCGACGCGGCGCTTGAGCCCGTCCGGGGTGTCCTGGGCGATCACCTTGCCGTGGTTGATCACCACGATCTCGTCGGCGAGTGCGTCGGCCTCCTCGAGGTACTGCGTGGTCAGCAGCACGCTGGAGCCCTGCGCGACCTGGTTGCGCACGACGCCCCACATGTCCTCGCGCTTGGCCGGGTCGAGGCCGGTGGTCGGCTCGTCCAGGAAGATCACCTCGGGGTGACCGACGAGGCTGGCAGCCAGGTCGAGGCGGCGGCGCATGCCACCGGAGTACGTCTTGGCCGGTCGTCCGGCCGCCTCGGTCAGGTCGAACCACGCGAGCAGCTCGACGGCGCGCTTGCGGGCGTCCCGGGTGGTCAGGTCGAGCAGCTGGCCGATCAGCACCAGGTTCTGGGTGCCGGTCAGGTCCTCGTCGACCGAGGCGTACTGGCCGGTCAGGCCGATCCGGCGGCGGACCTTCTGCGGCTCGCGCAGCACGTCGATGCCGGCCACGAACGCGGTGCCCTCGTCCGGGCGCAGCAGTGTCGCCAGCACCCGCACCGCGGTCGTCTTGCCGGCCCCGTTCGGCCCGAGCACGCCGAGCACCGTGCCGCGGCGCATGGCCAGGTCCACCCCGTCGAGTGCCTGGGTGTTCCCGAAGCGTTTGCGCAACCCTTCGGCGCGCACTACGAGATCGTCCACGATTCTCGCCCCCCTCATCCCGTCGTCGTCGAGCTCTCTCGTCGACAGGGGAAGCGTGCGGGTTAGCGCTGGCATGATCCGCACATCGCGCTGGCACGGCCGTGCCAGCGCGAGAACAGGCCCGGCGACAGGGAAAAGACCCCGCGGACACCCGGGACACCCGGGCCACCCGGGCCACCCGCGGCCCCGGCGGCACCCGCGGCCCCGGCGGCACCCGCGGCACCCGGCGGCCCGGCGGGCCCGGACAGGCCCCGCGGGCCCGGACAGGCCCCGCGGGCCCGGACAGGCCCCGCGGGCCCGGACAGGCCCCGCCGACACGGGGACAGGCCCCGCAGCGCCCCTGGGGGTAGGCGCGGCGAGGCCTGTCGGTCTCGGTGGTGGCTGGCCGTCAGGGGTGCCTCCCGGGCCGGGAGGCACCCCTGACGGCCAGCCGGGATCAGACGCCCGGCGCCGCGCCCCGGGGAGGAGGGCGCGGAGCGCGGCCGGCCGGGATCAGACGGCCGGCGTGCTGCCCGGCGCGGCGGGAGAGGCGGGCGCGGACAGCGCGGGAGAGGCGGGCGCGGACAGGGCGGGGGAGGCGGGCGCCGACGGCGGTGCGGGAGTGCCGGACGGGCCGTGGTCGTCGTCGAGCATGGTGGTCTCGTCGAACGGGTCGTTGCCGCTGAGCACCGCCTCGGCCTTCTCCCGGTCGAACTCCTTGGTCCAGACCCCGATCAGCACGGTCGCGATGGCGTTGCCGGCGAAGTTGGTCAGCGCCCGGGCCTCGGACATGAACCGGTCGATGCCGACGATCAGGCCGACCCCGTCGACGAGCTCCGGCCGGTGCGTCTGCAGGCCGCCGGCCAGGGTGGCCAGGCCGGCGCCGGTGACACCGGCGGCGCCCTTCGACGCGATGATCATGAAGAGGAGCAGGGAGATCTGCTCGGCGACCGAGAGCGGGTTGCCCATCGCCTGGGCGATGAACAGTGACGCCATGGTCAGGTAGATGGCGGTGCCGTCCAGGTTGAACGAGTACCCGGTCGGCACGGCGATGCCGACGACCGGCTTGCTGACCCCGATGTGCTCCATCTTCGCGATCAGCCGGGGCAGCGCCGACTCGGACGACGAGGTGGACAGGATCAGCAGGAACTCCTTGGCCAGGTACTTGAACAGCCGCAGGATGTTGATCCGGGCGACCAGCCAGAGCAGCGGGCCGAGCACCCCGAACACGAAGATCGCGCAGGTCAGGTAGAAGCCGAGCATGATCTGACCGAGGCTGATCAGGGCGTCCACGCCGGCCGAGCCGACCACCGCGGCGATCGCACCGAACGCGCCGATCGGGGCCAGCCACATCAGCATCGCCAGGACCCGGAAGACCAGGCGCTGGAAGACGCCGATGGCGCGCAGCGCCGGTTCGGCCCGGGCGCCCATCGACTGCAGCGCGAAGCCGACGAGCAGCGCGACCAGCAGGGTCTGCAGCACCTCGCTGCCGACCAGCGGGGAGATCAGGGTGGTCGGGATGATGCCGAGCAGGAAGTCCGCGGTGGTCTCGTTCGCGGTCTCGCCGACCTGCTTCTGCCCGGCCGCGGCGAGCGACGCGTCCAGGTGCAGGCCGGAGCCGGGGTGGATCAGGTTGCCGACCAGCAGGCCGACGGCCAGGGCCACGGTGGACATGGTCAGGAAGTAGCCGAGGGTGAGGCCGCCGACCTTGCCGACCTTGGCGGCCTGCCGTACCGAGCCGACGCCCAGCACCAGGGTGCAGAAGATGACCGGGCTGATCATCATCTTGATCAGGTTGACGAATCCGGTGCCGATCGGCTTCAGCTCCACCGCGACGTCCGGTGCGAGCAGGCCTACGGCGATGCCGAGGAGTACGGCCACGATCACGGCCGGATACAGGTAGCGGGTGCGATCCTTCATGGCCGTGACTGTGGTCTAGGTCTCAAGCGGGATCACGATTACGGTCATTCTGTTCACCGTCCCGAAACGCAGATCGGCCCCCCATGACCCGACGCTGGAGTATCGCGCGGCAGCTGTTCGCACTGCAGGCACTGGTCGTGACGCTGCTGGTGGCGGTCTGCACCACCGGTGCGGTGCTGCTCGCCCGGCGTGACGCCCGGAACGCGGCGATCGGGGAGGTCACCGCGGTGGCCGAGACGATCGCGCACACGCCGGCCGTGATCGGCGCGCTGGGCGCCGCCGACCCGAGCCGGGTGCTGCAGCCCTACGCGGAGACCACCCGGCTGGCCACCGGCACCGACTTCATCGTGGTGATGGCGCCGGACCGGACCCGGTACACGCACCCGAGCCCGGATCTGATCGGCCGGCCGTTCGCCGGGACGGTGGCCGGGGCGCTGGCCGGCGGGACGGTGGTCGAGGAGTACCACGGCAGCCTGGGCGACTCGTGGCGCGCGGTGGTGCCGATCCGCGCGCAGACCGGGACGATCGTCGGGCTGGTGGCGGTCGGGATCACCACCGCGGCGATCAACCGGGCGCTGATGGCGCAGTTCCCGGCGGTGGCGGCCGGGACCGGGGCGGCGCTGCTGCTGGCCGCGGCCGGGTCGGGGCTGCTCAGCCGCCGGTTGCGCCGCCAGACGCACGGGCTCGGCCCGGCCGAGATGACCCGGATGTACGAGTACTACGACGCGGTCCTGCACGCGGTCCGCGAGGGTCTCGTGGTGGTCGGCCGGGACGGCCGGGTCGAGCTGATCAACGACGAGGCGCGCCGGCTGCTCGGTGCGCCCGCCGCCGGCCCGGCCGACCTGCCCGCCGAAGTGGCCGGGCTGATCGCGGAGCGGCACCCGATGGTCGACGAGCCGGTCCTCGCCGGTGAGCGGATCCTGGTGGTGAGCCGCCGCGAGACCCGGTTCGAGGGCCGCACCCTGGGCACCGTGCTCACCCTGCGCGACCACACCGAGCTGCGCCAGCTGACCGGGGAGCTGGACTCGGTGCGCGGGCTGACCGAGGCGCTGCGGGCGCAGGCGCACGAGGCGGCGAACCGGCTGCACACCGTGCTCACCCTGGTCGAACTCGGACAGCCGGAGGAGGCGGTCCGGCTCGGCACCGAGGAGCTGGCGCTGGCACAGCAGCTGACCGACCAGGTGGTCGGCGCGGTGCGGGAACCGGCCCTGGCCGCGCTGCTGCTCGGCAAGTCGGCGCAGGCCGGTGAGCGCGGCATCGAGCTGACCGTGGACCCGGCGTCGCATCTGGACGGTTCGGCGCTGCCCAGCCGGGACCTGCTCACGGTGGCCGGCAACCTGATCGACAACGCGCTGGAGGCGGTCAGTGCGGGGCCGGCGCCGCGCCGGGTGCGGGTGCTGGTGCGCCAGGACGGCGACGAGGTGCTGGTCCAGGTGAGCGACACCGGTCCGGGTCTGACCGCGGATCAGGCCGCCGCCGCCTTCCGGCGCGGCTGGTCGACCAAACCGGGTCCGGGGCGCGGCGTCGGGTTGTCGCTGGTCCGGCAGGTCGCTGAGCGGTACGGCGGGAGCTACCGCATCGACCAGGCGACCGGGCACGGCGCGGTGCTCACCGTACGGCTGCCGGTGCCGGCGTGATCCGCGTGCTGGTGGTCGACGACGAGCCGCTGATCGCGCAGGCCCACCGGGCGTACACCGAGCGGATCGCGGGCTTCGAGGTGGTCGGCGTGGCGCACACGGCGCGCGACGCGATGGCGGTCCTGCGTACCCAAGAGGTTGATCTGATCTTGTTGGATCTCCACCTCCCGGATCGGCACGGTCTGGACCTGGTGCGGGCCCTGCGCGCCGCGGGCAGTGGCGCCGACGTGCTGGCGGTGACGTCGAGCCGGGACCTGGGCGTGGTCCGGCAGGCGGTGGCGCTGGGCGTGACCCACTACCTGCTGAAGCCGTTCACGTTTGCCGCGTTCCGGGACCGGATGGACCGGTACGCGCTGTATCGCGCGCAGGTCCGCGAGGTGTCCGAGGTGGCCGCCCAGCACGAGATCGACCGGGTCTTCGCCACGCTGCGCGGCGGCCCGCCGGACAGCCTGCCGAAGGGCCTGGACCCGGCCACCTTCGACCTGATCCGCGCGGCGTTGCAGGCGGCCGGCGGGCTGTCGGCGACCGAGGTGGCGGCCCGCACCGGCACGTCGCGGGTGACGGCGCGGCGCTACCTGGAGCACCTGGCCGAGGCCGGGCGGGCGGTCCGCAGCCCGCGGTACGGCGGACCGGGGCGCCCGGAGGTGGAGTACCGCCCGGCCTGAACTCGCCGGACCGGGTTCGGCCTGGGGCTCAACTCCGCGGCACTCGTGCCGAACTGACCGGATGTGACGGGTCTCCGGCGTCCCCCGTGGTGGCTCGCCTGGCTGCTGGGCGGCACGGCTGCCGCGGCCGGCTATTCGCTGCTGCCGTACGCCTGGCCGGCCGTGCTGATCTCCTCGCTGGTCACGGTCGGCTCCTGCGCGGTGATGGTGGTCGGCGCCCACCGGCGGCACCGGGCGCAGCGCGGCGCGTGGCTGGTCTTCGTGGCCGGTGTCGGCACCTGGTTCGCCGGTGACCTGGTCTACGCGACCCAGCAGCTGTCCGGCCGGGTCGTGCCGTTCCCGTCCTGGGCGGACGGGTTCTACCTGGGCGCCTACCCGCTGCTGATGATCGCGTTGTTCCTGCTGACCCGGCGGCGCGGCCCGATCTGGTCGGGCAACCTGATCGACTCGGCGATCGTGGCGATCAGCGTCGGGATCGCGTACTGGACGTTCGTGATCGAGCCGATCGTGGTCGACTCCGGGGTGTCGCCGATGACCCGGGCGACCACGGCCGGCTACCCCACGATGGGGGTGCTGCTCTGCGCGCTGCTGGTGCCGATGCTGCTGCGCCGCGGGCCGCGGACCGCCGGGATGTGGCTGCTCACCGTCGGCGGCGTGGTGATCCTGGCCGGCAACGTGGTCTACACGCTGCTGCCCGACGCGATGTACGCCTACGGCTCGTACGTCTACGCCGGCTACCTGTTCGCGTACGTCTGCTGGTCCGCCGCCGCCGCCCACCCGGCGCAGGCCACCGCGATCGCCGAGGAGGAGGAGAGCCTGGGCTGGAGCCGTCTGCTGGTGCTGACCGCCTCGATGCTGCTGGTGCCGGCGATCCTGCTGGTGCAGGGCGAGCGCGGCGGCGGGCAGATGAGCTGGCTCGCCGTCGGCATCGGCTCGATGGCGCTGTTCGTCCTGGTGGTGACCCGGATGTCCGGGTACATCAAGCGGGTGCACAGCCAGGCCCGCCGGCTGCACGACCTGGCCATGCGCGACGACCTGACCGGGCTGCCGAACCGGCGCGCGTTCGAGGAGGAGGCGATCCGGGGCGTGGCGGCCGGCCCGTGCCGGCTCGTGATGATCGACCTGGCCGGGTTCAAGCACGTCAACGACCGGCTCGGCCGGGCCGCCGGGGACCAGGCGCTGGCCGCGGTGGCCGGGCTGCTGCGCGCCTCGTTGCGCGAGGGTGACGCGGTGGCCCGGATGGGCGCCGACGAGTTCGCCGTGCTGGTCCTGGACACCCGGAAGGACGAGGGCGAGACGGTGGTGGCCCGGCTGGTCGACCTGCTGCGCCGGCCGGTCGTCTCCGGCGAGCACGAGCTGCTGCTCAACGCCCGGCTCGGGGTGGCCGACAGCGAGTACTGCGGCGCGGTACCGGTGCCGGAGCTGGTGCGCCGCGCGGACACCGCCCGGTACGCCGCGAAGGCGGCCGGCAGCCAGCTGATGATCTACACGGCCGAGCTGGACGAGAGCGCCGACGCGGCCGCGCAGCTCGGCGCGGACCTGCGGCACAGCCTCGACGACGGCGACTTCCGGGTGGTCTACCAGCCGATCGTGGAGCTGACCACGACCCGGTTCGAGGCGGTCGAGGCGCTGGTGCGCTGGCACCATCCGGTCCGCGGGTTCGTCAGCCCGGTCGACTTCATCCCGGTCGCCGAGGACAACGGGCTGATCGTCGAGCTCGGCGAGTTCGTGATGCGCACGTCGTGCCACAAGTTCGCCGGGTGGCGCCGCGACCTGGGCGCCGCCGCGCCGAGCTACATCAGCGTCAACGTCTCGGCCCGGCAGCTGCGCGAGCCGGAGTTCCCGGACGTGGTGGCCGCGATCCTGGCCGAGTGCGGGCTGGAACCGGCCGCGCTGCTGGTCGAGGTGACCGAGACCGCGCTGTTCGGCGGCGGCACCGCGGTGCACGCGGTGGAGACCCTGCACCGGACCGGGGTGCGGATCGCCCTGGACGACTTCGGCACCGGCCACTCGTCGCTGGGCCTGCTGCGTACCGTGCCGGTGGACGTGCTGAAGGTGGACAAGTCGTTCGTCGACGAGATCATCGCGGGCGGTGGCCGGGCGGTGATCGTGGACGCGCTGATCCACGTCAGCAAGGGCCTGGGGCTGCGGGCGGTCGCCGAGGGTGTGGAGACCGCGGAGCAGGCGGCGTACCTGCGCGAGCTCGGCTACGAGTACGCGCAGGGCTACTTCTTCGGCAAGCCGGTCCCGGAGCCGGACTTCACCCCGCGCGCCCTCGTCGTCGATCAGGCGTAGGCGATCCCGGCGATCTGGGTGTTGAACGAGACGAACGGGCTGTGCAGCCGGTACGGCTCGATGTCGACCCGGGCGAACCCGGCCGCGCGCACCAGCGCGGCCAGGTCCCGTTCGCACGAGCAGCCCTCGAACGTCCAGGCCCACGGCCGGCGCAGCGCCCGTTGCAGGTAGCGGGTCGGCGTGCCGGCCGGTGCCGCGACGTGCTCGACGAACCGGTACGTGCCGCCCGGGCGCAGCACCCGCCGCACCTCGGCCAGCACCTGGGCCGGATCGGTCACCGTGCACAGCACGAGCGAGGAGATCACCGCGTCGGCGCTGCGGTCGGGCAGCCCGGTGTGCTCGGCGACCCGCTCGCGCAGATCCAGGTCCACGCCGCGGCGTCCGGCGGCGGCCCGCAGCCGGGCGTGCATCGGCCGGTTGGGTTCGACGGCGACGAGCGTCGAACCCGGGCGTAGGTAGCGCAGGTTCGCGCCCACGCCGGAGCCGAGCTCGACGACGTTCTCGGGCAGGTCGGCGAACACCCGCCGCTTGTGCCGGCGCACGTGCCACTCGATGTACGGGCCCAGCACGCTGAAGAACGCGGCGTTGAACGGGCCGCGCATCGGGTGCACCGGGAAGGGTGGTGCGGACAGTTCAGTCATGGCGTCGACTCTGCGCCGATCCGGCCGGCCGGTCAGGCGGGGAAATACCTCACTGTGCGGCGAACCAGGCGGCGATCTGGGCCCGGGACCGGAATCCCAGGCGCAGCCGGATCCGTTCCACGTGCCCCTCGGCCGAGCGCTCGTCGATGCCCAGCCGCGCCGCGATCTCCCGGTTCGTGCAGCCCTGGCTGACCAGGGCGGCCACCTCGCGCTGGCGGGCGGTCAGCGTGCCGGTGCGACGCCGGGCGGCGGGCAGGCCGAGGAACCGGCGGACCACCCGCACCAGCTCGTCCCGGTCACCGGCGTACGGCAGGTGCGAGCGGCCGGGCAGCAGCACCAGGCCGGCGCCGCTGATCCCGGCGGCCAGGGCCTCGGCCTGCGCGACCGGCGCGGCGCGGTCGCCGGTGCGGTGCACCACGAGGGTCGGCGCCCGCACCCGGGCCAGCTGGTCGCGGACGTCGAGCCGGTAACTGAGCGCCAGCAGCTCCCGGGCGGTCGCCGCGGTCGAGCAGGCGCGCTGGTAGCGGGCCATCGCGGCGCGGGTCGGGCCGTCGGCGTCCGGGGCGAAGATGTCGGCGAGCACGTCCGAGCCCAGCCCCCAGTGCGCCTCGACCAGCCCCAGGAGGTGCTCGCGCACGCTCGGCGGGGACAGCTCGTCGCCGCGCGCCCAGCCGCCGTAGAGGACCAGCCGGCGTACCGTCTCGGGGTGTTGTGCGGCCCAGGCCGCCGCGACCGGCGCGCCCATCGACGTACCCATCAGGTCGAACGGCTCGCGCAGCGCGGCCGTGACCGCGGCCAGCTGCTCGAGTTCGAAATCCAGCGACGCCGGCCGGTCCGCGGCCGGCGACAACCCGCAGCCGGCCCGGTCGTAGCGGACCAGCCGGCAGCCCGCGCCGAGCGCCTCGTAGAGGGCCCGCTCGGCCGGCAGCTCCCAGCCCAGCTCGAGGTGGGTGAGCCAGCCCATCACGTAGACCAGCGGCCGGCCCGCGCCCGCCGACGAGTAGGCCACGGTGGCGCCGCCGGCCGTCACCACCCGATCGAGCCGCTGCTGCACGAGCCGATTATCGCTGCCGTCCGCCGATGCGGGAAACTGGTCCAACCAGTTGACGGGTTGATGTGTGACGGGGCACACTGCCGCGCATGGATTTCGATCCCGCACCCCGGCTCTCCGTCTCCGACCACGTGTTCGGCCGGCTCCGCGACGCCATCGTCGGCGGCGCCTACCCGGCCGGTGACCCGCTGCCCAGCGAACGGGAGCTGGCCGCCGGCTTCGCGGTGAACCGGCACGCGATCCGCGAGGCGCTGCGCCGGCTGCAGCAGCTCGGCCTGGTCCGGGTCAGTCAGGGCGGCGCCACCCGGGTGCTGGACTGGCGGGCCACCGCCGGGCTGGACCTGGCCATGACCCTGACCACCGCCGAGGACGTGCTGCCGGTCGAGACCCTGGCGCGCGACGTGCTCGAGATGCGGGCCTGCATCGGCGCGGACGCCGCCCGGCTCGCCGCCGAGCGGGCCACCCGCCCGGCCCGGGACGCGATCCTCGAGGCGGCCGAGGCGTACGCGGACGCGGCACCGGACCTGGCCGCGATGGCGGTGGCCGACCTCGCCCTGTGGCGGCGGATCGTCGAGGGCTCCGGCAACATCGCGTACCTGCTGGCGTTCAACAGCCTCACCGCCGGGACGCTCGCGGTCGGTCACGTGCCGGCTCACCGTCGTACCGAAGAGCTCTTGAACGTCACCGCCCACCGCAGGCTGGCCGCCCTGATCTCGGCCGGCGCGGCCGCCGAGGCCGAGCGGGCCGCGCGCGGCCTGCTCACCGCGCCCCTCGGCAGCGACACCGCCCTGATCGACAAGGAGCAGCGATGATCCCCGCCGTGCTCTACGCCGTCCCGGCGTTCCTGCTGCTCATCGTGATGGAGGTGCTGTCCTACCGGTTCCTGCCGGACGACGAGGAGCGCGGGTACGAGGCCCGCGACACCGCCACCAGCCTGTCGATGGGTGCCGGCAGCCAGGTGATCGGCGTGCCGTGGAAGCTGTTCACCGCGGTGCTGTACGCCGGGCTGTACGTGCTCAGCCCGTTCAAGCTGGACCCGAGCCACTGGTGGGTCTGGGTGCTGCTGTTCTTCGCCGACGACCTGGCCTACTACTGGTTCCACCGGCTGCACCACGAGGTCCGGGTGCTCTGGGCCAGTCACGTGGTGCACCACTCCAGTCAGTTCTACAACCTGTCCACCGCGCTGCGGCAGAGCTGGACCCCGATGACCTCGCTGCCGTTCTGGCTGCCCCTGGCGCTGCTCGGGATGCCGCCGTGGATGATCTTCCTGCAGCAGTCGATCAGCCTGGCGTACCAGTTCTTCCTGCACACCGAGCGGATCGACCGTCTGCCCAGGCCGGTCGAGTGGTTCCTCAACACCCCGTCGCACCACCGGGTGCACCACGGCTCGAACGACCCCTACCTGGACCGCAACTACGGCGGCATCCTGATCGTCTGGGACCGGCTGTTCCGCTCCTTCGAACCCGAGGGCGAGAAGGTCAGGTACGGCCTGACCAGCAATATCAGCACCTACAACCCGCTGCGGGTGGCGACGCACGAGTACCACGCGATCTGGCGGGACCTGCGCACCGCGACGAGCTGGCGGGCCCGCCTCGGTTACGTGTTCGGCCGCCCGGGCTGGCAGCCCGCCACGTGAGGATCACGCTCTTTGCCGCCGTCGCGATCATCGAGGTGGCCGCGGTCGCGCTGGACTGGACCGCCCTGCAATGGATCACGAAGCCGCTCCTGGCGCCCCTTTTGCTCCTTCACATCTATAAAAAAGCTGACAAAAGTCTGGCCGCGGCGCTGGTCCTCGCCACGCTCGGCGACATCGCACTGCTGATCCCGGGCACCCCGGCTTTCCTGGCCGGGATGGGTTTCTTCCTCGGCACCCAGCTCTGCCTGCTCACCGCGTTCCTCAAGCGCGCCCGGCCGCCGCTGGCCGCCGTGCTGGCCTACGCGGTGCTCTGGGCCGGGGTCAACGCGCTGCTGTGGAGTCGCCTCGGTGACCTGCGGGTGCCGGTGCTGGTCTACAGCCTGGCGCTGACCGCGATGGCGGCCGCGGCCACCGGGGTCTCCCGGCGCACCGCGGCCGGTGGCGCGTTGTTCCTGCTCTCCGACCTGATGATCGGCGCGGGCGCGGCCGGGATCGAGCTGCCCGCCGCCGGGGTGCTGGTGATGACCACGTACGCGGCGGCGCTCGCCCTGATCGTCACCGGCTCAGTTCCGGGCCCGGCGCACCGACTCGACAGTCATGAGATGTCGAGTCCTGCTCGGTAGCGTTCTGGTTGCGGGGGCGCTGGCCGCCCCGGCACCGGCCCACGCCGCGACCGCCGCCGGCGACCGCCTCGCCGCAGGTCACCTCGCCGTCCTTCGTCGTCGACTGACGCCGCCCGTGCACTGAACTGGAGCTGTTCCAGATCAAGGTTTAGCGTGCTGAGACCGGGTATCCCCTGTTCAGGAAAGGGAGGTTCTTCTCGTGAGCCCATCAGAACGCCCGCCGACCACTACGGACGCCGGCATTCCGGTCGCCAGCGACGAACACTCGCTCACCGTCGGACCGGACGGCCCGCTGCTGCTGCAGGACCACTACCTGATCGAGCAGATGGCCAACTTCAACCGGGAGCGGATCCCGGAGCGCCAGCCGCACGCCAAGGGCGGCGGCGCGTTCGGCACCTTCCAGGTCACCCAGGACGTGAGCGCCCTGACCCGGGCCGCGGTGTTCCAGCCCGGCGCCGAGACCGAGACGCTGATCCGGTTCTCCACCGTCGCCGGCGAGCGGGGCAGCCCGGACACCTGGCGGGACCCGCGCGGTTTCGCGGTGAAGTTCTACACCACCGACGGCAACCTGGACATCGTCGGCAACAACACGCCGGTCTTCTTCATCAAGGACCCGATGAAGTTCCAGCACTTCATCCGGTCGCAGAAGCGCCGCGCCGACAACAACCTGCGTGACCACGACATGCAGTGGGACTTCTGGACGCTGTCACCGGAGTCCGCCCACCAGGTCACCTGGCTGATGGGTGACCGCGGCATTCCGCGCACCTGGCGGCACATGAACGGCTACGGCAGCCACACCTACCTGTGGATCAACGCGCAGGGCGAGCGCCACTGGGTGAAGTACCACTTCAAGACCGACCAGGGCGTCGAGACGTTCACCCAGGACGAGGGTGACCAGATGGCGGCCATGGACACCGACTACCACCAGCGCGACCTGTTCGACCACATCGCCGGCGGGGAGTTCCCGAGCTGGACGCTGCACGTGCAGGTGATGCCGTTCGAGGACGCGAAGACGTACCGGTTCAACCCGTTCGACCTGACCAAGGTGTGGCCGCACGGCGACTACCCGCTGCGGGAGGTCGGCAAGCTGACCCTGAACCGCAACGTCACCGACTACCACACCGAGATGGAACAGGCCGCGTTCGAACCGAACAACGTGGTGCCCGGCACCGGGCTGTCACCGGACAAGATGCTGCTGGCGCGCGGGTTCAGCTACTCCGACGCGCACCGGGCCCGGCTCGGCGTCAACTACAAGCAGATCCCGGTGAACTCGCCGAAGGTGGAGACGCACTCGTACTCCAAGGACGGCGCGATGCGGATCCGGAACGTGACCGATCCGGTGTACGCGCCGAACTCGTACGGCGGCCCGCAGGCCAACCCGGCGCTGACCGACGACGGCGGCAAGTGGTACGCCGACGGCGAGATGGTCCGGTCCGCGGCCACCCCGCACGCCCAGGACGACGACTGGGGCCAGCCCGGCACCCTGGTCCGCGACGTGCTCAACGACGCGGAACGCGACCGGCTGGTCACCAACATCGTCGGTCACCTGCTCAACGGCGTCAGCGAGCCGATCCTGCTGCGCGCGTTCGAGTACTGGCACCAGGTCGACAAGAGCCTCGGCGACCGGATCGAGGCCGGCGTGCGCGCCAAGCAGCACGAGAAGGACCCCAAGGCCGCCCAGCAGGCGAACCCGGCCCGGTCCGCCGCCCAGGACAAGGCCTGATTTCTCGTCCGGCCACCGCGCCGCCCCCGGGAGTCACCGGGGGCGGTTGCGTATCCCGTCCAGGGCGAAGGCCAGCACCCGGTCGCGCTGGGCCTCGTCGACGAACGCGCCGGAGACCAGCCCGGAGATCATCCGCAGCACGTCGTCGAAGCTCGCGTCCGGGCGCACCTCGCCGGCCGCCCGGGCCCGCTCCAGCAGCGGCTCGCCGGCCCGGTACATCGCGACCCGGCACGACGTGAACAGCTCGGAGTCACGGTTCAGCGCGTCCATCACGGCGCGTTTGGTGACCACGTAGCCCACGAAACGGTCCAGCCAGGCCCGCAGCGCCTCCCACGGCGGCAGGTCGGCGACCGTCTCGGCGACGACGCTCAGCTGGTTGATCTCCTCGACGTAGACCGCCTCGAACAGGTCACGCCGGGTCGGGAAGTTGCGGTACAGCGTGCCGATGCCCACCCCGGCCCGCCGGGCGATCTCCTCGAGCGACGCGTCGGTGCTGCTCTCCGCGAAGATCTCGCGCGCGGCGGCGAGCAGCGCGTCGAAGTTGCGGCGCGCGTCGGCCCGTTGGGGGCGGCGCACCGAAACCGGCACATCCTGCATGGGGAGACCCTCCTCACATCACCCCCGGCGGTAATCGGCTTGCTAACCGGAGGCACCCCTCCGCTAATCTGGAGGCATGCCTCGACTTTACCAGGCGACCCCGCGCGTCACCTTCTCCGTGCTGGCCGCGGCCGCCGCCGCGTTCGCCCTCATGCAGTCCCTGGTGACCCCGGTGCTGCCCACCATCCAGCAGGACCTGCACACCACCACCGGCACGGTCACCTGGGTGCTCACCGCCTGGCTGCTCTCCGCCTCGGTCGCCACCCCGCTGATGGGCCGGATCGCCGACATGATCGGCAAGGACCGGACGCTGCTGGTCGCGCTCGGCGCCATCGCGCTGGGCTGCCTGCTCGCCGCGGTCGCCCCGAACGTGACCGTGCTGATCATCGCCCGCGTCGTGCAGGGCCTCGGCGCCGCCGTCTTCCCGGTCTCCTTCGGCATCATCCGCGACGTCTACCCGCCCGAGCGGGTCGGCTCCGCGATCGGCATCCTGGCCGCGGTCATCGCCAGCGGCTCCGGCCTCGGCATCGTGCTGGCCGGCCCGATCGTCGGCGTGCTCGACTGGCGCTGGCTGTTCTGGATCCCGATGATCGCGGTGACCGCCGTCGCGGTGCTCGCCTGGCGGGTCGTTCCGCCGTCGCCGGCCGGGGTCAAGGGCCGGATCAACTGGTTCTCCGCGACGTTGCTGGCCGGCTGGCTGGTCGCGCTGCTGCTGCCGCTCAGCAAGGGTGCGACCTGGGGCTGGGGCTCCGGTCGTACCGTCGGGTTGTTGATCCTCGCGGTCGTGATGTTCGCGGCCTGGATGGTGGCCGAGCTCCGGTCCACCGAACCCCTGATCGACATGCGGATGATGCGCCTGCCCGCGGTCTGGACCACCAACCTGGTGTCGCTGCTCTTCGGTGCCGCGATGTTCGGCGTCTTCGCGTTCCTGCCGCAGCTCATGCAGGTCCCGGCGAGCACCGGCTACGGCTTCGGCGCCTCGGTGACCACCGCCGGCCTGCTGATGCTGCCGATGATGGTGGCCATGGCGGTGTTCGGCTCGCTCAGCGGCCCGCTGACCCGCTGGGTCAGCAACAAGGCCCAGCTGCTCTGGGGCGCCGGCCTCGGCACGATCGCCTGCTTGAGCCTCGCGCTGCTCCACGACAGCCGGGCGATCGTCGCGCTCACCGGCGCGCTGTTCGGTATCGGACTCGGCCTGCTCTACTCCTCGATGATCAACCTGATCGTGCAGAGCGTGCCGCGTCACCAGACCGGCGCGGCGAGCGGCATGAACACCAACATCCGCACCATCGGCGCGTCGATCGGCACGGCGGTGGTCAGCTCGGTCGTGACCGGACACCCCGGCGCCGGCGGCCTGCCCGCGGAATCGGGTTACACCGAGGCGTTCCTGCTGCTCGCGGTGGCCAGCGCTGCGGCGTTCGCGGTCGCGCTGCTGGTCCCGGCCGGCCGCAAGCCCGAGGTCGCATCGACACCGGTGGCCCTGCCGGAGCTCAGCCCGGTCGAGGTCTGAGGTTCTGTTGCGGTTCAACGCAAGATCAAATTCTTGATGTCGTGCGTCCGCCGGGGTACAGATCGTCGCTCCCGCCGGGACCCCTCCGGGTTTCGCTGGCCGCTGGCGCGTCCATAACGCAAAACCCTCCGGGGCGATGTCCGCGGGTGGTCGCGGTCAGAGCGTCAGAGCCGGGCCCCGTCAGCTGACCGGGCCCGGCTCTCTTTCGTCGGCTAGCGGTAGTTCTCCTCGTCCGGCTCGTCCTCGGTGCCGCGCTCGACCACGTCGCTCTCCGAGCCGGGCCGGGCCTCCAGCTCGTCGTCGGTGGCCGGCGGCTCCTGCACGTCCTGTGGCCCCTGCGGCTCCTTGTCGGCGGGCAGCGGGCCGACCGGCTGCTCGTCGACATCCGCCGACCCGGGGCCGTCGCTGGTCACGAACTCGGCGAAGCTCTCCGGCTCAAGATCACTCATGCCCGTCTACATACCCGTTCCGCCGGCAAATAGCCGCCGTGCCCGCGCCGCGTGGCGAATAGCCGTGCCCGCGCCGCGTTGATCGGCTCACACGTAGCCGTGCCCGTGCCGCCAGTAGCCGACGAAGTCCACCTGGTGCTTGGTGAAGCCGCGCTCCTCGATCAAGAATCGCCGCGCACCGGTCGCCAGGGCGGACTCGCCGACCAGGTAGGCATAGCCCGCGCCGTCCGGCAGCGTGGAATCCCGCAGCGCGCTCAGCGCCAGCCCGCCCGGCACCGCGTGCTCCGCGCCCGCCTCGTCCCGCGCCACCCAGCGCACCGTGACCCCGGCCGGCACGGCGAACTCCTGCGCGTCGGCCGCCACCGGGATCTCCACGATGGCCAGACCGCGGGCGTCGGCCGGCAGCGAGCCGCAGATCCCGGCGACCGCCGGCAGCCCGGTCTCATCGGCGACCAGCAGCGTCCAGTCGGGTTCGGTGCGGGGGTTCCCGCTTCGGGGGTGGTAGCTGGTGCCCTGATCGAGCAGACCGACCTGGTCGCCGGGCTTCGCGTTCAGGGCGAACGCGGTCGCCGGCCCGCACCGCCCGTCCGCGTCGGTGTGAATGACGAAGTCCACGTCGAGCCGCCCGTCCGCGAACGCCCGCACCGTGTAGTTGCGCACCCACGGCCGCTTCGCCTTCGGCGTGGCCAGGTACTGCGCGTACCACAGGCTCGACGTCCGGGTCGGCAGCCGCAGCGTCTCCTGCCCCTCCCGCGGCAGGAACAGCCGGAACCACTGGTCGAAACCGAGCGGCGTGAACCTCTCGAGCCCGTCACCACCCAGCGTGACCCGGACGACGGTCGGCGACACCCGGCGCTGCCCGGTGACCTCCAGCATCAGAACATGCGGATCGACCGGCTTCCGCTGCCGAAGGCGTGACTCACTCACTGCGCAACCCTCTCGACCACCATCGCGAGTTGCTTAGGCTAGCCTAACTTCCCCTCGCTCCAGTGCCCGCCTCTCGCCTCCCGCGCCCGTCGGTCCGGGGTAGGGCGGTGAGAGTCCGCGCTGCCGGATCGCGTGCGTCTGCCGCCCGCCTGGGGGCGCTAGCCGCACGCACCACCCGACCGCGGACCGCCACCACCCCCGAACCCGGCCCACCGCGGACCCCAGCCGCCCCTTCAGCGCCGAGCGCGGTCTTCCGCCGCCCCTTCAGTGCCGAGCGCGGTCTTCCGCCGCCCCTTCAGCGCCGAGCGCGGTCTTCCACCGCCCCTTCAGCGCCGAGCGCGGACTCCTGCCGCCCCCGCCCACCCGCACCCGAACACATCGGACGCCATTCCACGGCCGCAGGGCCCCACCGAGATCAAGATGGGCTGAGCGGCATCGGGCCCAGCTCGGCGGGTGGTGGGCTCGAGAATTGCTCGAATAAATGCGTTGTCGGTCTTGGGGAGTGGGCCTAACGTAGTCATCACCACCGAGGCAGTCGGGGCGAACGGAAAGCACTGATCAGGGAAGGGGAAACCGATCATGCAGTGGCAGATTTCGATCATGTCGCAGCGGCCTGAGCCGCGCGGTGCGGCTGTCATGGCACGGTCCGGTCGATCCCTGGCCGCCAGTCCGCGGGCCCTGAGCAGCGACGTTCTGGCTCTCGGCGAACCGAAGCGCGACACGGGACGGTGGCGACGCTAGCTTTCCAGCTAGCGACGTTCAGCCGCCCTCCCGATCCGGGACCGGGCGGTTTTCTGTTTCTCCTACGGGTGTAGCTCAACGGTAGAGCGGCAGCCTCCAAATCTGTCAGGTGCGGGTTCGAATCCTGCCGCCCGTGCATCCGACCGCGGTGGAAACCGGCGGTCACGATCCTTGATAACTCCACAGTGGATGGCACATATCTTTGTACGTCCCGGCCACCGGCAGCATCGCCGCCGGTGGCCGGGGAAACGATGGGCTTGTGGCGCAGTCTGGTAGCGCACCGGTTCGGCAGACCGGGGGTCGGCGGTTCGAATCCGCCCAGGTCCACGCGATCCCGATCAGGGGATCACGTCTTCGTAGCTCAGCGGAAAGAGCACCGGATTACGGATCCGGGGGTCGGGAGTTCGAATCTCTCCGGGGACACGTTTCGGGCAGCCACCCGAAGAATGCGCCCGTGAGGTTGCGGAAGGTCAGACCACCGGACTCTCAATCCGGAGGACCGGGTTCGACCCCCGGACGGGCGACGCAGGAAAATGTGGTTGTAGCTCAACGGTAGAGCGCCGCCTCGCCATGGCGGAGGTTCCGGGTTCGAATCCCGGTAGCCACTCGACACAGCAGGCCCGGGTAGCCCAATGGCAGGAGGCACACCGCTCAGAACGGTGGCAGTGCGCGTTCGAATCGCGCTCCGGGTACGTATGGGCTCGTAGCTCAGTTGGTAGAGCGCCGCTCTCGCACAGCGGAGGCGGCCGGTTCGAATCCGGCCGGGTCCACGTTTTTATGCCAGCCCTGTTAGCTCAGTGGGAGAGCAAGCGCCTGTCGAGCGCGAGGTCGCCGGTTCGATCCCGGTACGGGGCGCGGTGGAGAGTTGGCCGAGCGGCCTAAGGCGGCGGATTGCTAATCCGTAGTGCGGGTCACGACCCGTACCGAGAGTTCGAATCTCTCACTCTCCGCTCCACGGGATGTGGCGCAGCTTGGTCAGCGCACCGGTTTCGGGAACCGGGGGCCGCGGGTTCGAATCCCGCCATCCCGACGTGAACATGGAGACGCCAGCCGATGGGCGCCGGCCGCCGCCTCGAAAGCGGTTGGGGGTAGTGATATCCCGTATGGGTTCGATTCCCATCGTCTCCGTTCATGCGCCGCTAGCTCAATGGGTAGAGCTACTGACTCTTAATCAGTGGGTTCGGGGTTCGAGTCCCCGGCGGCGCACGGAAAGGCTTGGCGCGGTGGACGAATAGGGAGAGTCACCTGGTTTTCACCCAGGGCATGTGCGGGTTCGAATCCCGTCCGCGCTGCTTCACGTCGTACAAAATGGGGGAGCCGGCCTGGCTTCGGAAACGCCGCTGGAATCGGCGTGGCCTCGTGAGAGGCCCGTGGGTTCGAATCCCACCTCCTCCGCGTCGGTCAGCACGACAGTTCCGCCTTCGTAGCTCAGTGGAGAGAGCACGGCGTTCCGAGCGCCGGGGTCGCTGGTTCGAGTCCAGCCGGGGGCACGATGTGGGCCATCCACTGTGGGGAGACCGCAGGCGAGCGTCGGGTTCTCAGCCGCCCCTCATAAGGGTGGCCCGCCCGGTTCGACACCGGGGCCTGCGACCGATGAAGTTGGCCCATGAACGGGTGCGGAACAGTCGTACGCTGGGGCGCATGGAGCTGCGCTGGTGGTCGATCGAAGTATTCGACGGGCCGCGGCAGTCCGCCGCCCGCTGGCAGGATTCGTATGGGAACGCGCTCGTCGAGGCCGCCGTGACGCACGGGGCCTACGACTGGGCGTGGCATCGGCACACCTGGGGTGTGCTCTTCGAGATCGGGTTCCGCACCGACGAGCAGTTCACCGGCTTCCGTGACCTGGCCGGCGTGCGTGCCGCGCTCGACGCGGTGCCCGACCCGGTGAACGGGCTGCTGATCTATCCGGGCCGGGGTGGCAGTTCCGGGCGGGTCCAGCCCCGCCGTCCGCTGCCGAAATCCGGTGCCGGTGCCGCGGCGCTGCCGGTCGAGCCGTCCCGCACCGAGCTGCGTCTCGGACCCACGTCACCGCCGGTCACCACGGGAGGCGTGAGGCGGGCCCGATGATGAGCATCGGGCCCGCCGTTTAGTCAGGCCGCCGGACGGTAGCCCGCGGGGCGGCTGGTGAACGTGCCGCGGCCGTGGGTGCGGCTGAGCAGCTGCGTCGAGTAGCCGAACAGCTCGGCGAGCGGCACGACCGCCGTCACCGCCCGTACCCCGGAGTCGGTGACCTGGCCGCGCCGGGCCGCGAGGTCACCGAGGACCGCGCCCAGCGTCTCCGACGGAGCGCTGACCGTGACCTCCGCGACCGGTTCGAGCAGTTCCATGACGCAGGCGCGCAGCGCTGTGCGCAGGCCGAACCGGCCGGCCGCGCGGAACGCCATCTCGGACGAGTCCTTCGGGTGGGTCTGCCCGTCGGTCAGCGTGACCCGCAGCCCGACCACCGGGTGACCGCCGAGCGGGCCCTCGGCGAGCGTCTCCCGGCAGCCGGCCTCGACCGCACGGACGTACTCGGCCGGGACCCGGCCACCGGTCACCGTCGAGGCGAAGGTGAAGCCGTCGCCGGGCGCCACGGCCAGCACGACGTGCGCGTACTGGCCGGAGCCGCCGTCCTGCTTGAGGTGCCGGTAGAGCAGGCCGGTCACGCCGTGCCGGACGGTCTCCCGGTACGCCACCTGGGGACGGCCCATGGTCACCGCCAGGCCGGTGCGCTGACGGAGCTTCTCCACGGCCACCTCCAGGTGCAGCTCGCCCAGTCCGGACAGCAGGGTCTGACCGGTTTCGGCGTCCATGCGTACGGTCAAGGAGGGGTCCTCCTCGGCCAGCGCGGCCAGGGCTCGCGGCAGTCGCAGCGCGTCGGGACGCGACCGCGCCTCGACCGCGACCGAGACCAGCGGATCGGTGATCCGCGCGGCCTCCAGCAGTACCGGGTTGCGCCGGGTGGCCAGCGTCGTGCCGACCTGGGCGGCCTTCACCCCGGCGACGGCGACGATGTCACCGGCGGTCGCCCGGTCGATCTCGGTGTGCCGGTCGGCCTGGACCCGCAGGATGCGGGCGATGCGTTCGGTACGGCCCGCGCCCGCGTCCCACACGGTGTCTCCCTTCGTGAGCGTGCCTTCATAGACGCGCAGGTAGGTGAGCCGGCCGGTGCGCGCGGTGTGCACCTTGAAGACCAGCGCGGCCAGGTCCTGCTCCGCGTTGCCGGTCGGGGCCGGCAGGTAGTCGACGATGGCGTCGAGCAGCGGCTCGATGCCTTTGTCGCGATAGGCGGAGCCGCAGAGCACGACAACCGCCTGACCGGAAAGGGTCAGGTCTCGGAGGGCGCGGCGGAGGGTCGCGTCCGAGATATCCCCCAATTCCTCCAGGGCCGCGGGGTGCAATGCGGCGACCTGTTCCTCGAGGTGACGGCGCCCGGCGCGGGCCTCTTCCGAAATGTCCGAACTTTCGGACATTTCGCCGTTGTTCCAGGTCAGGGCCCGCATGCCGACAAGATCGACGACACCACGGAACGCGCACTCCGCACCCAGCGGAAGCTGGACGAGCAGCGGCACGACCTCCAACCGATCCGCGATCGACGCGACCGCCGCCGACAACGACGCACCGGCCCGATCCAGCTTGTTCACGAACGCGATCCGCGGCACCTGATAACGATCGGCCGCCCGCCACACCGCTTCGGACTGCGGCTCCACCCCGGCCACGCCGTCGAACACCGCGACCGCCCCGTCGAGGACCCGCAGCGACCGCTCCACCTCGTCGGAGAAGTCCACGTGTCCGGGAGTGTCGATCAGGTTCAACCGGTGCTCGGCCCAGTCGCAGGTCACCGCGGCCGCGAAGATGGTGATGCCGCGGTCGCGTTCCTGCTGGTCGAAGTCGGTGATGGTGGTGCCGTCGTGCACCTCGCCGCGCTTGTGGGTGGCGCCGGTGACGTAGAGGATGCGTTCGGTCAACGTGGTCTTGCCGGCGTCGACGTGCGCGAGGATGCCGAGATTGCGGACACGCATGATGGCTCGTACTTTCGATGTCGATCGGTCGAGGGCGTGCGCCCGCCTGACCGCCGGCATCGGAGCTGCTCAGGCGATCAGGTACGGCCAGTCCCGGTGGCGCGGCCGGAACCGGGCACACCACTGAAGAGGATCAGGTCGAAACGCGACACGGGGGTCCGCATGATCGGGCTCCCCTTCCGTCGCTGTCGCTGTCGCCTTTTTCGTGCGATCTCCGTCGAAGATACGGAGCTCGTGGATCGGGGTCGAGCGATTTACCGTGAGGGGATGCTGCCGGTCCTCGTGATCATGGGCGTGGTCCGGCTCTGGACCGTCCGCGGCCCCGCCTGGACTCAGCCGATCACCGGGCCGCTGGCCGCGATCTTTCTGGTCGCGGTCTCCGGCTTCCCTCCCGGTGAGCTCGGGCTGACGACCGCCGGTTTTTGGTACGGCGTGAGCGCGGTCGCGGCCATCACCCTCGGGTACGCGATCGCGGTGCGGCTCCCGGTGGCGCGCCGATTCTTCCGCACCGACTACCCCCGCCCCTGGTACACCGCGCTCGTCGCGGTACCGCTGGCCACCGTCGTCTTCGAGGAGGTCGCGTTCCGTGGCGTGCTCTGGGCGCTGATCAGCCGGGAGCACGGCACGGCCTGGGCGACCGGGGTGACCGCGGTGCTGTTCGGACTCTGGCACCTGGGCCCGGCCCGGCCGTGGACGGACGCGCTGGCCACCGGTGTGGCGGGTGTGCTGCTCGGCGTCCTGCGTGGCCTGAGTGGCGGGCTGCTGACACCGGTGCTGGCGCACTGGGCCGCGGACGGGATCGGCGTGCTTGCCGCGGCCCGGGTGGCGCGGTCGCGCCGGGACGCGAGTGACGCCTGCGCGCCGTGATCCGGGCACCGCGATCGGGGGTCGCCGGAACAGGTGATCAGTGGGGAGCGCCACAGTCCGGAGCCGGATAATGGGGAGGTGAGCCGGGCTTTCGGTTCGTTACGCTCACGCCGTGACACGGCGGGCCCAGGGGGCTGAGCCCGTCCGATTCGCCCGACGATCTCGCCGCGTGGGTCCACGCGGTCTTTGGAGTTTCCTTTGAGTAGCCAAGCCCAGGCTGCGCCGGCCAAACTCGACGCCGCCGTTCTGAAAATCGCCGGGGTCGTGGTCCTCGGCGCGATCATGTCGATTCTCGACGTCACCGTGGTCAGCGTCGCGCTGCCCACCTTCCAGTCCACGTTCGGCGCCACGTATGCCGAGGTCGCCTGGACCATGACCGGCTACACGCTGGCCCTGGCCACGGTCATCCCGCTGACCGGGTGGGCGGCCGACCGGTTCGGCACCAAGCGGCTCTACATGACCGCGCTGGTGCTGTTCACCGTCGGCTCGGTGCTGTGCGCCACCGCCGACACGATCGGCCAGCTGGTCGGCTATCGGGTGCTCCAGGGCCTGGGCGGCGGCATGCTGATGCCGCTCGGCATGACGATCATGACGCGGGCGGCCGGACCGGAGCGGATCGGCCGGCTGATGGCCGTGCTCGGCATCCCGATGCTGCTCGGCCCGATCGGCGGCCCGATCCTCGGCGGCTGGCTGATCGACGTGGCCAGCTGGCACTGGATCTTCCTGATCAACGTGCCGATCGGCGCGATCGCGCTGGTCTACGCGTGGTTCGCGCTGGAGAAGGACAACCCGGAACCGTCCGAGTCGTTCGACTTCCTCGGCATGCTGATGCTCTCCCCGGGCCTGGCCTCCTTCCTGTACGGCGTCTCCTCGCTGCCCGAGGCGGGTAGCTTCTCGGCCACCAAGGTGTGGCTGCCGATGCTGCTCGGTGGCCTGCTGGTGATCGGGTTCGTGTTCTACTCGTTCAAGCCGAAGCACCCGCTGCTCGACCTGCGCCTGTTCACGAACCGGAACCTCACCGTCTCGACGGTCACCCTGGCGGTCTTCACGATCGCGTTCATGGGCGCCGGGCTGCTCTTCCCGAGCTATTTCCTGCAGGTGCGCGGCGAGTCCACGCTGCACGCCGGTCTGCTGATGGCCCCGCAGGGCATCGGCGCGATGGTCACCATGCCGATCGCCGGTGTGCTGGCCGACAAGATCCCGATCGGCCGGACGGTGCCGTTCGCGCTGCTGCTGCTCGCGGCCGGTTTCTTCACGTTCACCCAGGTGGGCACGGACACGTCGTACGTACTGCTGTGCGGTTCGCTGTTCGTGATGGGCCTGGGCATGGGCGGCACCATGATGCCGATCATGACGTCGGCGCTGAAGACGCTGACCAACCACGAGGTGGCCCGCGGTTCCACGCTGCTGAACATCATGCAGCAGATCGCCGGCTCGGTCGGCTCGGCGATGATGTCGGTGATCCTGACCAACCAGCTCAACGACTCCGCGGTCATCCCCGGCCTCACCACGCCCACCGGCGAGCCGATGACCGAGGCCGGCGCCGCGATCGCCTCGCACCAGGTCCCGCAGATCGCCGAGCAGCTCCCGCCGGACGTCCTGCAGCGCGGCTTCGAGTTCGTCGCGGACTCGTTCGCCACCACGTTCTGGGTCGGGTTCGCCCTGACCCTGGCCACGCTGATCCCGGCATACTTCCTGCCCCGCCAGCGCCAGGCCCCGAACCTCCTGGAACCGGACGCGACCCCCGCCGCCCCGATCGTCATGCACTGACCCCAGCGTCCCGCCACGGAGGCGCTCCCGGTGACCACCGGGAGCGCCTCCGTCGTTTCCACCGCGCCCCTCCCGCGTTCCAGCACCAAGCGGCGACCCCGGCTGGCACTGACGGCCGTCTCAGCCCACTCGAGGCACCCCTGAGCCCCAGCCCCCACATCCCGGCTGGTGCTCAGGGTCGTCTCGGCGCTGCTGAGGCACCCGTGAGCGCCAGCCGCCGCGTGTCTTGGCTGGTGCTCACGGGTGTCTCGGGCCGGTTGT
>NZ_BOMS01000006.1 GCF_016862315.1 Actinoplanes palleronii | reverse complement strand
ACTCCAAGGCCGCAGGGCCCCACCGAGATCAAAATTGGCTGAGCGGCATTGGTCGCATCCCGGCTGGTGTTGAGGGTCGTCTCGGCGCGGTTGAGGCGGCCGTAGGCGCCAGCCGCCGCGCGTCTTGGCTGGTGCTCAGGGGTGTCTCGGGCCGGTTGTGGCACCTCTGGGCGCCAGCTGTCGTGTCTTGGCTGGTGCTGAGGGGTGTCTCAGGCGGGTTGTGGCACCTCTGGGGGCCAGCCGGGCCGGTGGCGAGGCTTGTCCGCGGCTGGCGGGAGGTGTCGGTGGGGCGGTGTGGGTTCGCGATGAACTACTGCGTGCGTTTGTAGCCCCGGGGTGGGCGGTGTGTGCACGCGCTGCTGGGATTGCGGCCTGCTGGCGCCCTTGTGGCGGGCGACTGCCGCATGCACAACCTGATCCTGGGGCCGCTGACGCCGCCAGCCTCGTGGATCGCGCCCGCGCCGCCCCACCGCGCCGCCTCGCCGCGCCGAGCCGCGCCGAGCCGCGCCGAGCCGCGCCGAGCCGCGCCGAGCCGCGCCGAGCCGCGCCGAGCCGCGCC
>NZ_BOMS01000005.1 GCF_016862315.1 Actinoplanes palleronii | reverse complement strand
CGCCGAGCCGCGCCGAGCCGCGCCGAGCCGCGCCGAGCCGCGCCGAGCCGCGCCGAGCCGCGCCGCGCCGCGCCGCGCCGCGCCGCGCCACCGCGCCGCGCCACCGCGCCGCGGTCCCGCAGTGACGGGCCGCGCTGCGCCGCCGCCCTAATGTGCCGGGCCGGGCCGGGCCGGGGCGGGGTGCCGTGGCGTGGGTCTGCGTCGTGCTGGGAGGGCTGGTGGGTGACTTGGGGGTGAGGAAAGGGGGTGGGGGAATGTGGGATTGGGGGGAGGGGTGATCAATTCGGTAATCAAAAACGGACTTGGGGGGTGGGGGCTTTGGGGAGGGTGGGAAAGGGAACGTGAAGGATCATTGTTTTTGGCGTGGGGAAATGGAAGGATGATGTCCGGAAAAAGGGGATTTGCGGGGAAAGCTGGCTAATTTCACTGGCGTATCAGCGGGATGAACCCGTCGTTTCGGTAGGGGGAGTCGTTGATCTGGTGGACCTCACTCCGTCTAACGGCCGACAGAGCGTGCGCGGAACGTTTCACTCAGTTAGTTTATGGGGGTGCCCCGTGCCTGCTCGCGGTGGCACAGATCCGTTATGACCTGCGTCGTGTCGTACTGTTAAAGATCTTTATCGGATCGACTTGTGCCGCACCCGCAGAATGGTCCTCGAGTCATCTGAGAATTATTGCGTCGAGCGTTCCAGACGGGGTCGGCGCCGGGTCTCCGCCCGGTTCCCATCGACGAGGGTGGTGTGATGATCCGGGTCGTGGTGGTGAGAGACGAGGGATACTTCGGCGTCCCGGTGCGTACGTTCCTGGAGACCGAACCGGACATGCACTACGTCACCACGCTGCCGATCAACAGCGAGCTGGCCCCGCGTGCCGCGCAGTTGTGGCCCGCGGTGATCGTGATCGACACCGAGTACATGGTGAGTCAGGTCCTGCCGCTCGCCGACGAGTTGCACACCGCCATACCGTCCTGCGCGATGCTGCTGCTCTGTGATCCGTCCAAGCGCGGCATGCTGCCGCCCCGCCGGTGGAACGGCGGCCTGAACTTCCTGCTCAAGAGCGCGGCCGGCACCGCACTGGCCGACTCGGTGCGGCGGCTGGCGGCGGGCGAGCGGGTGGTCTCGCCGATGCTGCAGGCCGCCTCGCTGAACACCGACCGGGGATTGAGCACCCGGGAGCTGGAAGTGCTCGGCCTGGCCGCCGAGGGCGAGTCGGTGAAGGAGATCGCCGGGCGGCTCTACCTCTCCGGCGGGACCGTTCGGAATTACCTTTCCGCGGTGATCACCAAGACCGGCGCGCGCAATCGGCTGGACGCCATTCGGATCGCCCGAAAAGAGGGATGGCTCCGATAAGCGAAGGTACCGGAAGGTAAGCGAGGTAACGGACGCGCCGGCGAAATGCACTCGCAGGGTGGTGCTGAGGCTCACCCGATCACTCGAAGGGAGGGCCGGCCCGGCCGGGTCGCGTAGCGTTGGATTCGATGCACGCTCAATATTTCCAGGTTCCCGCTCTGCCGGTGCTGCTGCCCCTGGGTGGCGTACTCATGATTTTGTCCTGGCTCTGGCTGCGCCGTCAGGGCCTGCTCACCACTCGTCGCCTGATCGTGGCGTGGGCGCTGTCCTGGTACGTGGTCGCCGTCCTCGGCGCCACCATGCTGCCGCTGCCGCTCTCCTGGGGCCCCGACTCGGGCCCGGCGGAGACCTACCGGATCCTGCTGGTCCCGTCGTTCAGCACGCGCCGCCGTGACTTCGTGCTGAACGCGCTGATGCTCCTGCCGCTGGCCGGGCTGCTGCACCTGAACTTCGGTGTCACCGAGCGCAACCGGGTGGTCCGGATCGGGTTCCTGCTGAGCCTGAGCATCGAGATCACCCAGCTGGTGCTGATCCTCACGGTGCACGGCAACCGCTGGGCGGACGTCAACGACCTGCTCTCCAACACCCTCGGCACGTTCCTCGGCTGGGTGCTGTGGCGGCGCCTCATGCGTTCCGGGCGGTTCCGGGACGCGGTGACGGGAGTTCCGGCAGAGGTGCGGTGAGCCGGTCGTAGATCTGTCCGACCGCGCTTGCCAGGTGGTCCGCGTCGTACCGTGATCCGGCCGTGCGGGGCGGCAACCGCGCGCCGCCGCGTTCGGCGTGGCAGAGGACTTCGGCGCGCAGCGTACGAGGAAGGGATTCCCGGTCGTGCGGGGTGAGCCGGTGGGTGCCGCGGACCGGTGACCGGGCCGCGGCCCGCTCCTCCAGCGGCGCGCACGCGGCGTAGACGACCGGCAGCCCGGCGGCGAGCGCCTCGAGCGCGGCGAGGCCGCAGGTGTGCTGGTCCGGTGAGGCGAAGACGTCCATGGCGCAGAGCATCTCGCGCGGGTGCCGGACGGTGCCGGCGAACAGCACCCGGTCGGCGACGCCCTCGATGATCGCGAGCTGGGCCAGGGCCGGCCGGGCCGGGCCGTCGCCGACCAGCAGCAGGGCCGCGCCGGGCACCTCCGCCACCGCCCGGATCAGCAGGTCGAAGCGTCTGTCCGGGGTGAGCCGTCCGGTCACGCCGATCAGGGGTACGCCGGGGGCCACGCCGAGCCGGGCCCGGGCGGCGGCCCGCAGCGCCGGGTCGAAGCGGTACTCGGCCGGGTCGATGGCCCGGGGGACGGTGGCGATCCGCTCGTCCGGGACGCCCCAGCCGCGCAGCCGTTCGGCGATCGCCGCGGTGGCCGCGATGGTCATCTCGCCGAGCCGTTCGCTGAACAGGTAGAGCGGGCCGAGCCGGGCGGCGCCGGGGCGGCCCAGGTGGTGCTCGGTGGCGACCACGTGCGGGACGCCGGCCAGCCGGGCCGCGATCCGGCCCTGCACGCAGGCCCGGTACAGGTGCGTGTGCACCAGGTCGAACCGGCCGCGCCGGATCAGGCGGCGCAATCGTACGATCGCGGTCAGGTCCCGGTCGCCGGCCGTGGGCAGCTCGTGCACCGGTATCCCGGCGGCCCGGATGGCCTGTGCCTCGGCGCCGGGCGGGGAGAGCGTCACCACCTCGCTGTCGTGCGGCAGGCGGCCCAGCAGCAGCCGGAGTTGATGCTCGGCGCCGCCCTCCGCAGCAGTGCTGATCACGTGCAGCACCCTCATCCTCGTCCCCCAGTCGCATAGTCGACAGAACGCTTGCGACGGCTCCTGCGAGAACGGTCCCGGAATAGCCGGGGAAGTGTTAGTCGCAGATGTCACGTCTAAAGTGAGGATCATTCACTGTCGATATGACATCATCCACCGATTGGCCTGTATCACGCAGCCGAATGGGGTCGCGGAAATGCGCGATCGAGGTCCTGTGCTGGATGAATAGCGGTACGTGAGAATTTTTCGCGTAGGCCGTGACAATTGCTACTGTAATCGACTCCCCGGAGACTGGAACCCTGAAAGTCGCGAATAGCCGGATCGATGCGACCCGGTGCGCCTGGGGCGCAATTATCAACTCTGCGAAATTGCCGGTTCTTTTTGCGCACGCAAGGTTCCGCGGCCGGTTCCCGCCGGCATCGTACGAGGGGGAATCTCATGCAGACACGGCGAGCCGCCGCTGGCGACCCAGCGGCGGACCTCATACCTGGTGAGTGGCCCGGCCGGGCGGCGCCGTGGTTCCGCGCGGCACTGCCCGGCCGGGCGGCCCGCGCCGCCGCCGACGCGCTCGCCCTGGCGACCGCACTCCTGATCGCCACCCTGCTGCGTCACGACGGACACCTGGAATACCTGGACGGCGCCGGCCTGATGGCGCTGTCGCTGGTCGCCGCGGTGGTGCACACCGCGGCCGGCATCCAGTTCGGCCTCTACACCGGACGCTGGTCGTACGGCTGCTTCGAGGAGATCCTGGCGCTGGCCAAGACGGCCGCGGTCACCACGCCGCTGGTGTTCGTGCTGGACACCCTGCTGGGCCGGCTGGTGCCGCGCTCGGCGATCATCGGGGCCGGGCTGATCGGGCTGGTCCTGGCGGCCGGGATCCGGTACGCCGTACGGCTGTTGCACGACCAGCGGCTGCGCCCGCACCCCGAGTCCGGGACCCGGGTCGTGGTGGTCGGTGCCGGTGAGGGCGCGACCCAGGTGATCCGGGCGATGCTGCGCAGCCCGTCCAGCCCGTACGTGCCGGTCGCGCTGCTCGACGACGACCCGACCAAGCGCGCCCTGCAGATCATGGGGGTGCCGGTGGCCGGCAACCGTACGGCGCTGGCCGAGGTGGTCCGCCGGTTCCGTGCCGACGCCGTGGTGATCGCCATCCCGAGCGCCGGGGCCGACCTGGTCCGCGAGCTCACCGGGCTGGCCGAGCCGCTGAACGTGGACCTCAAGGTGCTCCCGCCGGTGGTCGAGCTGTTCGGCCGGACCGTGCGGGTCGAGGACATCCGCCCGGTCAGCCACGCCGACCTGCTCGGCCGGCGCGAGATCACCATCGACCTGGCCGCCATCGCCGGGTACCTGCAGGGCCGCCGGGTGCTGGTCACCGGCGCGGGCGGCTCGATCGGCTCGGAGCTGTGCCGGCAGGTCGCCCGGTTCGATCCGGCCACCCTGGTGATGCTCGACCGCGACGAGTCCGGCCTGCACGCGGTGCAGCTGTCGCTGGACGGCCGGGGCATGCTCGACGACCGCAACCTGGTCGTCGCGGACATCCGCGACCAGCAGCGCCTCGACGAGGTGTTCACCGAGCACCGCCCGCAGGTGGTGTTCCACGCCGCGGCGCTCAAGCACCTGCCGCTGCTGGAGATGCACCCGTCCGAGGCGCTGAAGACCAACATCCTGGGCACCTACCAGATCCTGCAGACCGCGATGCGGCACCACGTGGACCGGCTGGTCAACATCTCCACCGACAAGGCCGCCGACCCGTGCAGCGTGCTCGGCTACTCGAAGCGGATCACCGAACGGCTCACCGCCGCCGCCGACGCGGCCGCGCCCGGCACGTACACCAGCGTGCGGTTCGGCAACGTGCTGGGCAGCCGCGGGTCGGTGCTGACCGCGTTCGCCGCGCAGGTCGAGGCGGGCGGGCCGATCACGGTCACCGACCCGGACGTGACCCGGTACTTCATGACCGTGCAGGAGGCGTGCCGGCTGGTCATCCAGGCCGGCGCGGTGGACACCCACGGCGAGGTGCTGATCCTCGACATGGGCGAGCCGGTGCGGATCGCCGACGTGGCCCGGCGGATCGCGGAGAGCGCCGGCGGGCACGTGCAGATCGTCTACACCGGACTGCGGCCCGGCGAGAAGCTGGCCGAGGTGCTGCTCGGCCCGGCCGAGCCGGACCACCGGCCGAACCATCCGCTGATCTCGCAGGCCCCGGTGCCGCCGCTGGACGGCGCGGTGCTCTCGCTGCTCGACGCGTCCGCACCGCGGGCCGACCTGATCGCGGTGCTGCGCTGGCTCTCCGAGAGCCCGGCGCTGCCCGGCCGGGCCGGACCCGCCGTGACCCCGCCGGCGCAGCGCTCCGGCGGCCGCAACGGCAAGCGTCAGGCCGAATTCACCATGCGTCTCGGGCGGCACCCGTGAGCACCGAACGAGTAGGGAGCACGCAGATGCGGGTAGTCATCGCCGGACAGGGGTACGTGGGGCTGCCGCTCGCGGTCCGCGCCGCCGAGGCCGGGCACGCCGTGGTCGGCTTCGACGTCGACGAGGACCGGATCAAGCGGCTCGCGGCCGGCGAGTCGTACGTCGACGACATCAGCTCGGCCCAGCTGCAGGCGGTGCTGGCCGGCGGGAACCTGCTCCCGTCGGCCGACCCGCGGGCCTGCGCCGGCTTCGACATCGCGGTGATCGCGGTGCCGACGCCGCTGCGCGAGGGCACCCCGGACCTGCGCTACATCGAGGAATCGGCCCGCACCCTGGCCCGCTATCTGCGGCCCGGCGCGACCGTCGCGCTGGAGTCGACCACCTACCCGGGCACCACCGGCGAGCTGGTCGGCCCGCTGCTCGAGGAGGGTTCCGGCCTGATCGCCGGGGTGGACTTCCACCTCGGTTACAGCCCGGAGCGCATCGACCCGGGCAACCGGCAGTGGAACCTGGCCACCACGCCGAAGGTGGTCTCCGGGATCAACCCGGCGTCGCTGGCGAAGGTCCAGGAGTTCTACGCGTCGGTGGTGGAGACGACCGTGCCGGTCTCCGACCCCAAGGTCGCCGAGCTGGCCAAGCTGCTCGAGAACACGTTCCGGCACGTCAACATCGCGCTGGTCAACGAGCTCGCGGTGTACGCGCACGACCTCGGCATCGACGTCTGGGAGGCGATCGACGCCGCGTCGTCGAAACCGTTCGGCTTCATGCGGTTCGTGCCCGGGCCCGGTGTCGGCGGGCACTGCCTGCCGATCGACCCGTCCTACCTGTCCTGGCGGGTGCAGCGGACCCTCGGGCAGAGCTTCCGCTTCGTCGAGCTGGCCAACGACATCAACAACCACATGCCGGACTACGTCGTACGCCGGCTGGTCGCCGCCCTGAACCGGCAACGCAAGGCGGTGAACGGATCGACGGTGCTGCTGCTCGGTCTCGCCTACAAGAAGAACAGCGGCGACGCGCGGGAGTCGCCGGCCCGCCGGGTCGCCACGCTGCTGCTGGAGATGGGCGCCGAGGTCCGGGCCGCCGACCCGCACGTGGTCGAGGACGCGCGCGTCGACCAGCGGGTGACCCGGGTGCCGCTGACCGCCGAGCAGGTGGCCGCCGCCGACGCGGTGGTGGTGCTCGCCGATCACGACGCGTTCGACCTGGACCTGGTGGTCGAGCACGCGTCGTACGTGCTGGACACCCGCCGCCGTCTCTCCGGAACCCATGTGGAATCGATCTGAGCTGGGGGAATCGTGGACCTCGTACGCCCGATCTGGAACCTGATCAACCAACTCGCCGCCGCCGTCGCACTGATCCTGCTGGCACCGCTGATCCTGGGGGTCGCCCTGTGGATCCGGGTCGCCGACGGCAAGGGTGTGCTGTTCGTCCAGGACCGGGCCGGCCGTGGTGGCCAGCCGTTCCGGATGCTGAAGTTCCGGTCGATGGTGCACGACAGCGTGGCGATGAGCGCGCAGCTGGGCATGGCCGACCCGTTCGGCCTGCTGCACGACGACCCGCGGATCACCCGGTGCGGCCGGTTCCTGCGGCGCACCAGCCTCGACGAGCTGCCCCAGCTGCTCAACGTGGTGTCCGGCCGGATGAACCTGGTCGGGCCGCGCCCGGACGTGCTGCCGCAGGTGGCGAACTACTCGCCGCTGGACGCCCGGCGCCTCGAGGTGCGGCCCGGGATCACCGGCTGGGCGCAGGTCAACGGGCGCGACGACATCGACTGGCCGGCCCGGTTCGTGCTGGACCGCTGGTACATCGACCACTGGTCGCCGCTGCTGGACCTGCGGATCGTCGGGCGGACCGTGACCGGGCTGCGCCGCGGCGAGCCGCCGGTGCACGTGGACACGCTCAACATCGAGCGGGCCGTGGAGATCCCGCAGCAACGGGTGGCGGAGCCGGCCCCGGCCGAGGACCTGTCCCGTGCCACCTGAACCGGCGGCCCGGGAGATCGGCTCGGAGTTCCACTGGGACCCGGCGGTGCTGACCGGTGGCGGGCTGCCCGGCTGGCTGCCGTCACGGCGGGAACTGTTCGCGACCGGGTGCGGGGCGTTGCGCGCGCTGCTCCGACTGCTCGCGCCGGGCGGGCGGCTGCACGTGCCGTCGTACTTCTGCATGGGGGTGGCCGAGGCGCTCGCCGAGTGCCTGCCGGTCACGTACTACCGGCAGCTGCCGGACGGGCGGGGGCCGCGCTGGGAGACGCTGCGGACCCGGCCCGGTGACGTGGTGCTCGCGCAGAACCTCTTCGGCCGCGAGGACGGTGCGGGCTGGGCGGCGTGGATCGGCGCGCACCCGGCGATCCCGGTGATCGAGGATCACTCGCACGACCCGTTCAGCGGGTGGGCGCGGACGAGCACCGCGGCGTACGCGGTGGCGTCGCTGCGCAAGACGCTGCCGGTGCCGGACGGCGGGCTGCTGTGGTCGCCGGTGGGACGGGAGCTGCCCGGCACGGAAGGGCCGGAGAGCCAGGGCGCGGCCGAGAAACTCGCCGCGATGCTGCTCAAGGGCGGGTGGCTGGCCGGGCAGCCGGTGCCGAAGGAGAGCTTCCGGGCCCTGCAGCGGCGCGGCGAGGGCACGTTGCTGGGCAGCGCCGGGCCGGCCAGCACGGTCACGGCTGCGGTGCTGCCGATGCTTGACGTGTCCGGGATCCGCGCGGCGGGCAGCCGGAACGTGGAAGCGGTGCGGACCGGGCTCTATGGACGTACCAAATATGGTCGATCCGGAAGGGACAGCGACGCCGCGCCGTTCCGCCTGCCGCTCGCCCTGCCCTCGGAGAGCGACCGTGACGCGCTGCTGGTGCGTCTCGCCGAGAATGCGATCTTCGCGCCGGTGCACTGGCGGCAGGATCGGCGCGGATGGTGGAGCGGCGATCACGAGGCGGCCGCGTGGGCGGACCGGATGCTGACCCTGCCAGTTGATCATCGGTGCAGCCCAGGAGATGTGTGCCGGATCGTCGACGTGGTCACCGAGTTCACCGCGCAGGCCTCGCGCGAATCGAAGACGGGCCATATCATCAGGGCGTGAGAGCTGCCAACACCCTCGGTGACGGCGGTCGATCGAGATGACGACCGCCGGCTGGGTCGCGCTGAGCATCGCCATCGGTGGCTCGCTCTGCTACGCGGTCGGTTCGATCCTGCAGGCCATCGGCGCCCGGCGCAGCACCAGCGCGGTCAGCACGCTGGGGCATCCGCTCTACCTGATCGGCATCGCGCTGGACATGGCCGCCTGGCTCGGCTCGATGATCGCCCTGCGCGAGCTGGCGGTCTACCTGGTCGAGTCGGTGCTGGCCGGCTCGCTCGCGATCACCGCGCTGGCCGCCTGGCTGTTCCTCGGCTCCCGGCTGCGCCGCCGCGACGTGGCGGCCATCGCGATCACCATGTGCGCGCTGGCCGGGCTGGCCCTCTCGGCCGGCCAGCAGACCATGGTGGCCGCCTCCTCCGGGCTGCGGATCGGGTTCTGCGTCGCCCTGGTCGTGGTGCTGGTGCTCGGCTGGGCCGCCACCAGGACCGGCGTTCCCGGCCTGATCGCCGCGGTCGGCGGGCTCTCGGTCGGCGCCGCCGCGCTCGGTGGCCGCGCCCTGCACCTGCCCGACGACGAGATGACCACGATGGGCTCGGCCGCCTGGACCATCGCCACCGAGCCGCTCACCTGGGTGCTGCTGGTCTTCGCGGCCAACGGCATGGTGATGTACGCGAACGCGTTGCAGCGCGGCGACGTCGGCCGGGTCACCGCGGTGCACTGGACCGGTGAGGTGATCGCGCCGTCGGTGATCGCGCTGACCATCCTCGGCGACACCGTCCGGCCCGGCTGGGAACCGGTCGCCTTGGGCGCCGCGCTGGTCACCGTCTGCTGCGCGATCGTGCTGGCCAGCGCCCCGGCGACCGTTGCGACCGCCGCCGAGAAGGCCGAACCCGGCGCGCTGCCGGCCGGCGTCGAGCCGCACGCCCTGCCCGCCCCGCCGCTGCCGGTGCTGTTCGGCGCGGCCGGGCACCCGGTCGCCGGCCTCGTCCCGATCGAGGCGTGGCGGCTGGCGATCCCGCTCGAGGCGCGGTGGCCGGCGTTGCAGCCGCCGCTGGTCCGGGGCTACGGCGTGATCGTCTGGTGGGGGCCGGCGTGGGCGCCGCTGCCGATCTGGGTGCCGCCGGACCGCACGCTGGTGCCCCGCGACCGGCCGAAACTCGCCGACCGCCCGCAGCGGATCTGGCCCGCGCGGGTCGGGCCGCAGTTGCCGGCGGCGCGCCGGCCGGCCCGGCACCGCGAGATCATCGACCCGTCCCGCCGCCGCGACGCCGCCTGATCTTTCGTTTTGCGACGGCCTGGCTTTCGGTTTGCGGCGGGGTGGTTCACCACCAGCCGCGGCGTTTGGCCCAGGTCAGGACGAGGGTGGGCAGGGTGACCACGGCGCTGCTCGAGCTGCCACACCGCCTCGGTCTGCCGCTCGATGAACCCTTCCAGGCTGCGGGCCAGGGCGGCGACCACGGCGTACGAGAGCTCCCAGCCCGTACCGGGAAGAAAACGACCGGTCCCGGATCCGCCGCAGCACCTAGCGCGTCTCCCACGTCGCGGCCTCGGCGGAGACCGCCGGGTTGACCGGCCTCAACCAGATGTCCATGGCACCTCCGTCGTCGCGGTAACCCTCGGGCACGGGGATGATCGTCGCGGTAACCCTGGGGCACGGGGATGAACCCCCGGACACGGCCCGGTGGATCAGGTGCGGCGGTCCGGGTGCGGCTGGCCGAGCGGACGCAGGTCGACCGCGCCGGTCAGGGTGCCGACCGCGAGGGTGAGCTGGCCGTACCGGTGCAGCACGGTCGCCGAGCGGCCCGGCATCGGGTCGCCGACCGGTTCGCCGGTCGCCGCGTCCCAGCGGCGCACCACCTCGTCGGACCCCGCGGTGATCAGCTCGACCCGCCCGTTCACCAGCACCGCGTCCAGGCTGTGCACCGCGGCGCTGTCCACCACGACCGGTACCCCGATCGGTTCGCCGGTCGTGGCGTCCCACCGGTGCAGGTCGGCGGTCGCCGCGGCGATCAGCCGGCGGCCGTCCGGCAGCAGGACCGGGGTGATCGCCCGGATGATGTCGTCGCCGACCACCAGCGGGAGGCCGGCCCGCGCCCCGGTACGCGGATCCCAGCGCCGGATCGCCCCGGTCCGGTCCCCGGCGCAGACGATCGGCCCGTCCGGCAGGTCCACCACGGCGAGTGCGGTGACCTGGTCCTCGTGCCGGCCGAGCGGTTCCAGGCGGGCGCCGGTCCCGGCGTCCCAGCGGATCAGCATGAACGGATCGGCGGACGTGCCGGCCAGCAGGGTCCCGGCCCACGCCGCCATCCCGCCGAGGGCGCCGGCGGGGGAGTCCGGGTGCGCGGCCACCCCGCTGCGTGGCTCCAGCCAGCCGGCGCCGTCGCCGGTACCGGTCGCGATCAGCGGATCCCGCCAGGCGACCGGGCACACGGTCAGCCCGGTGATCGCGCCGAGCGCGGCGGACTCACTGATCAGCCGGTCGTTCCGGGGGTCCCGGACCTGGACCCGTGAGCCGTTCCACGAGACCAGCATGTCGATTCCGTCGAGCGGCAGCGTCCGCAGAAAGTCGATCACGAGCGAATGATGCCACTGGATGGGTGCAATGCGATTTTCGACGCGCGTTGCCACTACCGAGGGTTCATTTCCGGCTACCACGCGAGAAACATCAGGATCGACTGCTCACCAGGATGGGAGATCACCATGGGCAACAGAGCCGTTGTCTACCAGGGCCCCGGACGTGTGGAGATCCGCGACGTGGAGTACCCGTCGTACGAGGTCAAAGACGGTCCCGGCGTGAACAAGATGAACGTCGGCCGGCGCACCCCGCACGGCGTGATCCTGAAGACGGTGACGAGCAACATCTGCGGCAGCGACCAGCACATGGTGCGGGGCCGGACGACCGCGCCGGAGGGCCTGGTCCTGGGGCACGAGATCACCGGCGAGGTGATCGACGTCGGGCCGGACGTCGAGTTCGTCAAGACCGGTGACATCGTCTCGGTGCCGTTCAACATCTCCTGCGGCCGGTGCCGCAACTGCAAGGAACGCAAGACCGGCGTCTGCCTGAACGTCAACCCGGACCGCCCCGGTTCGGCGTACGGCTACGTCGACATGGGTGGCTGGGTCGGCGGTCAGGCCGAGTACGTGATGGTCCCGTACGCCGACTGGAACCTGCTCCGCTTCCCCGACCGCGACCAGGCGCTCGCGAAGATCCTCGACCTGACCATGCTCTCCGACATCTTCCCGACCGGCTATCACGGCTGTGTGAGCGCGGGCGTGACCACCGGTTCGACCGTCTACATCGCCGGCGCCGGCCCGGTCGGCCTGGCCGCGGCCAGCTCGGCGTTCCTGCTCGGCGCGGCCGTCGTGATCGTCGGTGACCTGAACGAGGAGCGGCTGGCCCAGGCGCGCAGTTTCGGTTGCGAGACGGTGAACGTGGCGCAGGGCGAGCCGGCCGACCAGGTGCAGCAGATCCTCGGGCCGTCCGCCCCGGCGATCGGGCAGCCGCTCGTCGACTGCGCGGTCGACGCGGTCGGGTTCGAGGCGCGCGGCCACGGCCGGGATGCGCAGACCGAGAAGCCGGCCACGGTGCTCAACTCGCTGATGGACCTGACCCGGGCCGGCGGCGGGATCGGCATCCCGGGCCTGTACGTGACCGGTGACCCGGGCGGTGTCGACGACGACGCGAAGGTCGGCTCGCTCTCCCTGCGGCTCGGGCTGGGCTGGGCGAAGTCGCACTCGTTCGTGACCGGCCAGTGCCCGGTGATGAAATACCACCACGGGCTGATGATGGCGATCCTGCACGACCGGGTGCAGATCGCGAAGAACGTCAACGCCACGCCGATCCCGCTGGACGACGCCCCGCGCGGCTACACGGAGTTCGACCAGGGTGCGGCCCGCAAGTACGTCCTCGACCCGCACGGGATGGTGCGGAAGTGAAAGAGGGGCCCCGCTGCTGCCCGTCGCGGGGCCCCCTTCCTTACAGGTTGACGGTGATGGTGAGGTTCGCGACGTAGCCGGCCGCGACCGAGCCGGTCACCGTCGCCATCTCCCGGGCCGCCAGGTCGTCACCGAAGACCATGTCGCTGGCCAGGGTGATCCGGCTCAGGTTGGTGACGCTCGCGGAGTACCCGGTGGCGCTGGAGTACACCGTCGACGACACGTCCTTGGGCAGGGCGATCTGCGAGGTCTTCCGGATCGGCCCGGCACCGCTGGTGGCGGCGGCCAGCGACGAGTAGACCTCGAAGTGGATGTGCGGCCAGCGGCCCGAGTAGCAGCCCGGGAAGATGCTGGTGAACGTCGCCACCCCGGACGAGTTGGTGACCTGGATGCCGCGCAGGTAGTTCTGGTTGGTCACCCCGGACGAGTACAGCGAGTACCTCCCGGCCCGGTCGCAGTGCCAGGCGTAGATCGCCGCGCCGGACACCAGGGTGCACGCCAGGTTCTGCACGGTCAGCGAGAACTGCAGCGGCACACCCGGCGCGGTGGTGGTCGAGGTGCCGAAGCTGGAGCGGATGTCGCTGCGCACGATGCCGGACTGCACCCGGACGTCGGGGCCGTTCGAGCCGTCGGCCGGGTAGGGGCCCGCGGTCTCCGACTCGACCTCGGCGACGCAGGCGGCCGCGGCGGTCGCGGCGTCGGCGCCGTTGGCGGTCGCCAGGGTGCCGCCGATCACCGCGGCGCCGACACCACCGGCGACGGTCAGCATCTTCCGCCGGGACATCGTCGGCAGGTCGAACTGCAACCCCTTGTCGTGCACCTCGCGCACGTAGGCGTCGTTGTCTTGCATGGCTCTCCTCCTCGGGGATGGGGGATGACGAGCAGAGCAAAACATCGAAGTCTATGAATGACCTGTGGTTGATCTCCGCGGTCCGCCCACGGCCCATATCCACTGGGTCATACCACACCGATGTGGTACGAATACCCGGCGCCCGTCCGTAGGCTACGAGCCACGTCCCGCCCGTGAGGCGAACGCGACGCGGTCCCGGGTCCGGGCCGCCACGCGCCTCCCGGTCATCGGTCCTGCGCTACGCGGTCCCGGGTCCGGGCCGCCACGCGCCTCCCGGTGGTCGGCTGGTTCTCAGGGGTGTCTCGACCGTCTTGAAGCACCCCTCAGCACCAGCCGAGAACCCCGAGCCGCGCCGTGGCCCGGACCGGCGGCGGTCGGGCGTCAGGACATCGTGATGGCGAGGGCGTCGTCGCGGACGTCCGGGTTGGGGTGCGAGCGCAGCGCCTGCACCAGGTCCCGCCAGCGCCCGGCCCACCCGTGCGCGGCGCCGATCCCGACCAGCTGCACGGCGAACAGCCCGCCGGCCAGGTCCTCGCGCCAGATCAGCCGCTCGATCAGCTCCTGCAGGACCGCCGGGGAGGGGAACGCCCGTTCGTTCCGCAGGCGCCGGCCGATCCGGTCGGCGACCCGGGCCGCGATCACCGGGTGCCCCGCGCACCGGTCGGCGAGCTCCACCAGGATCTCCAGACTGCCCAGGTCGAGCAGCGCGGTCAGCGCGACGGCCCGGTAGCCGGGGCGGGCGGCCAGTTCCCGGATCGCCGCGAGCGGCACCGACCGGTCGGCGTCCGAGCCGAGCGCGTGGCCCAGCGCGGACGCGCCCTTCGCCAGCACCTCGATCCGCCGCCGGGCCGGCAGGTCGGTGCCGGGCCGGGCGTCGGCGTCGGTCACCTCGGCCATCCGGGCCAGGGCCCGGCCCAGCGCGGTGTAGCCGGTGCCGGACAGCAGGACCGCGACCTGGACGTGGGCCAGCGGCTCGTCCAGGTCGGTGAGCCGCTCCACCAGCAGGTCGGTGGTGTCGCCGGCCCAGCGGGACCAGTGGTGCAGCACGCCGAACGCGGCCCGCCGGACCTCCCGGTCGTCGGCCCGGCACGCGGCGACGACCAGCGCGGCGTAGCGGGGGCGGTGCCGGGCCGGGATCGCGTAGGGCATGGCGGCCAGGACCGCGGCGCGCTCCTCCCGGCTGCCGCCGACGGCGTGGTCCAGCATCGCCCAGCTCGCCTCCCGGTCGAGGCGCTGCCGGGCCGCGCCGGCGATCGCGGCGCGCACGTCGCGGTGCTGGTCCGGCGCGGTGTACACGGCGAGCAGCCGGTCGATCGAGGAGGGCGGGCCGTACCGGGCCAGGATCCGCACCGCCTCCTTCCGGCTGGTGACCTTGGCGGGGCCGCTCAGCAGGGCGGCGAACGGCTCGGTCAGATCGGCCGGTGGGAGGTGTTTGGCGGCTCGGGCCGCGGCGTACATCGCCACCCGGGCCCGGTCGTCGCCGGCGTGCGCGAGCAGCACCGGCAGCGCCAGGTCCGGCCGGTCGGTCCAGACCAGCGCGCCCAGCGCCGCCTCCGCGATCGGCACCTCGTCCGCGTCGGCGTATCGGAGCAGCAGCTCGCGTCCGGGCACCCCGGCCGCCGCGGCGGCCCGGACCGCGGTCGCCCGATGCCAGACGTCCACCCCGGTGTCGGCCAGCACGAACGCCAGCACCTCGACGAGCTTCGCCTGCTGCCGTGGCAGCCACCGGGTGACGTGCGTCGGCCAGGGCGGTGCCCAGCGGACCCCGGCCTGGACGAACCGCCCGCGCACCCGGCCGGACAGCACCCGGTCGAGCAGGTCGGTGCGCCGGGCGCAGAGCGTCTGCCAGACCACCGGGATCGTCGCCGCGGACGGGTCGGCCGCGAGCACCTCGGCCACCCGGGCCGGGCGGGTCCGCGGGTCGGCGAGCCAGAACTCGATCGCCTGTCTCGCCTCCGCGTCCGCGACCCGGGGCCCGGTCGCCCGGTGCAGCAGCTCCTGCAGGCCGGGCAGCTGCCACGCGCGCCGGCCGAGCGCGGCGGTCAGCACGAACAGCGGGGCATGGGAGCCGCGGTCCAGGTGGGATTCCACCCAGTCGCGCAGCGCGGCGAAGACCAGGGTCTCCTGGCCGCGGCGCAGCGTCAGGTCGAAGCGGGCCAGCACCGGCATGCGGCTGTCGCCGCCGATCCGGCCGATGGTGAGCAGCGCCCAGTCCCGCAGCTCGGGCACCTCGACGTGGTGTCGCAGGGTTTCCACGGCCAGCCGGCTGAGCGCGGCGGTGGTCTGCACCGACGTGTCCCGGGCGTCGACGGCGTCGGCGGTGAGCCGGGTCAGCGCGGCCGCGACACCGGCGGTGAGCAGGCGGGCCACCTCGGCCAGCGCCATGAGCGCGGCGGCGCGTACCGGGTCCTGCTCGTTGCGCAGGCCGGTGAGCCGGGTGACCACGGCGGCCACCACGTCCGGGTCGCGGGACCGCCCGGCGGCCTCGACCAGCCGGAAGTACGCCCGCGCCCGCACGCCGGGGTCGCCGGCCCGGGTCGCGACCTCCAGCGCGGCGGACGCCGAGGGCCAGTCCAGGTACGCGCTCACCTGCAGCGTCAGGTCCTCGTCGGCACGCACCGTGTCCACCGTGAGCATCCGCCGGGCCTCCAGCACCCGGGTGTTGGCCGGCAACAGGTCCAGCAGGTCGTGCCGCGTACGGCTCCGGTCGGGATCCTGCTCGGCGAGCACGGCGTCGTAGAGCGCCGGACGGCGGGCCGGTGCCAGCACCCGCAGCAGCGGCGCGATCGAGGCGAGCCGCCGGGCCAGCGGAACCAGGTCCGTGTCGGGCAGCACCACGAGCCGGCGCAGCAGGGACGGCGGCAGCGTGATCCGCCGCAGCCAGCCGGTCCGGGCGGGCGCCGCGAACAGGCGGGCCACTCGCGCGGGCGCGTGCGTGGCGAGCACGCCGTACCCGGCCGGGTCGCCCGGCAGACGGTCCTCCGGGGGGAAACGTTCCAGCAGGTCGAGGGCGAGCGACGGTGCCAGGGCCAGGACCGCCGCGGCCAGCCGCTCCCACTCCCGGGCCCGCGACTCCGGGTGAGCGGCGGCGAGGGTGTCCGCCGCGTACGCGGCCATCAGCTCGGGGCGGCGGCGGGCCAGCCGGTCCAGGCGGGCCGCGTGCGCGAGGTCGGGCAGCAGGTCACGTACGGTCGCCTCGCCGCAGGCCGGGAGCAGCGCGGCCGCCTCGTCGTCGCCGTACTCCGCGCGGATCTCGCCGATCAGGGCGTCGGCGATCGCCGGAGCGGGGCTGACCCGCAGCGTCCGGTAGATCCGCCGCCGGTCCATCGCGGCCAGTTCGGCGACCCGCCCGGTGAGCCGCCCGGCCCGCAGCGCCGCGGTGAGCGCGACCGACCGCAGCCCCGGCAGCGGGTCCCGGGTCGCCGCGTCGATCGCCGCCCGGTCGTCGACGACGAGCGCCGCGACCAGGGCGAGGTGGCGGGCGTATCCGTCGCCGGCGCGCAGCTCGGCGCAGACCTCGGCCCGGTCCGGCGCGGTCCGCGCCCAGTCGGCGAGGTGGCGCATCCGGTCCCGGTACGGCAGCGGGTCGAGCGAGTCCAGCAGGGTCCGGGTCGCGGGGAGCATGGTGATCATTGTGGTCACGCCGCCCGGCCGGCCGACACCACTTTATTGCGACCGCTGCGTTTTGCCTCGTACATGGCCAGGTCGGCGTCCCGCACCAGCTGACCGACCCCGCGCCCGCCGGGCCGGCCGGCGGCCACCCCGACACTGGCACCGATCCGCGCCTGCCCGGGCCCCACGTCGAACGGTGTCCGGAACGTGGCGAGCACCCGATCGGCGACCGGCCCGGGGTCGTCCCCGGTCAGCACCGCGAACTCGTCGCCGCCGAGCCGGGCCACCATGTCGTCCGGCCCGGCCGCGCCGCGCAGCCGCCGTGCCACCTCGACCAGCACCCGGTCCCCGGCGTCGTGCCCGTACGTGTCGTTCACCGGCTTGAACCCGTCCAGGTCCAGCAGCAGCACCGCGACCGCCCGGTCGGCGCCCGGCTCCAGCGCCCGTTCGGTGATCTCCTCGAACCGGGCGCGGTTGGCCAGCCCGGTGAGCGCGTCGTGGTCGGCCCGGAACCGCAGGTCGTCGACGAGCGTGGAGAGCTGCCGGGTCAGCGAGCGGTTGTCGCCGAGGATCAGCATCTGGCGGAACACCACCAGCCCGGTGAGCGTCATGCTCAGCCCGGCCAGCATCCGGTCCAGTTCCTGACCGGTGACGATCATCGTGGAGCCGGTGAGGAAGGCCAGCGCGAACGGCACGTACGGCAGGTACGCCCGCGGCCGCCCGCCGTCGCTGAGCCGGGTCACGCCGCGCAGCTCGGTGCGGTGCGGCGCGCCGACCGCGAGGATCGTGAACGCGGTCAGCCACAGCAGGTCGGGCAGCGCGCCGAACCGGTAGCTGCCGTTGACCACCTCGTAGGCGAAGACGGTGTCCGCCGCGAACTGCACCACGATGCCGATCGCGGCGATCTCCAACGGGGTGCGCAGCGCCGGACCGGCATCCGCCAGCAGCAGGAGCAGCAGGCTCAGGATGACCACGTCGGCGACCGCGTAGACGACAGTGCCGATCTCGGGCGCGCCGGCCCGGTACTGCGGACCGAGGATCAGCGCCCAGATCACGAAGAACAGCGACGTCCCGATCAGCAGCGCGTCGAAGAGCGTGCGCAGGCTCGCCGACGGCCGGCCGACCAGCAGCACGGCGGCCAGTGGCGCGCCGACCATGGTGACCGCGAAGCCGGCCTGCCCGGCCGGGCTGATCGGCCCGCCACCGATCTCCCAGCCGCCGGCCAGCCAGAGGACCTGGCCGGTGGTCCAGCCCGCGCCGGCCACACCCCACACGGCCAGTCCGACCCGCATCCGGCCGGTCGCCCGGACCGCGGAGCGTGACCAGGCCACCGTCACCACCAGCCCGACAATGACCAGCGCGAGCTGGCTGATCCGCCCGGCGACCAGCTCCGGGATCGGGAGGACCCGCACCACCAGCAGGTACAGGGCGACGAGGACGACGGCCGTGCCTGCCTGTCGTCGCCTCTGCACCATGCGGCACCCATCGGGTCGGCCGGAGCCGACCTGAGACCTTTATCGGTACGGCGGGAACCTCCCGGACAGTGCCGCCGCGGTCGGCGCCCCGGCGAGCCGCTGGTACGCCGCCGGATCGGTGATCAGCCGCCAGGTGTGGAACGGCTGCCGCCCGGCCCCGAACGCGGCCTTGTACCGGAACAGCGAGTCGTCCGACCCGCCCAGCCCGCCGCCCAGGTGGTACACCCGGTTGCCGCGCTCCCGGCCCCAGAGCCGCACCTCGTGGTAGAGCAGCTTGTCGGCGTGGAAGATCTGCCCGTCCCGGGTCGACTGCAGGTGGGTGTGCATCATCCCGGCGTACTCGAAGAACAGGTTGCCGCCGAGCACCTCGCCGTCCCGGACCGCGGTGGCCAGGTGCAGATGCCCGCCCAGAGCGTCGCGCAGCCGGTGGAAGTGCTCCCGGTCGAAGAAGTAGAAGGCACGGGCGCCGACCCGCCGCATCGTCGCGTGGTACGTGTCGATCCACACGTCGAACCGCGCCCAGTCGTCGAAGGTGACCGCGACGCCCGCCCGTTTCGCCTTGCCGATCTGGTTGCGATGACTGCGGTGGGTCTCCTGCCAGAGCTGCTCGGTGCTCCGGGTCAGGTCGAGCGAGACGGTCTCGCCGTGGTTGACCAGCGTGCCCACCGTCTCCAGCGACAGCCGGGGCGCGGGCAGCAGCGGATGCAGCCGGGTGAACGCGGTGACCACCCCGTGGGCGCGCAGCAACTCGACCATGGCCCGGGCGGCGCGGGCCCAGAAACCGGTGTTGACCGGCGCGACGTCGCTGACCGGCCCGGGATAGCCGTACGGGGAGACGGCGTCCTGCAGCCCGGTCTCCGGCACCGGACGCAGGATCAGCGGGATGATCAGGACGTGGTCGGCCTCGTCGTAGCGGAACGCCATCGGGGTGCCGCCGGAGAGCGGGGCGTCCAACCGTGCGTAACCGGGCAGGTGGTAGATGTCGTGCCGGGTGCGGTCCAGTGCCTCGGCCCATGCGGTGTCGTCGGGTTCCAGGAGAGCACCTTCGGCCATCTGACTTCCTTCCGTGAGGGGATCAGGGGACTGCTGCGGTGAGATGCCGGGCCGGCCGCCTCCGGGCCCGGTGCCACCGTCGTGCGCTCAGGGTCCAGCGCAGCATCGTGCGCGGGACGGCGCTCTGCGTCGTCATGTGCAGCAGGTACCGCCACGCCGGGTATTCGCCGCGCCGGTTCGACAGCGCGTACGAGAACCGCCGGGCCGGCAGCTCGGCGTACTCCGGCATCCGTTCGAACCAGGCGCTGCTGGCGTACGCGGCGCGCTGCAACGGGGCGAGGGCCACCTTGCGGCGGTGCTCGTACTGCTCCAGGGCCGCGGGCAGGGCCAGCGGGGACAGCGCGATCGCGTCGGCCAGCGCCATGGCGTCCTGCATGGCCAGCTTGGTGCCGGAGCCGATCGCGAAGTGCGTGGTGTGCGCGGCGTCGCCCATCAGCACCACGGTGCCGTGGTCCCAGCGTTCCGCGGTGACCCGCCGGAAGTTCAGCCAGCCGCGCCCGGCGTCGTCGAGCGGCGCCCCGTCCAGGTGCCGGGCGAAGATCTGCTGCAGCCGGGCGTTGCCGGCCGCCGAGTCCATCCGGTCCAGGCCCAGCCCGGCCCAGGTCTCCGGGGTGCACTCGACGATGAACGTGCTGGCCCGGTCGGTGAACGGGTAGGCGTGGAACCAGATCCAGCCGGCCTCGGTGCGCTCGAAGCCGAACGTGAACGTGCGGAACACGTGCGGGGTGCCGAGCCAGATGTACTTGTTCCGGCCGGTCTCCACCTGCGCCCCGAAGTGCTCCGCGTGCTGGTCGCGCAGCCGGCTGCCGGCGCCGTCGCAGGCCACGGTCAGGTCGGCGGGCGGCAACTGGGCCGGATCGGTCAGCTCGTCGGAGTAGCGGATCTCCACGCCCAGCTCCCGGGCCCGCTCGCCGAGGATCTCCAGCAGCCGGTGCCGGCCCAGGCTGAAGCCGTACCCGCCGAGGTGGGTGACCGGTTTGCCGGCCGCGCGCACCTCGTACTCGTCCCACTTGTGGGCGGCGTCCCAGATCCGGGCGGCGCTGACCGGGTCGTAGCGGAACAGGTCGTCGAGCAGGTCGTCCCAGAAGACCACGCCCCAGCCGTAGGTGACGCCGGCCGGGTCGCGCTCCAGCACGGTGATCTCCCGGCTCGGGTCGGCCAGCTTCGCCAGCACCGCGAAGTACAGACCGGCGGGGCCGCCGCCGACACAGGTGATCCGCATGGCAGGCATTCCTTATCGGTACGAGGGGAAGGTGCCGGTCAGGTCCGTGGGATCGGCGCCGGGCCGCTTGTCCACGACCAATTTCTCGTACGCCGGGGAGTCGGTGACCACGCGCCAGGTGTGGAACGGGTGCCGGCTCGGCGAGAACCCGGCCTTGTACGAGAAGAGCGAGTCGTTGCTGCCGCCCTTGCCGCCGCCCAGGTGGAACAGCCGCGCACCCCGTTGTTTGCACCACCGCCGCACCGAGTCGTAGAGCAGCTCGTCGGCGTACCGGCCGCGCGCCCGGCGGGTCGACGAGACGTATCCGGTGGCGATCCCGTCGTACTCGAAGAACGTGTTGCCGCCGACCACCTCGTCACCCTCCAACGCGACCGCCAGGTGCATGTGGTCACCCACGGCGTCGTGCAGGGCGGCCAGATGGTCGTACGTGAAGAAGTAGTAATCGGCCGCGCCCACCCGCCGCATGTTGTCGTGATAGACCTCGACCCACTCGGCCAACCGGCCCCAGTCGTCGAAGACGACCTGGGTGCCGGCGCGTTTCGCCCGGTTGATGTGGTTGCGGTGGTCGCTGCGGGTCAGCTGCCACATCTGCTCGACGCTGATCGTGAGGTCCATCGAGACCGTCTCGCCGTGCCGGACCAGCGCACCGGCCTCGTCGAGCACCGGCGACGGCGGGCTCAGCAGCGGGTGCATCCGGACGAACATCGAGATCACGCCGGCCTCGCGCAGGGTTTGCGCCAGGCAGGCGCAGGCCGCCCGCCAGAAGTCGTCGTCGTCCGGCGCGGCATCGCTGACCGGGCCGGGATATCCGTACGGCGACAGCGCGTCCCGCAGCGCCGAGCCGGGGATCTCCCGCAGGATCAGCGGGATCAGCAGCCGCCGGCCGTCCCGCTCGAAGTGGAACGCGGCCGGTTCACCGCCGTACAGCCGGGCGTCCAGCACGACGTAGTCGGGCACGTGGTACATGTCGTGGACGACGTGGTGCAGCGTCTCCTTCCACTCCCGGGCCGCCGGCTCCAGCAGCGATGCCGTCATCGGTGTCTCCTCACGCGCGCAGGATCTTTGCGTTGAGCGCCATGTTCGCGGCGAACTGGTCGTTGACCACCTGATAGGACTCCAGGCGGTGCTGGACGGCCGGGTCGTACCGGCCGAGCTTGACGAAGCCGTCGGCGATCCAGCCGTTGTCCGAGCCGGTGCCGTCGACGAACTCGCGGTATGTCGTGCCGCCCGGCCAGACCACCTTGGTGAGCAGCGCGTTGAACGCGGTGATGTCCTTCGCGGTCCAGGTCGTCCCCTGGTCGCGGGCCTCCACCACGTACGCCATCACCCCGTTGCCGTGCCCGACGTCCTGGCCGGGCCGCCGGGTCGAACCCCAGACGTCGTTCCAGAAGTACGCGGTCGGCTCCACCGGGTTGCGGGTCATCTGGTTGCGGATCCGCGCGCCGATCGTGGTCAGCACCTGCTTGTACCGGGTGCGGCGCCCGCTGTCGGCGGTGAGCCGGCCCAGGTTGAGCGCGATCAGTGCCCAGTGCGCGGCCATGTGGGTGCGCTCGCGGTAGATGGACTCGTCGGCGCCCCGCGAATACCACTTCTCGAAGACGTCCACCTCGGCGAAGGAGAGCAGCTTGTCGTAGCGGGCCCGGTAGCCGGCGTTCGCGTACACCTGGGGGCTCTGCCGGATCGCGACCAGCAGCTGGGTGGCGTACCGCCAGAAGTAGCTCTCGTAGAGCGGCACCTCGTCGCCGCGCTGCCCGGACTTGCTCGACGCCCAGCCGCGGTAGCGGTCGTGGAACGTGCTGCCGGACAGGCTGCTCGACGGCGCCGCGGCGGCCACCACGTTCTCCGTGTAGGCCAGCGCCCGGTCCAGGTAGCGCCGGGTGCCGGTGGCCCGGAACATCGCCACGTTCGCGTCCAGCGTGTACGCCAGGTCGTAGTGGTCCTGGCTGTCCCGGGACCGGCTCATCGGCTGCGCGGTCCGGGACTGGTAGTCCCAGCTCTGCTCGAACACGCCGGTCCAGTGGCTGACCGGTTTCAACCGGACGGACGCCGACGGGACCGCGGCCGGCTCGTCGCCGGGCAGTGGCATGGCGTTGCACGGCCGCGCCGTGCTCTCCGCCACCGTCGCCGCCACTATCGCGCCGGCGCCGAGCAGCAGGATCGAACGCCTCGGGAACTTCTTCATGGTGTAGCCGCCTCTCGCTCACGGGCGGGCTCGGCGGCCGGTGCCGTCCGGGCCCGGGACACCGCGGCCGCGGCGGCCATCGCGGCGAAGGTCCAGGCAAGCCGGGCGTCGTAGTAGTCCCCGGAGAAAAGGCTGCTCAGTGCCACGAATACGGCCGCCGCCACGGCGAGCCCGGTCACCTGCGGGCGGGCGCCGCCACCGCGTACGGTCCTCGTCCACAGTATGACCGCGCCGGTGAGCAGGCCGAGGCCGATCAGCCCGCCCTCGGCCGCGACGGCGAGCACGTAGTTGTGCGGGTACTCGACCATCTGGTTCACGCCGATCAGGCCGTAGAAGCCGTCCAGCCCGGCGCCGGCCACCGGATGCTCGACCGCCATCCGGATCGCCGCCGCCCAGATGTCGGTACGGTCGGACAGGTACTGCTCCTGCACGGTCTGCTCGACGAACCGCTCCTGGAACAGGCTGGTGAACGCGGGCGGCGCCGCGAACCAGATCACCACGGCGGCGGCCACCAGGAAGCCACCGGTCGCCAGCACCGGCCCCGGCTTGAGCCGCCCGCGGATCTTCCAGAGCGCGGCCAGACCGACCACCCCGCCGGCGATCAGGCCGGCCCGCGACCCGGAGAGCACCGCGGCCAGCAGGAACAGCGGGGTGACGAGCAGCGGCAGCACCCGGCGGGAGAGCAGGAAGAGCCCGACCGCGCTGATCACGCCGAGCAGCTCGATCCGGACGAAGACGTTCGGGCCGCCGCCGAACGCGGAGTAGCGGCCCTGCTCGCCGGGGCCGTTGATGAAGATCGCGGCCAGCGCGAAGACGATCGCGGCCAGGAAGAACAGCAGCAGCGTGTACCGGACGGCCCGCTCCGGGTCGCCCAGCGTCCAGTAGTAGAAGGCCAGCGTCAGCGCGGCGAGCAGGACCAGGTCGAGAGTCTGCGGGCCGATCCGGGAGGCCGGCGGGGCCCACAGCGCCGAGGCGATCTGGAACAGGAAGAACAGCAGCGTGACGACCAGCCAGTCCTCGTTGCGTTCGGCAAGCGGCCGGCGGCGCCGGGCCATGTCGACGGCCAGCACGATCAGCGCGACGATCAGGCCGATCACCCGCAGGTCGACCCAGGCCAGGTCGGGGAAACCGGCCCGGTCCAGGGTGAACCGGCCACCGATCGCGATCAGCACGAGCAGCAGGCCGGGCGCGAGGAAGACGCGCGGGTCAGGTTTCCTGGGCATGACCCCGGTCCTTCGCCATCCGGCTGCCGATCAGGGCGAAGACCAGGCAGGCGCCGTAGCCGGCGAGCGAGCCGTAGGCCGCGCCGAGGATCCCGATCCGGGGGATGAGCAGCAGGTAGACCGCGAAACTCACGACGAACCCGGTGATCTCGGCGGCCGACACCAGCGCGCCGTGTCCCTTCGCGATCAGCAGGCCGAGGCTGACCCGGGAGACCGCGTAGAGCCCGGCCGCCACCACCAGGGGCAGCACCACCACCCGGGCCGGGGCGTACTGGTGGCCGAAGACCGGGACGATCAGCAGGTACAGCCCGCCGGCCGCGAGCGGGACCACCACCAGGCAGTAGACCGCGGCGGCCAGCACGATCGGGCCGGCCTGCAGCCCGCCGGCGTGGTGCGAGGCCCGCCAGCGGCCCAGCCGGGAGTCGGCGTAGGCGCGGATCGGCCAGGCCAGCAGCTCGGTCATGGTGGCGACCGAGGTGTAGAGGCCGAGCGCGGCGGTGGACGCGAGCGCCGGGATGACCAGCCGGTCCACCCGCAGCATCGCCATGTTGGAGATCGCGGCCGGGAACAGCGCCAGGCCCTCCCGGCGGACCAGCCGGTTCTGCCCGGCGCGCAGCGGGACCGCGTGCGGGTCCGGTGGCAGCCGCAGCCAGATGACCAGGTAGGCGATGGTCGGCACGGCGCCGGCGAACAGGTAGGCCAGGAACCACACCTCGGGGTGGGTGGTGTGCGCGACGTACAGGCCGGTCAGCATGACCAGCAGCAGCACCGACTCGATCACCCGGCAGACCATGAAGTCGCGGACCCGGCCGACCGCGATCGCGACCGACCGGCTGGCCAGCGCGGCCGCCTCGATCACGGTGTACCAGGCCAGCATCGCGATGATCACCGGGCCGGGGTTGTGCCGGTGCGGCACGGCCACCGCGAAGATCACCGCGCCGGTCAGGCCGACCGCCGACGGGACGAGGAGCAATCTCGCGTACGCCCGGACCGCCGGCCCCGGGGCCACCTGGTGATAGCCGGCCACAAAACTGCGCTCGGTGCCCAGCAGCAGCACCTGGGTGGCCAGGTAGACCACCTGGAGCAGCAGCGCGACCTCACCGCGGTGGGCCGGGCTCAGCGACCGGACCATCAGGATGTTCGCGGCCAGCGCCACCGCGCCGGTCAGCACCTGCGAGGCGAGCAGCTGGACGTACGGCTCGCTGAGTTGCCCGCAGACCCACGCCAGCGGTGCGGTGCGGCGTGGCGCGAGCCCCGCGGCGACCGTCTGGTCCACCCGCAACTCACTCACTGTGCGGTAACTCCTCTGGCTTCGCGCCGCCGTCCCGCGCGGGCGGTGCCGCCGGGCTCGTCGGCTCGATGACCTTGGCCTTGCCGCGGGCCACCTCGTCGTCGCCGGCCGGTGCCGGCGGGCTGGTCGGCTCGATGACCTTGGCCTTGCCCCGGGCGACCTCGTCGTCCGGGGCCGCTTTCCCGTCGTCCTTCGCGGCCCTGACCTTCGCGGCGCTGACCGTCGCGGTGGCGATCTTCGCGGTGGCGCCGGACAGGGCCTCCTTCATGACCCGGGCCCGGCCGCGGACCACCCCGTTCGGGGTCCGGGGCGCCGGGACCGGCCCGCCGCCGCCGGGCGCCGGCGCGTCCGGGTCGTCGTCCAGCGGGATCAGCCGCTCGGCCGGGGACACCTGGGCGGCCGCCGCCCAGGCCTGGCCGGTGGGCAGCTTGCGCGGCAGGGCGTTGAGGACCGCGCCGGCCACCTTGGCGCCGATCTTCTCGAGCAGCTCCAGGGACCGTTCGATGTCCGCGGCCCGGGTCCGGTTCGCCCGCACCACCAGCAGCGCGCTGTCGGTGACCTTGCCGAGCACCGCGGCGTCGGCCGGCCCGTTCAGCGGCGGCGCGTCCACCAGCACCACGTCGAACCGCTCGGTGAGGGTCCGCACGGTCGCGGGCAGCCGGGGCGAGGCGAGCAGCCCGCCCGGGTCCGGCACGTGTTCCCCGGCCGGCAGCACGGTGAGCCGCCCGTTCAGCGACTCGCGCAGCACGTCCGGGACCTTGGCCGCGCCGGCCAGCACCTCGGCGAGCCCCGGCGCCGGGTCCAGCGAGAGGTAGCGGCCCACCCCGGGTGTTCGCAGGTTCGCGTCGACCAGCACCACCCGGGCGCCGGTCTCGGCCAGCGCGATGGCCAGGCCGCAGGTGACCGCGGTGGTGCCCTCCTTGCGGCCAGGCCCGGCCAGCAGCAGCGACCGGCCGCGCGGGGTGCCGGCCCGCCCGTCGGCGATCTCCGGCAGCAGGCTGCGCAGCCGGCGGAACGCCTCGGCGAGCGCCTGGTCCGGGTGGTCGCCGAGGCCGTTGCGGCCGTCAAGCGAGATCACCCCGACCGTGCCCAGGCCGAGCCGGCGCAGATCCTCCTCCTCGGCGACGGTCGAGCCGGCCGCCTCCCGGACGGCCACCGCGATCGCGCCGATCAGCAGGCCGAGCACCGCGGCGAACCCGCCGTTGCGGGCCAGGTTGCCCGGCTCCTTGACGGTCTCCGCCTCCTGCAGGATCGAGATGGCCGGTGCCGGGCCGCCGTCCTGGCTCCGCGGCGTGATCTGCTTGGCCAGGGTGACCAGCACCGACGCGGCGGTGGTGACGATCGCCCGGCTGCGCGCCGCGCTCGGGTCGGTCGCGCTGATCACCAGCAGGTCGGTGCCCTCGCTGACCTGCGCGGACAGGCTGCCGCGCACCTGGTCGGCGGTGATCCCGGCGCCGAGTTTGGTGACCACGCCCTGTGCCACCCGCGGGCCGGTGAGCAGCGCGATGTAGGAGTTGAGCCGGCGCGCCTCGGCGTCCGGGTCGCCGGTGCCGGCCGAGACGAACAGGGTCATCGACGACTTGTAGGCGGGTGCCGCGGTCAGGGTCAGCCCGGCGCCGATCCCGGCCGCCAGCAGCACCGGGATCAGCAGCCAGAGCCATCGGCGGCGGCAGGCCCGGACGTACGCACGCAGTTCCACTTCGAGGTCCCCCGTCTTCGTCAGGACTGCTCGGGCAGCGCGGTCCGGGCGGCGGCGCGGCGGCCCCGTCGACCGGCGCTCGCGGAGCGGGTGAGTACGGCCTCGAAACGCTCGAAGAGCTGATCCCGGGAGAACCGTTCGACGGCCATCCGGTGCGCCGCCGCGCGCGCCTTGACCAGCCAGTCCTCGTCCCGCACCGCGGTGGCCAGCGCGTCGCCGGCGCCGTCCGCGTCGTACGGGTCGAGCACCAGCCCGGCACCGGTCTCGGTCAGCAGGTCGGCCTGCCACCCGCCGTAGTTGATGGCGATCGGCCGGGACGCCGCGAGGGCGTCGAAGAACTTGTTCGCCGAGTTGTTCCAGAGCCCGGGGATCGGCCGGACCATGCTCGTCGACACGGTGGCCGCGCCGAGGATCACCGGCAGCTCGGACTTCGGCACCTTCTCCCACATGTGCACGGTCCGGTCGAGCAGGTCGTGCTCGGCGGCCAGCCGCCCGGTGCTCTCCCACTCCCGCCCGTGCCCGACGATCAGCACCTGCACCTCGGGGTCCAGCTCGCGCATCCGGCGGGCCGCGCGGATCAGGTACTCCACACCGTTCACCGCGCCCAGCGCGCCGGTGTAGACGATCAGCGGCCGGTCGCCGAGCCAGCGGTGCTCGGCCCGGAACCGCGCCACGCGCGCCGGGTCGACGGCGAACAGGTCCAGGTCGGCGGCGTTCGGCACCACGGTGACCGGAGTGGCCGGGCGCCGCGCGGTGACACCCTGGGCCATTCCTGGGGACAGCGCGATCACCTCGGCCGCGTTGCGGTACGCGAAGTTCGCCAGCGCGCCGGCCAGGCCCCGGGCCAGCGGGTTGCGCAGCGCGCCCATCTCGATCGGCACCTCGGGCCACAGGTCGCGGACCTCGAAGACGAACGGCACCCGGCGCAGCCGAGCGGCGAGTACACCGGGTACCGCGACGGTGAGCGGCGTGCTGGTGGCGAAGACCAGGTCCGCGCTCAGCCGGGACGCCCGCACCGTGGCGAGCGCCATGAACTCGGCGAAGGCACGGAGCCGCCGCGCGTACGACATGTGGTTGTTGTAGGGGACCCGGAACCAGTGCACGGTCACCCCGTCGTCGTGGGTGACCTTCCAGCCCAGCTCACGGTCGCCGGGGGTGATGTCGGTGGTGATCACGTCGACGGTGTGCCCGCGGGCGACCAGCCGCCGGGCCTGCTCGTAGGAGCGAATGCCCCCGGCCATCCCCGGGTTGCAGTAGTACTGGTGGATGTAGACGATGCGCATCCGCCGTCACCCTCTCTGCCCGGCGGCAACCGAGCGAACGGCGGTCACGACACGATCCCGGTCGTGTCCGGTAAGGGCGGATCCGCTGGGGAGGCACAACCCGCGGTGGAACAGGTCGGCGGCGACCGCGCCGCCGCGCACCACACAGTCCCGGTACGCCGGTTGCAGGTGCATCGGCTTCCAGGTCGGCCGCGCCTCGATGTTTTCCTTCTCCAGGGCGGCCAGGATCTGGTCCCGGCTCGCCCCGAGCTTTTCGGCGTCGACGAGAAGACAGGTCAACCACCTGTTCGGTACGCCGTACGAAGCCACCGGGATGAACTCGATCCCCGGCAGGTCACCGAGGGCGGCCCGGTAGAGCTCCGCGGTGACCCGGCGCGCTTCGATCATGGCGGGCAGCCGCTGCATCTGGCCCCGGCCGACCGCGGCGAGCAGGTTGCTGAGCCGGTAGTTGTAGCCGACCGTGCGGTGCTCGTAGTGCGCCACCGGCTCGCGGGCCTGGGTGGCCAGGTGCCGGACCTGCTGGGCGACCGAGCCGTCGTCGGTGACCAGCATCCCGCCGCCCCCGGTGGTGGCGATCTTGTTGCCGTTGAACGAGAGCACCCCGGCCAGCCCGAACGACCCGGCCGCCCGGCCGCGGTAGGTGGCACCCAGGGCCTCGGCGGCGTCCTCGATCAGGGGCACCCCGTACCGGTCGCAGGCCTCCATGATCGGCTGGTAGTCGGCGCACTGGCCGTACATGTCGACGGTGACCACCGCGCGTGGCAGCTGGCCCCGGCCGGCCCGGTCGCGCAGCTCGTCGGCGACCAGCTGCGGGTCGACGTTCCAGCTCTCCGGTGTGCTGTCCAGGAAGACCGGACGGGCGCCGAGGTACATCACCGCGTTGGCGCTGGCCGCGAACGTGAACGAGGGGACCAGCACGGTGTCGCCGCGGCGCACCCCGGCCGCGATCAGGGCCAGGTGCAGCGCCGCGGTGCCGCTGCTGAGCGCCACCGCGTGCCGGACGCCGACCAGCTCGGCGCAGGCGGCCTCGAACGCGTTCAGGTCCGGGCCGACCGGCGCCACCCAGTTCGAGTCGAACGCCTCCAGCAGCAGCTTGCGCTCGACGTCGGTGACGTGCGGCGGGGAGAGGTAGATCCGCGGCTCAGTCATGGACCCGGGTCCTGACCGCCATGATCGGCCAGGCCGGGTGCAGCCCCTGCCGGCAGATCCACATCGGGGAGTCGCCGGGATGCATGGCCGGGCGCAGCGTGGAGGCGAAACTGCGGTAGCCGGCCTCCTCGGCGAGCCGCACGTCCCGCTCACCGAAGTCGACCGCCGGATGCCCGTACGGCGCGGCGAAGTCACGCACCTCGGTCCCGAGCTCGTCCTCGATCTCCTTCTTCGAGTCGGCGATCTCGCGGCGGGCCTCGACGTCGTCCTGATCGGCCAGCCGGGTGTGGCTGATCGTGTGCGAGCCGAACGAGAACCCGGCGTCCTGGATCTCGCGGCAGTCCGGCCAGGTCAGGTTGCCGGGCCGGCCGACCAGCCCGGTGGTGAGGAAGAAGGTGGCCGGGACGGCCAGCTCGCGCAGCAGCGGCGCCACCACGTCGCGCCAGGTCGGGTGCCCGTCGTCGAAGGAGAGGCAGAACATCGGCCCGGTCAGCGCGCGGGTGCCGGCCAGCACCTGGAGGGCCTCGCCCCAGCTGACCATCGGGCCCAGCCGGCGCAGGGCGCGCAGGTGCCGGCTCAGGTCACCGGCGTATTCCGCCGGCACGTCGTGGTAGAAGGGAAAGTAGAGGCCCGGTGTGCTGGGCAGGCGGCGCAACAGTCCGGCCGGGGCGAGCACCCGGCCCTGCGTCCGTGGATGGGCGCGCAGCCGGCTCCGGATGCCCAGTTCGTTCAGACGTCGCTTGATCGCCGTCGGCGGCTCCATGTCCTCACGATGGCAAATGGATAGCGGTGCGCGGCAGTAGCAATTGTCACCCCGAACGCGAGGATGATTCACGTCAATTCCCGAATGGTACGAACGGGCCTTGCGGAATGACCGTACGGCGGGGCACCATCCGACTTCGACACCTAATTCGATCGGGGCGTACGGATGCTTCGACTGCAACGGGTGGAGCCGGCTGCCGCCCTCCACGCCGACCGCGCCACCTACCCGGACCGCCTCATCTTCCACACGCCCGAGTGGCTCGCGTTCGTGGCCGAGAGCCGGCACGCCGAGCCGGTGCTGGCCACCGTCAGGGACGGTTCGGCCACCGTCGGGCACTTCACCGGCCTGCTCACCCGGCACTACGGCCTGCGCGTGCTGGGCAGCCCGATGGCCGGCTGGACCACGTCCTACCTGGGCTTCAACCTGCTCCCGGGGGTGTCCCGACGGGAGGCGCTGCGCGCGCTGCCCGGGTTCGCGTTCGGCGAACTCGGCTGTGCCCACCTCGAGGTGCGCGACCGCGGCGCCACCGAGGCCGACGTGGCCGGCCTGGGCCTGCGCTGGGACGCCGCGCCCACCGCGGTGATCGACCTGAGCCCCGACGAGGATGCGCTCTTCGGCGCGATGGCCAGTGCCTGCCGCCGTAATGTCCGCAAGGCCGCCAAGTCCGGAGTGATCATCGAAGAGGCCGACCCGGATCCGGTTTTCGCCGACGAATTCTACGATCAATTACGCGACGTTTTCGCCAAACAGAATCTCGTTCCGACCTATTCCGTGGAGCGCGTCCGGTCATTGATCCGACACCTCGGTCCGGCCGGCCGGATAACCCTGCTGCGCGCCCGCGACGCCGACGGCCGCTGCATCGCCACCGCGGTGCTGCCCTGGTACCACCGCACCATGTACTTCTGGGGCGGCGCCAGCTACCGCGAGCACCAGCACCTGCGCCCCAACGAGGCCCTGATCTGGCACGCGCTGCGCGCCGCGAAAGCCCGCGGCGTCACCGAGTTCGACTTCGTCGGCGGCAACTCCTACAAGGCGAAATACGGCACCACCGAGGTCGCCGTCCCCTGGGCCCGCCAGTCCCGCTGGCCCCTGGTGGCCCACCTCCGCAACGCCGCCCAGCGAGGCTTCGCCCTCAAGCAGCGAGCCACCGCCCGCCTAACCCTCACCCACCCCTAGCCCCCTCACCCACGAAACCCGGCTGGCGCTCAGGGGTGTCTCAACGGCCTAGAGGCACCCCTGAGCACCAGCTCCCGAACCCCGGCTGGCGCTCACGGTCGTCTCAGCGGCCTTGAGGCGGCCGTCAGCGCCAGCCGATGCCGGGTCGCGGTGCTCGGCTGGTGCTGAGGGGTGTCTCGGTGGCCTTGAGGCACCCCTCAGCGCCAGCCGGCGAGCCTGGGCCGCGCTGCGCGCCGCAACCGGCGGGCCGCCTGGTGCTTGGGGTGACCGTTCCCAGTGCGGGCCGGGGCCGGCGTGATGATCCGCGACCGCCGCCTGCGCCGCCTGGCGACCAACCCCGACCACTCGCAACCCGCAACCCGGCCGTCTGGCCGCTCGTCCCGCAACCCGGCCGCCTGGCCGCTCGTCCCGCAACCCGGCTGCTCGGCCCTCGGCCGGGCTCGTGCTCGTCTGTTGACGATCACGAGGCTCTTTCGGGGGTCGTGACGAAACGATGAAAGAATGTGAAACATTGGCAACAAGTGACGTTCTTTCCATCACATGAATGGGCGCCGACAATTTGCTCCATCTGTGCTGCGGGTGATAGAGACCCGCATCTGGACTGCGGATTTACCGGGACGTCAGCGGATCGACGGCTATTCGTCACGCGTGTGAAACAATCTGCAAGAGCTGCAAGAACTTGCATGCATAGGGCTGCCTCAATAGCGTTCCCCCGCAATGCCTGTCCGAGCTCTTTCTGGGGGAGACGCGATGACACGACACAGCCACCACCGATGGCGGCACGCTGCCGCCCTCGGCACGGCCATCACCCTGGCCGGCCTGACACTCACCGCACCGCCCGCCGCAGCCGCGCCGACCGCGCCCGCCACTGTGGATCCGGCCGTCCGGGCCGCGGTCGCGGACGGCGGGGACAGCACGTTCTGGGTGCTGCTCCGGGACAGGATCGATCTGAGTGCCGCCCGCACGGCCACCACCAAGGCTGCCCGTGCCACCGCCGTCCTGCGGACCGCCCGCGCCGAGGCTGCCGCGCACCAGGCCGGCCTGCGCACCCTGCTCACGAAGCGTAAAGCGACCTTCGAGACGTTCTGGATCGCCGACACCGTCAAGGTCACCGGGGATGCCGGCCTGCTGCGCGAGATCGCCGCCCGGGCCGAGGTCAAGGAGATCGTGCCGGACACCCCGGTCACCATGCCCGCCCTGGTCGCCGGTGGCGCGCAGGCCGTCGTGCAGGGCAACGAGTGGAACATCGACCGGATCAACGCGCCCCGGGTCTGGTCGGAGAAGAACGACACCGGGCGGGGCATCGTGGTCGCCAACGTGGACACCGGCGTCCAGTACGACCACCCAGCCCTCGCCGCCGCCTACCGCGGACGCCAGGCCGACGGCACCTACCAGCACGACTACAACTGGTACGACCCCGCGCACACCTGCCCGGACGGCAACCCGTGTGACAACGCCGGCCACGGCACGCACACCATGGGCACCATGGTCGGCGCGGACGGCATCGGTGTCGCCCCGGGCGCGACCTGGATCGCCGCGAAGGGCTGCGAGACCATGTCCTGCTCCGCGTCCGCGTTGCTAGCCGCCGGGCAGTGGATCGTGGCGCCGACCGACCGCAACGGCGCCAACCCGCGGCCCGACCTGGCGCCGGACATCGTGAACAACTCGTGGGGCGGCGCGTCCGGCTTCGACCCGTGGTACGCCGACGTGGTCCGCGCCTGGGTGGCGGCCGGCATCTTTCCGGCGTTCTCCAACGGCAACTCCGGGCCGGGCTGTGCCACCGCCAGCACGCCGGGGTCCTACACCGACGTCTATGCGTCCGGGGCGTTCGACGTGAACGGCGCGATCGCCGGGTTCTCCAGCCGCGGCACCGGTCAGGACGGCGCGATCAAGCCGGACCTCGCCGCGCCCGGCGTCGACGTCCGCTCCAGCGTGCCCGGTGGCGGCTACGCCTCGTACAGCGGGACGTCGATGGCCTCGCCGCACACCGCGGCGACCGTCGCGCTGATCTGGGCGGCCGCGCCGGCGCTGCGCCGGGATGTGGCCGCCACCCGGGAGATCCTGGACGTGACCGCCATTGATGCCGGGGACACGTCGTGCGGCGGCACCGAGACCGACAACAACGTGTTCGGGCAGGGGCGGCTGGACGCCTACGCCGCGGTCAGCCTGGCGACGAGTCCGGCCGGCTCGCTCAGCGGGACGATCACCGGCGCGGGCAGCGCGATCGGGGGCGCGACGGTCACCGTCACCGGCCCGGCGTCGCGGAGCGCGACAAGTGCGGCGGACGGCACCTACCGGTTCGGCCGGCTGCCTGCGGGTGGCTACCACGTGCGGGTCACGGCTTTCGGGTACGACACCTACGAAGCCGACGTGTCCGTTTCCGACAACGGTTCGGCGCGGGTCGACGTGTCGCTGAGCGCGAGCGCGTCCGGCATCGTCAGCGGCGTGGTCAGCGTCGGCGGTGATCCGGCGGCGGGTGCCACGGTCACGCTCGCGGGCACGCCGGTTTCGGTCACCACCGGTGCCGACGGCGTCTACCGGCTGGCCGCGCCGCACGGCGACTACCAGCTCACGGTGGTCCCGCTGGGCGGCTGCGCCGCCGCCACGAGCCGATCCGTCACGGTCCGCGGGAACGTCACGGCCGACGTCGCGTTGAGCCAGGTCAAGGACGCTTTTGGGTACGACTGCACGCCCGCCGAGGAGCCGTACCGGGCCGGCGTCACGCGGCTCGACCTGAGTGGTGACGACGGAGCGGCCGAGGTGGCGCTGCCGTTCGCGATGCCGCTGTACGGGACCGGTCACGACCACGCGTGGGTGAGTACCAACGGAGTGATCGGGTTCGGTCAGGCGACCTACGCGTACGGCAACACCGACCTGCCGGACACGGCCGTGCCGAACGACGCGCTCTACCCGTTCTGGGACGACCTCTACGTGGACGCCGCGGCGGGCGTCTACACCGCCGCGGACGCGGACACCTTCGTGGTGGAGTGGCGCAACGTACGCTTCTTCGGCGACGAGGGCCAGCGGTTGTCGATCAGCGCGATCCTGCACGCGGACGGGCGGGTGACGTGCCGGTACAAGGATCTCGCCGGGGCGCGCGCCGGTGGGAACAGCGCCACGATCGGGGTCGAGAACGGGGACGGGACGATCGGACTGGCTTATTCGTACGGAAAAACGTCTTTGATCGAAGGTTTTGGGGTCACCTTCCATCCGGGTGCGGCCGATCGGATCGCGGGAACATTCAATGTCCGGCGGGAAACGGTGTGGGGACAGAATGTCTTTGTGGCCGGCAATCTCGCGATTCTGGGCGGGTGGGATCCGGCGAAAGCGGTGCCGCTCTCGGCGGGCGGCTATCCGATCTGGTCCGGGAACGTCAGCCTGCCGCCGAACACCGCTGTCGAGTTCAAGTACCTGATCAAGAACCCGGACGGGTCGGTGACCTGGGAGTCCGGCGCGAACCGGAGCACCGTGACCCCACCGACCGGTCGATACGTCACGAACGACGAGTTCCGCTGACCGTGCGGTGCCCTGTCACAGGAACTTCACAGCAAGAGTGAGCGCATTTTCCCAGGTCAGCGAGCTGCGGTGGGACGGAAACGGATTTGATCTTACATTTGGCATCGATTAGCGTACGCGCGGTGATGCGTACCCGGATTACTTCCGCTGTCCTGTTCACCGCCGCCATGCTCAGCCTCGCGGCCTGTTCCGACGATGACAAGACCGAGGCCGGCGCCGCCACCCCCACCAGTGCCGCCGCGATCGCCCCGTCGGCGGCGCCGTCCTCCGCGCCGGTGCTCGACCCGGAGAGCAACCCCGACGCGGGCGGCAACCAGGCCGCCGGCGTCGCTGACAAGGAGCTGTGCACCGCCACCAACACGGCCGGTGAGGCGATGAAGAAGGCCATCGTCACCCTGATGTCGGCGAACTCCGGCACCATCGCGCCGGCCGACGCCAAGGCGATCCTGGCCGACTTCAACAAGCAGGTGACGACCGCGCTCGGCAGCGTGGTCACCAGCAAGGTCGCCGTGTCCGCGAAGGCCGTCGCCGACGAGGCCGCCAAGGCAGCGGCGGCCGCCGACCCGATCACCGCCGCCGCCGAGCCGGGCTTCGAGAAGGCCGGCACCGACTTCACCGCCGCGTGCAAGGCGGCCGGCGTCGCGGTCAACTTCTGACGCGCGCCCGTTTTTGATCATCAGGCCCGCGATCGGAGTGCCGGTCGCGGGCCGCTTGCTGTCCGGGTTCGCCCTGGTCCTGCTCCTGCTCGTCGTCGTCATCGGGCGGGACGGTGACCAGCGGTGGCGGCGGCGAGACCGGCCCGGTCGGCCGCAACGGCTGCCCGGTGATCGGCGGCCGGTACGGCGGGTGCCCGGTCACCGGCGCGCTGGCCGACGGCTTCGGCGCCGGTCGCGTGGTGGCCGACCGGCGGGGCGCGACCGTCGTGGCGGTCGCCGGCGCGGACCGGCTCGGGTCCGGGCCCGGGCGGACCGGAACGGCCGTGGACGGCGGCGCCGACGTCACCACCACCCCGGCCGCCGGTGGCGTGGGTGATCCGTGGCTGTCGGTCATCGCATAGGCCGTGCCGATTCCGGCGAGCGGAAGAACGGCGACGGCGGTGACGATGAAACGCTTTCGCATTTCTGTCCTTCGGCGGAAGAGCGGCGATCCGGCGGACAGTTTCGCACGCTCTTCCGGCTCCAGGAATTCCCCGAATAGGGTCGACTTCCCCGATCTCCGGTGATTATCGGCGCCCGCGGTGGGTCAGCGCTTCGCCTCGGCCACCCGCTCGCGGACGACCTCCGTGCCCGCCCCGGTGCCGGCCTGGCCGTACGGGCCGTACGGGGTCACGTAGACCGGGGTGTCCCGCTGGGTGCGCCAGTTCTCGGCGAGCGGGCCGACGTCGACGGTGTCGTACCCGATCCTGTCGAGGAACTCGGTGACCAGCAGCTTCGCCGCGGCGTCGTCACCGGCGACCGGCAGTGCGGAGCGGTCCGCGCTGCCCGCCGGGCGGGACAGCCCGGCCAGGTGCTCGAACCAGATGTTGTTGAACGCCTTGACCACCCGGGACCCGGCGAAGTGCCGCTGGACCAGCTCGCCGGTCGTGGTCGAGCCGTCCTCCAGCGCGTCGATCCGGCCGTCGCGCTCCGGGTAGTAGTTGTTCGTGTCGATCAGCACCTTGCCCGCGAGGGGCTCGGCCGGGATGTCCTGTGCGGCCTTCAGCGGCACGGTGACCACCACGAGGTCGGCGGCCGCGGCCGCCTCGGCGGAGGTGCCGGCGCTGGCCTTCGGCCCGAGCTCGGCGACCAGGCCGGCCAGGGTCTCCGGCCCGCGCGAGTTGCTCAGCACCACGTCATACCCGGCGGCCACGGCCAGCCGCGCCACGGTGCTGCCGATGTTGCCACTGCCGATGAGTCCGATCGTCGTCATATCAGCGCGAACCCACCCCACCGCCCGCCGATTCCACCCGGTGACCGGCGGCACACGACTTTTGACAATGTGGACCTTGGCTGGGAGGGTGCCGCGCTGTGACTCGTGCAAGATGGCAGCCGACCGCTCGTGCCGCGTGGATCGCCGTCAACACGGCGGCCGTGGCGATCATGCTGGGCTCGTGGCTGGGCTGGCAGACCGCCGGTGACCTGCCGACCGACAGCGAGGTACGGGCGATCGCCGAGGTGGTGCTGCCCAGCCGGCCGCTCGGGGTGGTGGAGCGGACCGAGCATCTCTCCGGCCCGCTGTACGGGTTCGAGGAGGACTACTCCCTGATCGGCGGCTCGGAGGAGTGGAACGCCGGATACGTCTCGGCCGAGCTTCCGCTGACCACCATCGACCCGGTCGTGGACCGGCTCACGGCGGCCGGCTGGGAGGTCGGCGAGGCCGGTGGCGGCCAGGTGACGGCGGCGCGCGGGGACTGGGTGATGCGGGTGACCGCCGCCGGCCACGGTGAGCAGGTCGGGGTGTGGGTGGAGCGCGGCCAGCCGGTGCTCGCGATGATCCTGGCGGTGCTGTTCGGCGCGGGCGGGGCGGTGCTGGGCTGGTGGCTGTCGTTCCGGGTGCGGATCGGGCTCGGGATCCGGGGTGCGGCGGGGTTCGGGATGCTGACGCTGAACAGCCTGTTCGTGCTGTGGGCGCTGGGATACGACGTCGGCGCGCTGGTCCTGCCGGTGTTGCCGGTGCTGCCCTGGGAGGCGTTCGCCGCCGTGGCGATCCGTCCGATGACCCTTTTCGGTCTGCTGGCGGTGGCGTCCTGGCTGGGCAAGGCCGCCTGGGCGAGCTACGGCGCGACGCCGCAGCCGGCGGTTCCCGGCCAGGTGTGACCGGATCAGGCGCGCTTTCCCGCGTACCTAATCGGGGGTGACCGGAACCCCGGGATCAGCCCGCGCCGGGCCGCGGACCGTGAGCGGTGCGGGCGGTGCGCACGGTGCGGGTCGTGTCGCGCCAGGCGAGCCAGGCGGTGCGCAGGCGTGGTGACGGTGCCGGTGTGCCCTGGCGGCGGGACCGGAGCTGGGCGATCAGCCAGGGCGGGGCGGCGGCCCGGTCGACGGCGCGGGACTTGGTGAGCAGGGTGCCGTGTGCGAGCGCGTGCCGGCCGCGGGCCATCGACGTCAGTGCCAGGTCGGCGAGGACCGGGTCGAGGAAGAGCCGGGGGCGGCGGGCGGCCCAGGCCCAGTAGCCGGTGAGTTCGGCGCGGGCGGCCGCTCGGATGTCGTTTTCGGTCATCGGGGGCAGCAGGTCGGCCGGCTCCCGGCCGAACACCGGGTAGCCGTGCCGGACCAGCTCGGCGCGGGTGACGCCGGAGAGGATGCGCCGCACCAGCAGGCCGTGCGTCCAGGTCGGGTGCTCGGCGCCGAGGTCGGGCAGCTGGTCGGCGGTGACGTAGACGCAGCCGAGGTTCAGGCTCGGGTCGACGCCGGCGTGCGCCTCGCGGATCCGGGCCGGGTCCGGCGTCGCGTCGACGATCGCGACCAGGTCGAGGTCGCTGACGCCGCGGATCCAGTCGCCGGTCGCCAGAGACCCGGCGACCAGCAGATCGGTGACCCAGCCGGCGGCGGACAGCCGCGTCCCGAACTCCTCGACCTCCGGCAGGCGCATGCCGGTCAGGGTAGTGCCGGTACGCCTGGCGCGGGGGTGTCACGCTGGGGGCATGTTCTTCCTGCTGTTCGGTCTGCGCACCCGTGATGAGCTGGTCGACAACCGGGTCATGACCTGCGAGATGTGCGGGTGGAACGCGCCGCAGGCCCGGCTGCTGCGCACCACGAAATTCACCCTGTTCTTCGTGCCGCTCTTTCCGGTCAAGCCCCGCAAGCAGCTGCTGCGTTGCGGCCACTGCCTGGGACTCCGGGCCGCCGCACCGGCTTTTTAACCTGGCTGGATCCAGTCGAAGGTGCGCTCCACGGCCCGCCGCCAGTTGGCATATTCCGTGTCGCGCAGGGACGGGTCCATCGCCGGCAGCCACTGCCCGGCGATGTGCCAGTTCTGGCGCAGGCCGTCCAGGTCCGGCCAGTATCCGACGGCGAGCCCGGCCGCGTAGGCCGCGCCCAGCGACACCGTCTCCACCGCCAGGGGCCGGACCACCGGCACGTCCAGCACGTCGGCGATCATCTGCATGAGCAGGTTGTCCGAGGTCATCCCGCCGTCCACCTTGAGGTTCTTGAGCGTCAGGCCGGAGGTGGCGTTCATCGCGTCGACCACCTCGCGGGTCTGCCAGGCGGACGCCTCCAGGACCGCGCGGGCCAGGTGCCCCTTGGTGATGTACGACGTCAACCCGACGATCACGCCCCGGGCCTCGGAACGCCAGTGCGGTGCGTACAGCCCGGAGAACGCCGGCACGATGTAACAGCCGCCGTTGTCGGTAACGGTCCGGGCCAGGGTCTCGATCTCCGGGGCGCTGGAGATCAGCCCGAGCTGGTCACGGAACCACTGGACCAGCGAGCCGGTGATCGCGATCGACCCCTCCAGGGCGTAGCAGGCGGGTGAGCCGGCCACCTGGTAGGCGACCGTGCTGAGCAGGCCGTGTGCCGGCTGGACCAGCTCGGTGCCGGTGTTGAGCAGCAGGAAACTGCCGGTGCCGTACGTGCATTTCGCCTCACCCGGGGTGAAGCAGGTCTGACCGAACAGTGCCGCCTGTTGATCACCCAGGGCGGCTCCGATCCGTACCCCCGGGAATGCCTCACACGCGGTGCCGAACGCGCCGATCGACGCCCGGACCTCCGGCAACATCGCGCGGGGTATCCCGAAGAAGTCGAGCGCGTCGGGCGACCAGTCCAGGGTGCGCACGTCGAGCAGCATGGTCCGGCTCGCGTTCGTCACGTCGGTGACGTGCGCGCCGCGGGTCAGGTTCCAGATCAGCCAGGTCTCCATGGTGCCGCAGAGCACCTCGCCGCGTTCCGCGCGCGCCTGCAGCCCCGGCGTGTGGTCGAGCATCCAGCGCAGCCGCGGGCCGGAGAAGTACGTCGCGAGCGGCAGCCCGGACCGGTCCTCGAGCTCCTTGGCGCCCGGCCGCTCGGCGAGCTCGTGGACCAGCGCGTCGGTCCGGGTGTCCTGCCAGATGATCGCCCGGCCGATCGGGACGCCGGTCCTCCGGTCCCAGATCACCGTGGTCTCCCGCTGGTTGGCGATGCCGAGCGCGGCCACCTGCTCGATGCCGGCACCGGCCCGGCGCAGTGCCAGCGGCGCGAGGCGTTCCACGTTGCGCCAGATCTCCATGGCGTCGTGCTCCACCCAGCCGGGCTTCGGGAAGTGCTGTTTGTGCTCCTGCTGGGCCAGGGAGACCAACTGCCCGCGCCGGTCGAACACGATGCATCGCGTCGAGGTGGTGCCCTGGTCGATCGCGACCACGTAGCGCTCGGACATGGTGGATCCCCCCTTGTTATCGCCGGGCCGCTCCCATTTCGCGGGAGATCGCCCGGGCCGCGTCCCGCACGCTGGTGACCAGGTGCGGGCGTGGTGCGTAGCGGCTGTCGCAGATCCGTTCCACCGGACCGGAGACGCCGATCGCGCCGATCACGAGTCCGCCGTAGCCGCGGATCGGCGCGGCGACGGCGGCCTGGCCGAGGGTGAGTTCCTCGACGTCAGCGGCCCAGCCGTTCTCCCGGATGGACTCCAGCGCCTTGGTGAGGGCGTTCCGGTGAAGAGTTTTCCTGGTATATGCCGACAAGTCTGTTTTAAGGGCGCCGGCTCGATACGCGAGCAGCACCTTTCCCAACGCCGTCGCGTGCAACGGCAGCAGAGACCCCACATCGAGGGTCTGGAACGTGTCGTCCGGCCGGAACACGTGGTGCACGATCAGCACCTGCCCCTCCAGTACGGTGCCGATCCGGACCGCCTCCCCGCTGCGCACGGCCAGCGGATCCGCCCAGTTGATCGAGCGGGACCGCAGCTCGTTGATGTCCAGATAGCTGGTGCCCAGGTGCAGCAGGGCCGCGCCGAGCTGGTACTGCCCGGAGGTGCGGTCCTGCTCGACGAAGCCGACGCCCTGCAGCGTGCGCAGGATCCCGTGGGTGGTGCCTTTCGCCAGGTCGAGAGATCGAGCGATCTCACTGAGTCCGAGCCGGCCCGGCCCGCCGGCCAGCATCCGCAGGATCGCGGCCGCTCGCTCGATGGACTGCACTGTTCCCGGCATGTTTCGCACTCTATGCGGTCGCGCTACGACGCGCCGTGATTGATGTTCGACAATGCCGACCGCTGTTCGTTGCTACCGGCTGCCGGTCTTCCTAGCGTCCAGGGCATCAATGCAGGAAGCAGGGAGGGAGCATGGCCGCACGATTCAAAGTTCCTGGACTGGTCGGTGAACTCGCGGCAGAGTTCGCCGGCACGCTGATTCTGATCCTGTTCGGTGTGGGCGTGGTGGCGCAGGTCGTCGCCGGTGGCATCGGCGATCACGACAGCATCGCCTGGGCTTGGGGCCTGGGTGTCACCCTCGGCGTCTACGTGGCGGCGCGGATCAGCGGCGCCCACCTCAACCCGGCGGTGACCATCGCGCTCGCCGTCTTCAAGGGCTTCTCCTGGCGGAAGGTCCTGCCCTACTCGCTCGCCCAGTTCCTCGGCGCGTTCGTCGCCGCGCTGCTGGTGCGCTGGAACTACACCGAGGTCCTGCACGCCGCGGACCCCGGCCTGACCATCAAGACCCAGGGCGTCTTCTCGACGCTGCCGGGCAACGGCACCCTGCCGGTCGGTGAGTGGGGCGCGTTCCGCGACCAGATCATCGGTACGGCGATCCTGCTCTTCGTGATCCTGGCCCTGACCGACATGGCCAACACCGCGCCGGCCGCCAACCTGGGCCCGGTCGTGATCGGCCTGCTGGTCGTCGCGATCGGCATGGCGTGGGGCACCAACGCGGGATACGCGATCAACCCGGCCCGTGACTTCGGGCCCCGGCTGGCGAGTTTCCTCACCGGCTACGGGGGCGCGTTCCGCGATCAGACAGGATATCTCTACTTCTGGATACCGATCGTGGCGCCGATCATCGGTGGTGTTCTCGGCGCCGGTCTGTACCAGACTCTGATCGGACGACACCTGCCGTCGGCCGAGCCCCAGGAGGTCGGCGAGATCCCGACGGCGCGCGAAAGCGCGGAGAATGTGGAGGCTAACCGTGGCTGACTTCGTCGGAGCCGTGGACCAGGGCACGACCAGCACCCGTTTCATGATCTTCGACCATGGTGGCAACGAGGTGGCCCGCCACCAGCTCGAACACGAGCAGATCCTGCCACGGGCCGGCTGGGTCGAGCACAACCCGATCGAGATCTGGGAGCGCACCGGGGCGGTGGTGCGCAGCGCGATGCAGAAGGCGAATCTCAGCGCGAGCGACCTGGCCGCGGTCGGCATCACGAATCAGCGGGAGACCACTGTCGTGTGGGACCGGCGCACGGGCCGGCCCTATTACAACGCGATCGTCTGGCAGGACACCCGCACCGACCGGATCGCCTCGGCGCTGGACCGGGACGGCCGCGGCGACGTGATCCGGCGCAAGGCCGGCCTGCCCCCGGCGACGTACTTCTCCGGCGGCAAGATCCAGTGGATCCTGGAGAACGTCGACGGGGTCCGGGAGGCGGCCGAGCGCGGCGACGCGCTGTTCGGCAACACGGACAGCTGGCTGCTGTGGAACATCACCGGCGGCATCAACGGCGGCAACCACGTCACCGACGTGACGAACGCCAGCCGGACCATGCTGATGAACCTGGAGACCCTCGACTGGGACGACGAACTCCTGTCGTTCTTCAACATCCCGCGGCGGATGCTGCCCGAGATCCGCCCGTCGTCGGACCCGAACACCTACGGCGTCGCGCACGTCGACGGCCCGCTCGGCGGCGACGTCCCGCTCACCGGTGACCTCGGCGACCAGCAGGCCGCCACGGTCGGCCAGGTCTGCTTCAGCCCCGGCGAGGCCAAGAACACCTACGGCACCGGCAACTTCATGCTGCTGAACACCGGCACCAACCTGGTCCGCTCGGAGAACGGGCTGCTCACCACGGTCTGCTACAAGTTCGGCGACGCCGCACCGGTCTACGCCCTGGAGGGCTCGATCGCGGTCACCGGCTCGGCCGTGCAGTGGCTGCGGGATCAGCTGCACATCATCAGCTCGGCCGATCAGAGCGAGTCGCTGGCCGCGCAGGTGCCGGACAGCGGTGGCGTGTACTTCGTGCCGGCGTTCTCCGGGCTGTTCGCGCCGTACTGGCGTTCCGACGCGCGGGGCGCGATCGTCGGGCTGTCCCGGTTCAACACCGACGCGCACATCGCCCGGGCCACCCTCGAGTCGATCTGCTACCAGACCCGGGACGTGGTCGACGCGATGGCACAGGACTCCGGGGTCACCCTGGACGTGCTGAAGGTCGACGGCGGGATCACCGTCAACAACCTCTGCATGCAGATCCAGGCCGACGTGCTGGGTGTGCCGGTCAGCCGGCCGGTGGTCGCGGAGACCACGGCGCTCGGCGCGGCGTACGCGGCCGGGCTCGCGGTCGGCTTCTGGAAGAACACCGACGAGCTGCGGGAGAACTGGAACGAGTCGCAGCGCTGGCAGCCGAGCTGGTCGTCCGACCAGCGCGAACAGGGTTACGGCCGCTGGAAGAAGGCGGTGCAGCGGACCCTCGACTGGGTGGACGTGGACTGACATGACAGCACTCTCTCCGTCCCAGCGGGACGCCGCCCTGGCCGCGCTCGAGGCGACCGAGGTCGACGTGCTGGTGATCGGTGGGGGAGTGGTCGGTGCGGGTTGCGCGCTCGACGCGGTCACACGGGGACTCTCCGTGGGGCTCGTCGAGGCGCGCGACTTCGCCTCGGGCACCTCCAGCCGGTCCAGCAAGCTGATCCACGGCGGTCTGCGCTACCTGGAGATGCTCGATTTCGGACTGGTCCGGGAGGCGCTGCGGGAACGGGGGCTGATCCTCTCCCGGCTGGCACCGCACCTGGCCCGGCCGGTGCGGTTCCTCTACCCGCTCAAGCACCGCGGGTGGGAGCGGCTCTACGCCGGTGCGGGCGTCACGCTCTACGACACCATGGCGATGTCCGGTGCCCTGCCGCACCACCGGCACCTGACCCGCCGGGGTGCGCTCCGGGCCTGCCCGGCGCTGCGCAAGGAGTCGCTGGTCGGCGCGCTGCAGTACTACGACGCGCAGCTCGACGACGCCCGGCACACGATGTTCCTGGCCCGGACCGCGGCCGCGTACGGCGCGCACGTCGCGAACCGGGTCGAGGTGGTGGGCTTCCTGCGGGAGGGCGAACGGGTCACCGGGGTCCGGGTCCGCGACCTGGAACACGACCGGACCTTCGAGATCCGCGCCCAGCAGGTGATCAACGCGTCCGGGGTGTGGACCGACGAGACCCAGTCGCTGGTCGGCGAGCGCGGGCAGTTCCACGTCCGCGCGTCCAAGGGCATCCACCTGGTGGTGCCGCGTGATCGGATCCAGTCGTCGACCGGGCTGATCCTACGGACCGCGACGAGCGTGCTGTTCGTGATCCCGTGGGGCCGGCACTGGATCGTCGGCACCACCGACACCGACTGGAACCTGGACAAGGCGCACCCGGCCGCGTCCGCCAAGGACATCGACTACCTGCTCACCGAGGTCAACAAGGTGCTGTCGACGCCGCTGGAACGCGCCGACGTGCAGGGTGTCTACGCCGGACTGCGCCCGCTGCTCTCCGGCGAGTCGGAGTCGACGTCGAAGCTGTCCCGCGAGCACATGGTCGGCAGCCCGGTGCCCGGCCTGGTGGTGGTGGCCGGCGGAAAGTACACGACATATCGGGTGATGGCCCGGGACGCGGTCGACGCGTGCGTGTTCAATCTGAACCGCTCGGTGCCGCGCTGCTGCACCGACAAGGTGCCGCTGATCGGCGCCGAGGGCTTCCCGGCCCTGTGGAACCGGCGCGGCCTGATCGCCGCGGAGTCCGGGCTGCACGTCGCCCGGGTCGAGCATCTCCTCGGCCGCTACGGCTCGCTGACCAGGGAACTCCTCGATCTGATCAAAGAGGATCCGACGCTGTCCCGGCCGCTGTCCGGCGCCGAGGACTATCTGCGGGCCGAGGTCGTCTACGCGGCCGCGGCCGAGGGCGCCCGGCACCTGGTCGACGTGCTCACCCGCCGGACCCGGATCTCGATCGAGACGTTCGACCGGGGCACGTCGTCGGCCGCGGAGGCCGCCGAGCTGATGGGCCGGGTCCTCGGCTGGACCAAGGACCAGATCGACCGCGAGGTGGAGAACTACCGGCTGCGGGTCGAGGCCGAACGCGCGTCCCAGGAACAGCAGGACGACGAGACCGCTGACGCGGCCCGCCTGGGCGCACCGGAGGTGGTTCCGCTGCGGGTCTCATAAACCCCATATTGTACGAATAGCGAGCGCCCGTCCGTAGGCTACGAGCCACGCTCACTGATGGTCTCGCGCCAGACCGCGCCACTGCCGGCCCGGCCGCGCTCCCGGTGGTCGGCTGGCTCTCAGGGGTGTCTCCGCGCCGCGGAGACACCCCTGAGGCACAGCCGGGACCCGGCGCCGCGCCGCGGCCGGAGCGGGCCGCGGCGTCGCGCGAGACCACCAGGGACTCGGCTCGTAGCCTGCGGACGGGCGCTCCACCTTCGTACTATGAATGGTTTTTTCTGATCAGGACCTCGACGATCTCGCGGATCGGTGCGGTCAGGTCTTCCGCGGAGGCGGAGGCGAGCGGCTCGAGGTGGGCGGCGCGCATCAGGGTCAGTCCGATGGCGGTGGAGAGCAGGATCTGCGCCCGCAGGATGTCCGGATCGCCGCCCTGCAACAGTGCGGCCTTGGCGAGTTTCTCGGCGAACAGGTGCAGGAAACGCAGCCGGATCTGGTCGGCACGCTCGTCGCCGGACGACCGCAGGATCAGCAGCAGGCTGTTGCTCGGCCCGGCGCCGGTGCTCTGGCCGATCACCTGGTGAACGATGGTCTCCGGAACCTCACCCGGAGTGACGTCGCCGGCGGCCGCCCGCAGCTCCGCGAAGCCCGCCTTGAGCGCCGCCTCGAACAGGCCTTCCTTGTTGACGAAGTAGCGGCTGATCAGTGCGACGTTGACGCCCGCCTCGTCGGAGATGTGACGGACAGTGGTCTCCGCGTATCCGGCTGTCGCGAAGCGCCGCCGGGCGACGTCGAGCAGGAGCTGCCGGGTGCGTGCCGCGTCCCGGCGCCGCGGAGGGGTCGGGCTGGTGGTCACGACCGCAAGTCTGACGCAGGCGGCTCCGGGGGGATCTTGCGGGGCGGCGTCAGGTGGTCCGCTTCCGGAGGGCCTTCGCGTACGCCTGGTGCCCGGCGGCCGTCGGGTGGAACGACTCGGCCAGGTTGCTTGCGACGCCGTGGATCCACGGGCTGCCGGTGCACACCTCGTGTCCGGAAAAGATCGGGCGCCCGTCGATGAAGACGAATCCCTTCTGTTTCGCGGCGCGCTGCTTGACGACCTGGGCGAGCGCGTCCGAGGCGGCGTTCAGCATGGTGCGGCGGCCGGCGCTGAACGAGCAGTCCGCGGCGGCGCCGGTGGTGACCAGGTAGGGGTAGCCGACCACGTAGACCTTGGCTTTCGGTGCCCTCGTGCGGATCGCGGAGTAGAGCGTGTCCAGGGCCTTCGGCAGGGTGGACGTGATCGTGGTGGTGCTGCGCTGGGTCGCGGCGGCACAGTCGGCGTCGGCCCCGAGGTAGCAGGTCTGCAGGGTGGCGGCGAACCCCGCGTCGTTGCCGCCCGCCGTGACGGTGACCCAGCGGGTGCTCTTGGTCAGGTAACCGAGCTGGCTCTTGCGGACCGAGGCGGTGGTGGCGCCGCTGCACGCCCGGAAGCGGAGCGTGGTCTTGGGGTTGGCCTTCGCCCAGAGCTGGGGATAGGAGCCGGCGGTGCTTTGCACGCAGCTGGTGCCGCGGTAGGAGCCGGCGCCGATGCCGGCCGCGTAGGAGTCGCCGAGCGCGACGTAGCCGCCGGTCTTGGCTGCGGCTGTTGCGGGGGTGGGGCTCAGCGCGGCGGCCAGGGCAGTCGCGGCTGCTGCGGTGATCCAGTGTCGCATCACAGGTTCTCCCTCTAGTGCTGGGCGATTTTTCCTGATAAACGACCTTATTGTGAAGGAGGTCCGTGCCGCGCGGCACGGACCTCCGGGTATTACGTCGCCGCTACTTCCAGGTGTCGCTGATCGTGTACGCCGAGGCGGTGCCGGTCGTGTACGCGCGGTTGCTGCCGGACTCCCAGGTCACCGTGCCCGCGGCGTCCTTCTTGATGTACTTGTAGGTGAAGGCGGTGCTCTGCGGCACGGCCACCGCCCGGCTCCAGGTCGGGTAGGACGCGGACGACAGCGGGATGGCGTCCGCGGTGTTCCAGCTGCCCAGCGCCGCGATCGAACCGACCAGGTAGACGTTGGTGCCGGTGCTGGTGGTCGCCGACTCGTTGAAGGTCACCGTGGTGGCCGAGGCGTTCGCCAGGTTGAAGCTGTTGGTGAGGCTCACCGCCGACGTGCCGGTGGAGACCGCGCGGTTCGCGTTGCTCTCCCAGGTGACGGTCCCCGCGGCGTCCTTCTTCAGGTACTTGTACTCGAAGCTGCCGCTCGCCGGGACCGCGACCGAGCCGGTCCAGACCGGGTAGCCGCTCGCCGACAGGGCGACCGCCTTCGCCGGGTCCCAGGCGCCGAGCGCGGTGGTCGAGCCGACCACGTAGACGTTGGTGCCGGTGGTGGTCGGGGCGTAGACGTTGAAGGTCGCCTGGACCGTGCCGGTGCTGCTGGTCGGGCTCGCCGTCGGGCTGCTGGTCGGGCTGGTCGACGGGGTCGGGCTGACCGTCGGGCTCGTGGTCGGGCTGGCCGTCGGCGACGTGGTGCCCGCGCCGGACTTCGCGTTCACGTCGATCGCGACCGCGCCGTTCGCCGGGATGGTCACCGAGGCCCGGCCGGACGCGACGGTGATCGCCGTGCCGGCGCAGCCGCTGGTCGAAGCCCCGCCGGTGATCCGGTCGCAGTAGGTGCCGTCGGCCAGGCCGGTGGTGTACGTCGCGGTGGACGCGCTGCCGGACCGGTTCACGCCGAACCAGCCGAGCGAGCCCCGGCTGAAGCCGATCACGTTGCTGGCGGTGTTCGTCCAGTTCGCCGCGGTGGTCGCGGACTGGGTGGTGTTGCGCCAGGCGACCATGCCCTTGACCCCGGTGCTCTGGGTCAGGCACTGCCACGCGCCGTTGCCGCAGCTGGTGTCGGTGACGAAGCCACTGGAGTCGGCCGGGGGCGAGGCGCCGGTGGCCGAGGTGGAGAAGGAGTAACCGTCGTAGAGGAACGGCTGACCGTACGGGTAGGCCAGCAGGAAGTAGTTCGCCAGGGTGTACGTGCTGCCGTCCTGGTAGCGCAGGGTGCTGCCGTTGCGCTCCAGGTCGTGGTTGGTGACCATGGCGGCGGTCAGGTCACTCGACGCGTCAAGGCTCCACGACGGGATGCTCGACAGGTTCGACAGCGTGCCGTTGGCGAACTGGGTCTTCAGGCCGTACGCGTAGGAGAAGCCGAGCACGTCGCCGATGCCGGTGTAGGCCGACGCGGCGATGTCACCGCTGCCGCCCGGCATGACCTCCTGGGCGAAGTACGGTGCCTTGCCCTCGACGGTGGTGTGCAGCTGGCCCTTGATCGCGGACAGGTCGCCGGCGGCCATGTGCTTGGCGGCGTCCACCCGGAAACCGTCGACACCCCAGTCGACGAGCTTGTTCAGGTAACCGGCGATCTTCGTACGGACGCCACTGTCCTGCGACTTCAGGTCGGAGAGTGCGACCAGCTCGCAGTTCTGCACCTCGGACGCGTTGTTGTAGTCGTCGATCACACCGTCGCTGTCGGAGCAGTAGCCGTCGTTCGGGTGGTGGAAGTCGCTGTACGAGTACGGCACCGCCGGGTAGGAGTAGCCGGTCGGGCTGAACGTCGAGCCGCCGTACCCGGTGGTCACGGTGTTGTTCGCGCCGGCCATGTGGTTGATCACCGCGTCCACGTAGACCCGGACGCCGGCGTTGTGGCAGGCGGTGACCATGCTGGTGAACTCGGCCTGGGTGCCCAGCCGTCCGGAGATGTTGTACGACACCGGCTGGTACACCTCCCACCACGGGTGGGCACCGTCGCTGGTGGAGGCGAGGGTGACCGACTCCTGGGGCGGGGCGACCTGGACCGCGCCGTACCCGGCCGGGCCCAGCTGGGTGGTGCAGGCGGTCGCGATGGAGTCGAAGTTCCACTCCCAGAGGTTCGCGGTCACGTCACTGTTGTTGAGGCTGACGGCGGCGTTGGCGGTGGACGCCAGGCTCACACCGGTCAGGCCTGCGGCGGCCAGCGCGAGGCTGGTGACCGAGCCCAGAACCAGCGTGCGGGTTCTCTTTCGCATGGTGGGGACGCTTTCTGCTGAGGACAGGTGGGGCGTTTGAAAGTTCTTTCAGGAGCGGCTCGCTCACCCGGCGTGATGTCGGTGTGCGGCGCGCTCCCGGCCCTGACAGCGACGGTGAACTGCCGTTATCGGGACCCGACCCGGGTGGTGAGGGGGGTTTCGCCCCGGGGTGGCGCAACCCTCGGAATCGACGAGCTTGGTGAGCGGGCCGGTTCCGGGGGAGTTCCATGCAAGTCCTTGCAACTTGTTTCAGGAAGTTACCAAGCAGTGTCGGTGACGTAAAGAGCATCGAGCGCTGTTTACCAATCTCATAGACTCCGGTGGGTGTGGACGGTGGACGTTCTGCCTGGTCCCCAGTGGTCTGCCGGTGGCGGATCAACAAAAGAAGGCACCCCGGCTCGCGGGGTGCCTTCTCGACGGGGTGTGGTCAGGCGCTCGTGTGCTCCAGGCTGTCCACGGCGGCCGCGGCGCCGGCGGCTTCCAGTTTCGCCAGGCGGCGGGCGAAGCTCTTGGTGTTGGTCCACAACTTGTAGATCAGCAGCAGTTCGAAGGCGAGCATGCCCAGCGAGATCACGATCGTGGTGACCTTGATCTGGTCGAGCACCGGGCCGACGATGAAGACGAACATCATGAACTCGATGCCACTGATCAGGTGCACCCGGATCCGGTTCTCGACCAGGAACCGGCGGACCGCGGCGAACCGGCCGAACTTCTGCCGGAAGTCACCCTGCAGGTCGTCGCCGTCGGCGCTCTCCGCCGGCTCCTCGAGCTCCGCGCCGGCCGCGGCCAGGCGCTTGCGCATGTCGCCCTTGACCTTGCCCATCTGCAGGGCGTTCAGGTAGCGGAACATGTCCAGGAAGATGACGAGCAGGCCGAGCCACAGCCAGTCGAGGTCGTGCGTGCGGTGGTACTCCCCGCCGAACAGGCCGATCGCGCAGGCCAGCACGCGCAGCCGGTCGAACACGTAGTCGAGCCACGCGCCGAAGACCGACCCGGTCCCGTTCAGCCGGGCGATCTTCCCGTCCATGCAGTCGAGCACGAAGCTCAGGTGGAACAGCGCCGCGCCGGCCAGCAGCCAGGAATACCCCTGGTGCCAGAAGCAGGCCGCCGAGCCCAGCCCGATCAGGAACGCCGCGAAGGTGAGCCGGTTCGGTGTCACCGCCCGCCACGGCGAGACCAGCCAGACCAGCCGGGCGGCCAGCGGATCCACCAGCCAGACGGTCCACCACGCATCCCGGCTCTTGTAGGTGCGCTCGCGGATCTCCGCAAGTGAGTGACGCTGTGCCATCTACCGTTTCTCCACCCGCACGAAAGTGAACGACGGGGGTCGCAGGCCTGATCGTCACTCGAACGACGCGTTTACATGCGGTCCCCCCGAACCTGTGGACGACATCGAACACCATGCGAGCAACTTTCATCCTTGCTCCGATCCCGAGGCTCGCTCACCTCAAGCCGTCCGTCACTCCCCGCATGTGATCTCGCACAGAAGGCACTCGCCCCGCCACTGCCATGCGCCGCGCGTGGCGGTGGGCCGCGCGTGGCGGCGGCCCGCCGCGTGCCGGCGTGCGTGCGGCGGGCTGGGCGCGGCGGCGTGCGTGCGGCGGGCTGGGCGCGGCGGCGTCCGTGCGGCGGGCCGCGCGTGGCGGTATGGGTGCGGCGGGCTGTGAGCGGTGGGCCCGAGCCGCTGCCCGCAGCCTCGAGTCGCAGCGGCGTGCTGCGGGCCGGGGTCAGGCATCGCGGAGGTGCAGGGTTGTCGTGGCCAGGGCAGAGGTGGCTGCGGCCCACAGCAGCAAAGTGACCGTGCCGTGAGGCGGGTCGACCAGGGCGGTGTCGGGGAGCCATGCCGCGGCGTCGTCCGGCAGACGGGCGCGCAGCGCCGGGCTCGCGATCAGGTAGGTGGAGAGCATGACGGTCACGGCGGGGAGGGTGTGCCGGAGCGTGAGACCCACCGCCGCGGCCAGCAGGGTCGTCAGCGTCAGGTAGGCGCTCATGGCCGGCACCCGGGCCGCGTCGCCGCCCGGTGCCATGGCGGTGAACGCCACGACGCCGGCGACCGGGACGACGACAGCGGTCAGCGCTGCCACCTTCGCCGCGACGAGGAGCAGGCGCCGGGGCACGGCCAGCAGAGTCGTCCTGATCTGCCCACCCGCCTGATATTCGTGCGTCGTGGCGAACACCCCCAGCACCAGGAATCCCGCCTGCGCGAACTGCAGCACCTGCCGCCCGTCCGCATGCGCCGGGATCAGGAGCAGCGCGCCCGCCCAGGTGAGCAGCGCGGTGATGCGCAGCGCGGGAAGGGTCACCACCTTGCCCACCTCGGCACGGATGATCGCGGTGAGGCCCGCGGCGGCGGCCCGGTGGCCGGGGCGTGTTGTCACAGCGCATCGCGAGTGATCGGTCATGCGTCGCGCCGGTGGAATATGACGGCGGCGAGGGCCAGGAACGCCGTGACCCAGGCGCTCATCACCAGGCCCGCGGTGACCGGTGGGATCCGCTCTGCCAGGTCCATGCCGCGAATGAACATGTGAGCGCCGACGATGTCCGGCAGGTAGGCGGCCAGCGGCGTCACCTTGTACAGCAGGTAGGACAGCGAGACCACCGAGCTGTTCAGGATCAGGACGGTCAGGGTGACCACGCCGTTGCGGGCGATCAGCGTGAGGGCGAAGGCCAGCAGAGTGGTCAGCACCCAGTAGAGGACCGCCGCCGCCACCCGGGCCGGGCTCGGCGCCGGGACCGCCTCGCCGTGCACCAGCTCGGTCAGGCCCAGCGTTGCCGTCGCGGTGCCCACGCCCTGCGCGGTGACCACCGCGACCAGGGCCGTCGCTTTCGCGATCAGCAGACGGGTCCGGTCGGGCATCGCCGCCAGGGTCACGGTCAGCTGCCGGACTCCGGGGGAGTCCTCGCCGGTCGACGTGTACTCACTGCTCACCGAGACGACGCCGAGGATCAGCGCGCCGAGCAGGCCGATCCCGAGATTGCGGAAACCCAGGTCGGTCGGGTCGCCGAACGTGCCGTCGGCGAGGGAGGCGCGGGTGGCCGGCGCGTTCACCAGCACCAGCAACGGCGCGATCAACACCCCCAGCACCAGTCCCACCCGCGCGGTCGGCAGGCCGAGGAGTTTGCCGAGCTCGGCCCGGATCATGCCGGCCATGTGCGCCCCGCCTCCGCGGTCAGCGCGAAGAACGCGTCCTCCAGCGTGCGGTGCTCACCGGTGACCTCGGCCACGGTGCCGTGGGCCACCACCTGGCCGTGGTCGATGACCACCACGTCGTCGGCGATCTCGGCCAGCTCGCCCATCAGGTGGCTGGACAGCAGCACCGTGCGGCCCTCCGCGGCACTGGTCCGCAGGAAGTCCCGGATCCAGCGGATGCCGGCCGGATCCAGACCGTTCACCGGCTCGTCGAGGACGAGGATCGGTGGGTCGCCGAGCATGGCGGTGGCCAGGCCCAGCCGCCGGCTCATCCCGAGCGAGAACCGGCCGGCTCGTTTGCGCGCGTCGCCGGCGAGGCCGACCAGGTCGAGCACCTCGCCGACCCGGCCGCGGGGCAGTCCGTTGCTGGCGGCGACCCAGCGCAGGTGGGCACGGGCGCTGCGGGCGCGGTGCGCGCCGCTGCCGTCCAGCACGGCGCCGACCATGGTGAGCGGACGCGGCCAGGAGGCGTAGGGCCGCCCGTTCACCAGAGCGGTGCCGCTCTCCGGCCGGTCCAGCCCGAGCAGGACGCGCAGCGTCGAGGTCTTGCCGGCGCCGTTCGGCCCGAGGAAGCCGGTGACCCGGCCGGGGCGGGCCTCGAAGCTGACATCCCGCAGGATCCGGGTCCGGTTCTTGGATTTGCGCAGTCGGTCGATGGCGATCACAGGCTTGAGTCAACCGGGTTCGGCGACCGCCCACATCGGACCCAGATCCGAGTTTTCCGGCGCCGTCTACGACCCTGGTCCGAGGTTTACAGTCGGGCGGGTGAGCATCCACCCGCGTCCCGCTTGGCGGTCCCGAGCCGTCCCGGTCGTCGCCGCCGTCGCCGTGATCCTGGTGATGGCCATGTGCACGGTCGGCGCTTCCGGCCCGGCCGCGCGGTTCATCCCGCCGCTGATCGGCGGCGGCGCCGTGGCCGCCGCGGTGTGGGCGCTGCGCCGCTGGCGGGCCGACCGGGCGAGCTATGAGCGCCGGCTGACCGCGTGGGCGGCCAGTGAGGCAGTGCTCGACGAGCGGCTGCGGATCGCCCGTGACCTGCACGATCTCGTCTCGCACGGACTCGGTCTGATCACCGTGCGCGCGGCCGCGACTCGGCACCTGCCGAAACCGCCGGCGGTCGCAGCGGCACTGACCGACATCGAGCAGACCAGCCGGGACGCCACCGCCGAGCTGCGCCGGATGCTGACCGTGCTGCGTGGCCCGTCCACGGAGGCCGCGCCCCGCGCCCCGATGGACGATCTGGGCACGCTGCCGACGATCATCGACTGGGCCTCCGCCGCAGGCCTGCGGCCCCGGCTGGCGGCCGAGCCGGTCGGCGACGTGTCGCCCGGCGTGCAGGTCGCCGTCTGCCGGACGGTGCGCGAGGCACTCACCAACGTGGTCCGGCACGCCGGTCCGACCGATGTGGACATCGAGCTGCATCGTGACGGCGACGTCGTGGTGGTGGTCGTCGCCGACGACGGCCCGGCTTCCACGGGCTGGCGAGCGACCCCCGGCGCCGGTCATGGCCTCCTCGGCCTCCGCGAACGCGTCAGCAGTCTCGGCGGCACCCTGGTCGCCGAGCCGGTCGAGGGCGGCTTCCGCGTCACCGCCCGCATTCCCGACGAGGCCTCCCGATGACTCACGGCCCCGTCCAGACCGCCCGGCATCCGGGCGCGGCGTGCGCCCCGGCGCGTGGCCTGCAGGAAGTAGGAGAGGGCGTGAGGCGTGGTGTGCCGATAGGGGCGGATGGCGTGGGGCGTGGTGTGCCGGTCGTGGCGGATGGCGTGAGGGGCGGTGCGCGGGAAGGGGCGGGCGTCGGCTCCCGGGGGAGCGTGCGTGTGCTGCTCGTCGATGATCAGGCGCTGCTCCGGGCGAGCCTCGCCGCTGTCCTCGGCGCCCAGCCGGACCTGACCGTGGTCGGTGAGGCGGGGGACGGGGTCGAGGCGATCGTCCAGGCGCGGGCGACCCGGCCTGACGTGGTGCTGATGGACGTTCGGATGCCGTATCTCGACGGGCTCGAGGCGACTCGGCGGATCTGCGCGGATCCGGTTCTCGCCGCGTCCCGGGTGCTGGTGCTGAGCATGTTCGAGCTGGACGACTACGTGTATGCGGCACTGCAGGCGGGTGCGTCCGGCTTCCTACTGAAGGACGCTCCGCCGGAGGCGCTGGCGGACGCGATCCGGCGTACCCATCGGGGTGAAAAGCTCTTCTCGCCCTCGATACTGGGCCGGCTGGTGGAGCACTACGTCGGCGCGCCCCGGGCGGTCCGGCCGGCGCCACCGTTGCGCGGGCTGACCACCCGGGAGGTCGACGTTCTGGCGCTGATCGGCGGTGGCCGTTCCAACGAGGAGATCGCCGTCGCCCTGGTCATCGCGGTCAAGACGGTGAAGACCCACATCACCCACCTGATGGCGAAACTCGCCGCCCGCGACCGTGCCCAGCTCGTCGTCGCCGCCTTCAACGCGGGCCTCGTCCGCCCTCGCCGCCCACCCGTCCCGGAGCCCGGCCGATGAGCGCAACCAGCCAAGCCCTGGCCGGTAGGTCGGCCCGGGGCGCGACCGGCAGCCTCAGTCAGCCGGCCCCGGGCGATCGGCCTCCACGCCGCGGGACGGCCCGCCGATCAGGGCCGGCCGGGAGGGGAGGCGCCGTCTCGTGGCTGCGGCTATTCGCCGGCCGCGCGGCGGCGGCGGATGAAGACGAAGGCGGCCGCGCCGGCCAGAGCCAGGATGCCGATACCGGCGGCCAGGCCCAGCCACGGGCCGTTGCTGTCGTCGGCGGCCGGGCTGAGGTCCTCCGCCACGGCGGGGGCGACCGTGGCGGCGCTGGTCGGTGCCGCCGACGAGGGGGACGGCGCGGCCGAGGTCGGTGCGGACGAGGCGACCGGTCCGGCGACGGTGAACTTGTACGAGGCCTTGGTCAGGTGCCCGTCCTCCCCGGCGACCTGGTAGTTGACGGTGTACTCACCGTTGGCGAGCGGCTCGGTGAAGGTCACCGAGATGGTCGCACCGCTGATCTTCGGCTCGGACTGGGCCGGGGTGGTGCCGTCGGCGCTGGTCACGGAGAGCTTGGTGGAGTCCGGCAGCGTCTCCAGGAACCGCAGTTTGACCGCGGCCGGCGCCTTCTTCACTGTCGCGTTCTTGGCCGGCGTCGCCTCGGCGAGCGCGTTGTGTGCCCAGGCCGGTGCGGCCGGAACCAGCATCGTGAGGACGGCGGCGAGGGCGAGCAGGAGGCGTTTCGTCATGGCGTCAGTAGATCTTTCTCGTCGGGTAGCTGGTTAGTCGGCACCCACCGGCGATTGGTTCCCGCGGCTTCGCGTGCGCTCTTAGTCGTTTCTTACGAGCACCGTCCGCTGGTCTTAAGCGCCCGGGCGACGCTGATGGTGGCCGCCGAAGTATGCAATGAACACGGAGCCCCTCATGACCGATCAGAATCCGGGCCACCGGCCCGATACCCCCACCCCGGCCGCCGACGAGACTCGCGACCTCGCCGACCCGGCCCACACCACCCCACCCGCCGAAACGGCACCACCCACAACGACGCCGGCCGCGACGGCACCGGTCACGACACCGGAGCCCGCCTACACCTCGGCGGTCGCCGGGGATCCCACCCTGCCGCCGCCTCCGCCGGGCTGGGCCTACGTCCCGATCGGCACCGGCGGGAACCAGCCGCCGCCTCCGCCTCCGGGGCTGGCCTATGTCCCGGCCGGCCCGCCGCAGGGCCCCGGCCGCCGGGGTGGCCGCTGGGGTGGTCGGCGGGCCCCGCTGCTGGCCGGGGTCGCGCTGATCCTCGGTTGTGTTCTCGGCGCGGGCATCACCGCGGTCGGCGCGGCCGTCGTCGGTCACCACGGCGGTGACCACGGTCGATCCGGTCCTGGCGACGGCCGGTTCGGCCCGGGAGGCCGCGCGGACGGCCGCTTCGGCGGCGAACAGCGCGGAGGCGGGCGCGGGGACGGGCGGGGCGGACGGCAGGGCGACGGCCGTACCCAAAATGGCGGAACGGCACCGTCAACCGCGACCCCCGCGCCTTCCGCGTCGAGCTGACCGCAGCGGAACGCACGGTCCGGCGCAAAGCCGGACCGTGCGAAGGGCGGGGACGAGCCGCCTGGCAGGGATGCCGCCGTGTGCAGGGTGTGAGCGGGGCGAGCGATCCGATGGATGCCGGATCGTGTGCAGGGCCGCACCGGGATGAGCGGTCCGGTGGGATGCCGGACCGTGTGCAGGGTGGGAACGGGATGAGCGGTCCGGTGGGATGCCGGACCGTGTGCAGGGTGGGAACGGGACGAGCCGCCCGGCAGGGATGCCGGGCGGCTCGTGGTGGAACAGGGGTCAGCGGACCGTCACGTTGAAGAGCGGGTTCGCGGCCAGCTTGCGGAACGAGGCCAGCGACGCCGGGGTGCTGTCGATGCTGATGTCGCGGTCGCCGAACAGGTCCTTCTTCGTGTCGAAGTAGACGATCGCCTTGATCGCCGGGCGCTTGGCCAGCTCCGGCAGGACGCTGTCGAACTGCGCGACCTTCGAGACGACCTTGCCGAGGCGGTGGTACGCGCCCCACTCGGCGACCATGATCGGCTTGGCGGCGTGGTTGGTGGTGGCCCAGTCGTAGAAGCCGGTGCCGCCCTTGGCCTTACGGTCCAGCAGGTCCTTGAACACACCCGCGTGGTAGTAGTTCTTCTCCGAGCTGACGTACGAGTCCAGGCCGATCCAGTCGACGACGTCGTTGCCCGGGTAGAGGTCCTTCCACCAGGACTGAGCCATCCACTTCTCGCTGCCCATGTACGCCACGACGCTCACCGCGTTGCCGACACCCTGCGCGCGCAGCCGCTGGATCACGTGCCGGAACGACTTGGCGAAGTCCTTGGCCGTCATGCCCGACTTCGCGTCGGTACGCACGTCGTCCTCCGGCTCATGGTTGAGCACCAGGAAGAACTTCTCGGTGAACTTGCTCTTGAGCCGGGCGGCGAACGCGTCGATCCGCTTGTCCTGCTTGCCCGCGGCCACGGCGGCCCAGGTGCTGCCGTACTCGACGCGCCAGTTCAGCAGCAGCACCCGCGGGTGCGCCTTGTCCCGGGCCATCGCGATCTCCGCGTCGGTCGGGAACTTCTCGTCACCCTTGTGGTACGTGTGGAAGATCGTCGCGTCCCGCCCGCTGGTCTTCTCCCAGGCGCGGTGCTCGGCGTCGCGCGGCTTGCCGGTGAACCCGCCGGCCGCGGCGCCCCACAGCACACCGCAGCTGGGCACCAGCTTGTCCCCGGTGACGCAGGACTTGGTCGGCGCGGCCTGGGCCGAGGCCGGCGCGGCCGTCGCGATGCCGAAGCCGGCAGCGAGAGCGGTCAGCGTCAGTACGGTCTTGCGCAGCGTCGAGCGCATCAAGTGGAATCTCCCCCGAGTTGTCCGGCGGTGTTGCCCGCCGGGCATGGAGAGAAGATTCCGGGATCACGGGTGACACGACGGTGCCCGAAAAGGTGCCCGCCGGTTGCGAATCTCCGGGCCGGCCGGAGATCCGCTCGGGGTTAGTTGTCGGCGCGGGCCGCACCGACATGAGAGGAAAACCGGACCCGCCAGAGGCGTCCGGCGGCGACGACCGACAAGAGCCAGATCGCGTACGCCAGCGGAGCCCAGCCCCCACCCGAGTTGCCCCACGAGCCGTCGGTGAAGGTGAACGTCTGTGCCGCCTGCAGGTACTCGAGCCCGGTCGACACGAACGTCCCGCTCACGTGCGGGTCGGCAGCCGTCACCCCGTCCCGGAACGAGGCGGCCGCCTCCGCGAAGACGTATTTGAGCAGCATCGGGACCAGCCCCGCCGCGACGATCGCCCCGATCCACGAGGGCCGTGGCCGGTCACCGAACTCGGCACGCAGATACTGCTCGGCCAGCCCCCGGCTCCCGCCGATCCGGCGCAGCGCCTCGCCCGCGCCGAGGTCGGTGGCCGCCTCGATCAGGTTGGCCCGCACCTCGCGCCGGGTGCTGATCCGCTGGGCCCGCGGCAGGTCGTAGAGCTGCTGGTCGAGCATCCAGACCAGGCCCTCGATGCGCAGCCGGCCGAACCATCCGATAGCCATGTCAACGTCCTCCGTCAGAAGAAGGGATGGGCCCCAGGGGGCGGGACAGCACTGCTTGGACCCCGGCCACGTGCCGGTCCCAGGCGGAGGTGGAGTCGGTGAGCGCCCGCTGCCCGTCGTCGGACAGCCGGTAGTACTTGCGGGCCGGCCCGTTCGGCGACGGCACCAGCCGGGTGGCCACCAGACCCTCCCGGTGCAGGCGGTTCAGCGCCGGATAGACGCTGCCCTCCAGCACGTCCTCGAAGCCGGCCGCCTGCAGCCGCTGGACCACCTCGTACCCATACGACTCCCGCTCGGCGAGCAGGTGCATGAGCAGCAGTGACAGGACCCCTTTGAGTAGCTGTGGGTCGTGGGTCATGCTCCTATACTTAGACCAGTACTGGTGAATGTCAAGTAGTGAAGCAGAGAACCGGCCGCCCCCCTCAGGGGAGCGGCCGGGCCTGTCAAGCAGCGCTCAGCACTTCATCCAGGAGACGTGGTACTGGGTGTCCAGGTTGCCGTCGGACGAGTCCATGGTCAGGAAGCTGGTGGTGGTCCGCTTCGACCAGCCGGCGTTCACCCGCAGCTCGGTGTTGACGTTCAGGTATCGCTGCTCCCCGCACGGCAGGAAGGACATCGAGCTGATCGCGACCTTGTCGGTCTGCTGCCAGTCGCTGTCCATCCAGCCCTTGAAGTCGTGCTTGATCCGGGTGGTGTGCGCCTCGCCCTGGAAGTAGTAGAACGCCGTCTCCGAGCCGGTCGCACCCTCCTCGAGGTGCCCGTACCCGCGGTAGTCCGCGCCGGCCACCGCGTAGGTGTAGCCGTCCGGCACGTGCACGTTCAGCGCGAGCTGGCAGTTCTTGCGGAAGTCGGTGGGCTTGGCGTCCGGGCCGACCTGCGCGATGAAGTCGCTGTAGGTGACCGTGAACGCGGTGTTGTCCGGCGAGACCTGGACATTGGCGGTCTTGTCGGGGCAGCCGGAACCGTTCGCGGCCACCACGTCGATGACCATCCTGTCCGATGGGGGCGGCGCGCCGTGCCACGCCATGGCGGGTGCGCCGGTCAGTGACGAGAGGAGCAGGGCGCCGGTGGCGATCGCGCTCAGCATGGACATCTCCTAGCGAAGGTGAATGGGAAGCGCCCGGAAATGGCCGGACGTCGCCTAGGGAACGTACGTTTCGGCAGGTCAGGATTCCGCGATATCGGGCGCCGACCCGCTGGCGAGTGCACGCCATTTGTCCGATTGGCGCATCACTGGCCCGGCCATCCGGGCAGAATTGTCCGATTTTGACAGCGGGCCGGGTCAAACGGTGCTATAGCGCCGCATGGTTACCGGGCCGGTAATCGACGGCGCCGCCGCCGCGATGTCATGGTGCGGGGATGACCATCAAGGACATTTTCCTGGACGCGTTCGGGCGGTTCGCCGCCGGTGACGTCGAGGTGTTGCGCGAGATCATCCGCGAGGACTTCGTCAACCACGACCCGGAGAGCCCGCGGGACCGGGACGCCTGGATCGAGTTCGTCTCCACCGGCCCGATCGCGACCTCGACCCTGGACCTGAAGCGGGTGATCGCGGACGAGGAGTTCGTGGTCGCCCACTACCAGCTCATCCCGCAGGAGGGCGGCCTCGGCGAGGCGGTCGTCGACATCTGGCGCTTCGAGGGCGACCTGATCGTCGAGCACTGGGACGTCTCCGAGCCGGTGACCGCACCCGATCAGGTGTGAGGAGGTCCGGACGAGCCGGAATTTAAACGATATGCTTCGATTGTTGCGGGGATAGTGCACATTGCCTATCGATCCGATAGGTTCGCTTGCGTTGTGGCTCCGTCCTAAGGAAACCTCATGCGCAGATTCGTGCCTATCGTTCTCACGGCGACCGTGCTGCTCGCCGGCTGCCAGGGCGGCGGTGGTGGCGACACCACCACCTCCGGCGCGGCGTTCGACCCGAAGACCTGCCAGGGTGGCACGCTCACCGTGCTCAACCAGGGCGGGATCACCCACCTCGACCCGGCCCGGCTCTACACCTCCGGCGGCGGCAACATCCCGTCGCTGCTGTTCCGGACGCTGACCACCCGCAACCGGCAGCCCGGCGAGGCCGGTGCCAAGGCCGCGCCGGACCTGGCCACCGACCTCGGCACCCCGTCGGACGGCGCGAAGACCTGGACCTACCACCTGCGCGACGGCATCCAGTTCGAGGACGGCACGCCGATCACCGCGGCCGACGTGAAGTACGGCATCGAGCGCTCGTTCGCCCCCGAACTGCCCGGCGGCGCGCCCTACCTGCGCGACTGGCTGGACGGCGCGGCCTCCTACCAGGGCCCGTACAAGCAGCCCGAGGGCATCAAGGCGATCGAGACGCCGGACGACAAGACGATCATCTTCAAGCTGAGCAAGCCCGAGGGTGACTTCCCGTACCTGGCCACCGCGACCCAGTTCGCGCCGGTGCCGAAGGCCAAGGACTCCGGCACCGAGTACGAGAAGCACCCGATCTCGTCGGGCCCGTACCAGGTCGAGTCGTACGAGCCGAAGAAGTCGCTGGTCCTGGTCCGCAACACGCACTGGTCGCAGAGCGTCGACGAGCTGCGGTACGCCTGCCCGGACCGGATCGAGGTCACCTCCGGCCTGGACTCCGCCGTGATCAACCAGCGGCTGGTCACCGGCGCGGGTGGCGACGCCAACGCGGTCACCACCGACGCGGTCGTCGGCCCGGAGCAGCTCGCCCAGCTGGGCACCGGCTCCGAGCTGGACAAGCGGGTCACCCGGGGCGAGTTCCCGTCGACCACGTACCTGGCGTTCAACACGAAGAAGGCGCCGTTCGACAACCCGAAGGTGCGCGAGGCGCTGTCGTACGCGATCAACCGCACCTCGGTGGTGAACGCGCTCGGCGGCTCCGCGGTGGTCGGCCCGTCGACCACGTTCCTGCCCCCGCAGAAGGCGCTCGGCTACCAGGCGTACGACCACTTCCCGGCCGGCGACACCGGTAACCCGGACAAGGCCAAGCAGGTCCTGGCCGAGGCCGGGCTGAGCAACCTGAGCATCGACCTGGCGTACGAGAACGACGACAGCGAGGGCATCGGCCCGAAGGTGGCCTCGGCCATCCAGGAGGCGTTCAAGCAGGCCGGCGTCACGGTGAAGCTGAACGCGATCGACGCCGCCACCTACCGCGACGTCACCGGCAAGCCGGCCACCCAGCCCGGCCTGGCGCTTGCCACCTGGGGCGCCGACTGGCCGTCCGGCGGGCCGTTCCTGATCCCGATCTTCGACGGTCGCCAGATCATCACGGCCGGCGGCAACTTCAACCTGGCCCAGTACAACGACCCGGCCGTGAACACCGAGATCGACGCGATCAACGCGCTCACCGACCCGGCCGCCGCGGCCGCCCGCTGGGGTGCCCTGGACGCGAAGCTCGGCGCGCTGGCCCTGGTCCTGCCGCTGACCCACGAGAAGGACGTCTATCTGGTCGGCAAGAACGTCAAGAACGCGTACGCCGACGGCTGGCGCGGGCAGCTCGACATCTCCCGGATCTCGGTCAAGTGACGACCGCTCCACCAGCACCGCCGGTCCCGTCCAGGGCGCTCGCCGCCCTGCGGCGGGACCGCGGTTTCGTCACCGGCGCGGTGATCGCCGGCCTCATGGTGCTTGTCGCGCTCACCGCGCCCCTGCTGGCCGCGCTCGCCGGCCAGGACTACACGACCTACCACGACACGCTGCTCGACTCGGCCCGCGGCGGTGTGCCGATCGGCGGTTTCGGCGGGATCAGCGGCGAGCACTGGCTCGGCGTCGAGCCCGGCACCGGCCGTGACCTGTTCGCCCGGCTGGTCTACGGCGCGCAGGTGTCGGTCGGGGTCGCCGTCGCCGCCACGTTCCTGGAGGTGCTGCTCGGCGTGACCGTCGGGGTGGCCGCCGGGCTCGGCGGCCGGTGGCTGGACTCCGGGCTGAGCCGGGTCATCGACCTGGTCCTGTCGGTACCGGTGCTGGTCATGGCGATCTCGCTGCTCGCCATCGTGCCGCAGGACTGGCCCCGCCCGGTGCTGCTGGCCGCCGTGATCGCGGTGCTCGGCTGGGGCGGCACCGCCCGGCTGTCCCGCGGTGAGACGCTCAGCCTGCGCACCCGCGACTACGTGGCGGCCGCCCAGGTGGCCGGCGCGCCCTGGTGGCGGGTCGCCCGGCGGGAGATCCTGCCCGGCCTGACCGCGCCGATCCTGACCTACGCGGCTCTGCTGCTGCCCACCAACATGGTGGTCGAGGCCGGCCTCTCGTTCCTGGGCGTCGGGGTACGCCCGCCGACACCGTCCTGGGGCCAGATGCTCTCCACCGCGACCACCTGGTTCCGCGCCGACCCGTTCTACGTCTTCCTCCCGGCGCTGATGCTGTTCCTCGCCCTGCTCGCGTTCGTCCTAGTCGCCAACGGTCTGCGCCGGGCCCTCGACCCACGCCAGCGGGAGCTGACCCGATGATCGGTTACCTGGCCCGCCGGATCCTCGGCGCCGCGTTCGTCCTGCTCGCGCTGTCCGCGATCGTCTACGCGCTGTTCTACCTGGCACCGTCCGACCCGGCGATCCTGACCTGCGGCAAGGGCTGCACCCCGGAACGGCTCGCCGACGTGCGCGCCGCGATGGGCCTGGACGACCCGGTGCTGACCCAGTACCTGCACTTCCTCCAGGGCCTGTTCACCGGCCGGGACTACCCGGCCGGCCCGGACGTGCGGCACTGCCCGGCGCCGTGCCTGGGCTACTCGTTCGAGACCGACCAGCCGGTCACCGCGCTGCTGCTGGACCGGCTCCCGGTCTCCTTCTCCCTGGCGATCGGCGCCGAGATCCTGTCGCTCGCGGCCGGCATCGGCGCCGGGGTGCTCTCCGGGCTGCGCCGCTTCCGGGTGCTCGACCGGATCGTCAACGGCCTGATCCTGGCCGGGTACGCGGTGCCGGTCTTCCTGGTCGGCCTGCTGCTGCTCCTGCTCTTCTGCGTGCACCTGCAGTGGCTGCCGTTCCCGTCCTACGTCAAGTTCACCGTGGATCCGCTGCTCTGGGCGCAGAACCTGCTGCTGCCGTGGATCTCCCTCGCGGTGATCCAGACCGCGGCGTACGCCCGGCTGACCCGGGCCGGGCTGCAGGACGCCCTCGCCGAGGACCACATCCGGACGGCCCGGGCGTACGGCATCCCGGAACGCCGGATCCTCTGGCGGCGGGCGCTGCGCGGCGCGATGCTGCCGCTGGTCACGCTGACCGCGGTGGACCTCGCCCAGATCATGACCGCCGCGGTGCTGACCGAGACGATGTTCGGCCTGCCCGGTGTCGGCCAGTTGCTGGTCGGCGCGGTCAACCAGATCGACCTGCCGGTGGTCGTCGGGGTCACCCTGCTCACCGGCCTGCTCATCGTGGTGGCCAACGCGGCCGCCGACCTGCTCTACGCCGCCGTCGACCCCCGGGTGCAGCTCAGATGACATTGTTGACAGTGGAGGATCTGCGGATCTCCTTTCGCGACAAGCTGGCGGTCGACGGGCTCTCCTTCGAGCTGCCGGCCGGCGGGACGCTCGGGATCGTCGGCGAGTCCGGCTCCGGCAAGAGCTCGGCGGCGCTGGCCCTGCTCGGGCTGCACGAGGCGGCGACGGTCACCGGCACGATCGACTTCGACGGCGTGGACCTGATCACGGACGTGCCGTGGAAGGACATCCGCGGGGCCCGGATCTCGATGGTGTTCCAGGAGCCGCTCACCGCGCTCAGCCCGTTCCACACCATCGGCGACCAGATCGCCGAGGTGTACCGGCTGCACACCGGCGCGTCCCGCAAGGCCGCCCGGGACCGGGCCGTCGAGGTGCTCGGTCAGGTGCACATCCCGGACCCGGCGCGACGGGCCGGTGCCTACCCTCACCAGTTCTCCGGGGGCATGCGGCAGCGGGCGCTGATCGCGATGGCGATCGCCTGCCGTCCGCAACTGATCGTCGCGGACGAGCCGACCACCGCGCTGGACGTGACCGTGCAGGCGCAGATCCTCGACCTGCTCGACGAGGTGCGCGCCACCACCGGGGCCGCGCTGTTGCTGATCAGCCACGACCTCGGCGTGGTGGCCGGCTCGGCCGACACCGTGGTGGTGATGCGGGACGGGCGGGTGGTCGAACGCGGCGCGACCGAGACGGTGCTGGTGTCGCCGCGGGAGCCGTACACGAAGGCGCTGCTCGACGCGGTGCCCAAGCCCGGCGAGCCACGGGAGATCACCGGGGCGCCGCTGTTGCGAGTACGGGACGTACAACGGCATTTTCCGCAGCCGCGACGCGGATCGTTCCGCAAGCCGCCGCCGATCCGCGCGGTCGACGGCGTCAGCCTCGACGTGCACGCCGGTGAGACGCTCGGCATCGTCGGCGAGTCCGGCACCGGCAAGACCACCCTGGCCCGGATGATGGTCGGCCTGGACCGGCCCACCGCCGGGACGATCACCTTCGACGGCGCGGACATCTCCCGGCGGCGCGGACGCTCGGTGCAGATGGTCTTCCAGGACCCGCTGTCGTCGCTCAACCCGCGGCGCTCGATCGGCGAGAGCATCGCCGACCCGCTGCGCCTGCAGGGCGAGCGCGACCCGCGCGGCCGGGTCTCGGCGCTGCTGGAACGGGTCGGGCTGGCCGCGTCCGAATACGATCGCTACCCGCACCAGCTCTCCGGCGGCATGCGCCAGCGGGTCGGCATCGCCCGGGCCCTGGCGCCGTCCCCGCGCCTGATCGTCTGCGACGAGCCGGTGTCCTCGCTGGACGTCACCACCCAGGCGCAGGTCCTCGCGCTGCTCGAAGATCTGCGTGCGGAGCTCGGCCTGTCGCTGGTCTTCGTCTCGCACGACCTGGCCGTGCTCCGGCAGATCGCCGACCGGGTCGCGGTGCTGCGCGAGGGCCGGGTGGTCGAGATCGGACCGACCGCGCAGGTGTACGAGCAGCCGCAGCACGCCTACACCAAGGAGCTGCTCGCCGCCGTCCCGGTGACCGACCCGGTCGAGGCCCGGCGGCTGCGGGCGTTGCGTACTACCGTGTCGGGATGAGCGATTACTGGTGGGAACCGCCGTTCGCGGGCACCGAGATCGAGCATCTGCTGGGCGCGCTGGACCGTCAGCGTGCCACGTTCCGATGGAAGGCCGACGGCCTCGACACGGCCGGGCTGACCGCGACCGTCGGCGCGTCGTCACTGACCCTGGGCGGGCTGCTCAAACACCTCGCCCTGGTCGAGGACTACCACGCGGCGTGGAAGCTGCACGGCGAGTCGCCGGGGGAGCGCTGGAAACCCGCGCAGGAGACCGAGGACTGGGATCACACCTCGGCCGCCGACGACGCGCCGGAGGAGCTCTACGCCCTCTGGGATTCCGCGGTGTCCCGGGCCCGTGAGCGGTACAACCTGGCACTCGCCGACGGCGGGCTCGACCACCCGGCCCACATCACCGGCCCCGACGACCAGCCGGTCTCGCTGCGCCGGCTGCTCTTCGACCTGCTCGAGGAGTACGCCCGGCACACCGGCCACGCCGACCTGATCCGCGAGTCCGTGGACGGCCGCACCGGCGAGGACCCGCCCGCGGGCTGGCACCCGACCCGATAGTCCGGTCCGCGGACAGCAGTCCGGTCACCGTTGTCCGGCTGGTTCTCAGGGGTGTCTCCACAGGCCCGAGACACCCCTGAGAACCAGCCGACGACCTGGCGGCGCGCTGCGGCCGGGAGCGGCTGCGGTGTCGCGTCCGTGTTGCCGGCCTGGCGGCGCGCTGCGGCCGGGAGGGGCGCGGTGTCGCGTCCGTGTTGCCGGCCTGGCGGCGCGCTGCGGCCGGGAGGGGCGCGGTGTCGCGGTGGCCTCACGGGCGGGACTCGGCTCGTAGCCTGCGGACGAGCGCTCGGTATTCGTACCAGATGGGGCTTAGGTTTTGAGGGCGGCGCGGCGTTCGGCGAGCATGGCGCAGAACAGCGCGCCCTGCTCGATCGCGTCGTCGAGGGCCACGTGGCTGTGCGGGAAGTCGCCGAACCAGCGGCGCGGCATGCTCCGCTTCACCGTGGATCGGAAGTCGGTGCCGAGCACCGCCATGGCATACGACTTGATGTCCAGCGCGGAGTGCGAAAACGGACTGGTCCCGGTGAAGCGGATCAGGTACCAGTACACGAACGTGAAGTCGAAGCCTGCCGGGTATCCCACGAAAACCGGCCTTCCGGGCAGGGTCTCCAGCCATCCGCGATACCGCTCCATCACCACGGACGGGTCTTCCGGGTCTTTTCGGCACGCCTCCCACGCGGCCGGCTGGGTGGCCCACCACTTCATCGTCGCCGGGTGCCCGTCCGCTCCGTCGAGCGTGACCAGATTGGCACTGAACGTGTCGATCAGTGTGCCGTCCTCGGCATATACCGCCGATCCCAGGCTCAACATCGAGTGCGGGCCGGGGATCGGGCCGTCCGTTTCCACATCCGTACTGACATACATCTCTGCGCGTGCCATGCCGGAAGCATAGGAACCGCGCCCACCCGGGGCGACTGGATTGACGAGAAGGACTATGGTGGGCGGCCGATGCCTACGACGGGGAGACAACAAGCGATGAAGATGGGACGTCTGGCCGTCACGGGTGTGGCCCTGGTGACCCTCGCCGGGCTCAGCGCCTGCGGCGAGAAGAAGGAGCCGGCCCTCACCAACGGTGCCGCCGTCAACAGCGCCGCCGCCACCGCCGAGACCACCGCCGCGGCCGCGCCGGGCGACGCGTCGGCCGAGCTGGTCGCGGCCGCGCAGAAGCTCACCAGCTCCAGCGGCAAGATCCACCTGACGTCGGTCGGCGGGATCGTCGCGGACGGCGCGTTCGACGCGTCGAACAAGCTGATGAGCCTGAAGATGGACATGTCCTCGCTCGGCACCGTCGACATGCGTCAGGTCAGCAACGACCTCTACATCAAGTACGGCGGCCCCGCGGCGAAGAACTTCGCCAACGGCAAGTGGATGCACATCGACGCCTCGAAGATGCCGTCCTCCAGCCCGCTGAGCCTGGAGAAGAACGACCCGCGCAACTCGGCGAAGATGATCGAGGCGGCCGCCTCCGACGTCAAGAAGACCGGCGACGGCACGTTCAGTGGCACGATCGACATCACCAAGTCGCCGTCCTCGTCCGAGCAGCTGCTCAAGGCGCTCGAGGGCAAGAGCAAGCAGATCCCGTTCACCGCGGAGGTCAACTCCGACGGTTACCTGACCAAGATGGCGCTGGACATGGACTCGATCCAGGCCGGCGCGGGCGAGACCGTGGCCAACTACTCGGGCATGGGCACCAAGGTCAGCGTGTCGGCCCCGCCGGCGAGCCAGACCGTGGAGATGCCGAAGTCGGCCATCGCCATGATGGGTGGCTGAGCTTTCTCTGAAAGGGCGGCGCTTCGGCGCCGCCTTTTCTTTTGGTCGGCTCAGTTATTGGGTGGTGACGGTGGTCGATCCGGTCTAGGTTTCACCCATGTTCTCGTACGGTCGTCAGCTACCCACCTCGGTGGGCGCTCCCGTGCGGGCTCTCCTGGATACGCGAAGCTGACCCTTCCCCACGCAGCGGCAGAACCCGGGGAAGGGTGGCTGCGTCGTGCGCGGTTCTGGCGCACCCCGGTTGGCGTCGGTGTGCGTACCACCCCACCTGCCTCGCATCCAGTGAGGATCTTCCGATGGCCAAGAGCCAGTTCATCCGTACCAAGCCGCACGTCAACATCGGCACGATGGGTCACGTCGACCACGGCAAGACGACCCTGACCGCCGCGATCACCAAGGTCCTCGCCGACCGCGACCCGGCCTCCAACCGGTATGTCGCGTTCGAGGGGATCGACCGGGCGCCGGAAGAGGCCGCCCGCGGCATCACGATCACCATCGCGCACGTCGAGTACGAGACCCCGAGCCGCCACTACGCCCACGTCGACATGCCCGGCCACGCCGACTACGTGAAGAACATGATCACGGGGGCGGCGCAGGTGGACGGCGCGATCCTGGTCGTCTCGGCGCAGGACGGGTCGATGCCGCAGACCCGGGAGCACGTGCTGCTCGCCCAGCGGGTCGGTGTGCCGTACCTGGTGGTCGCGCTGAACAAGAGCGACATGGTCGACGACCCGGAGCTGCTGGACCTGGTCGAGCTGGAGGTCCGCGAGCTGCTGACCTCCTACGGCTTCCCCGGCGCCGACGTGCCGGTGATCCGGGTCAGCGCGCTCAAGGCGCTGCAGGGCGACCCGCACTGGGTCGGCTCGATCGTCGAGCTGCTCCAGGCGGTCGACGACTACGTGCCGGTCCCGCCGCGTTCGCTGGTGGAGCCGTTCCTGATGCCGATCGAGAACGTGCTGTCGATCAGCGGCCGCGGCACCGTGGTCACCGGCAAGGTGGAGCGCGGCGAGCTGCGCGCCGGTGAGCCGGTCGAGGTGGTCGGCCTCGGCCCGACCGTGGCCAGCGTGGCGACCGGGCTGGAGATGTTCGGCAAGGTCCTGGAGTCGGCGCAGGCCGGCGACAACGCGGCGGTGCTGCTGCGCGGGATCAAGCGCGAGCAGGTGCAGCGCGGGCAGGTGGTCGCGGCGGTCGGTTCGGTGCGGCCGCACCAGGCGTTCAAGGCCCGGATGTACGCGTTGACGAAGGAGGAGGGCGGGCGGCACACGCCGTTCGAGGCGAACTACCGCCCGCAGTTCTACTTCCACACCACCGACGTGTCCGGCGGCCTGGACCTGGGCGGCCGTGACCTGGTGATGCCCGGCGACACGCTAGACGAGGTGACCGTGCACCTGGGCAAGCCGGTCGCGCTGGAGGTCGGGCTGGGCTTCGCGGTCCGCGAGGGCAACCGCACGGTCGCCGCCGGCACCGTCACCGCACTGCTCGACTGAGCACATCACCGCGGGAGTTCCGGCACACCCGGAGCTCCCGCGGTGTATTGCGGCCCGTGGATATGATCGCCCCTCGCGTTCAGGGTCAGGAGTTTGCATGCCAGTGGCTACCGATCGGCCCGATGGCCGGCTACGTTCGGCCGGCACGTCGCCGGCGGTCGGCCGCGACGGTGAGAAGCGCCTCCGGGCGCCGCTCTGGGCCAAGCTGATCACCGTCTTCGGCGCGGTGCTGCTGCTGGCCAGCACGGGCACCGCCGTCGCCGCCACCTACCTGCTCGGCAAGGTGACCGACAATCTGCAGACGACCGACTCGGTGCTCGGCTCCGGAGGCGGCGTGGGTGCGCAGACCGGTGGCAAACTGCCGGACGGTGCGGTCAACCTCCTCATGCTCGGCCTGGACACCCGGGCCGGCTGGGAGAAGTCCGGCCTGGGCTCCCGCTCGGACACGATCATCGTGCTGCACATCCCGGCGTCCCGCGACAAGATGCAGATGCTCTCGATCCCCCGGGACACGTACGCGCAGATCCCGGCGGACGAGGAACTGCACTTCGGCGGCAGCAGCGGGCGGATCAACGGCGCGTTCATGTACGGCTCCCAGGGCACCGGCGGCTGGAAGGGTGGCATGAAGCTCGCCACCAAGGCCGTGCACGACCTGACCGGGATCAGCTTCAACGGCGTCGTCATCATCGACTTCGCCGGGTTCAAGGACATCCTGGAGGCCCTCGGCGGCGTGCGGATGTGCGTGGACCAGCGGATGTGGTCCAGCCACTACGTTGTCGACGGCAAGGGCAAGATCAGCTATGCCAAGGGCGCCGACCCGACGTCGCCGCCCAGCAACGCGCTGTGGTTCGAGAAGGGCTGCCGGGACATGAAGGCGTGGGAGGCCCTGGAGTACTCACGCCTGCGGCACTCGGCCAACGGTGACTACGATCGTCAGCGCCACCAGCAGCAGCTGCTGAAGGCGATGGCGAAGAAGGCCACCAGCAACGGCGTCCTGACCAACATGTCGAAGCTCTCCAAGCTCCTCGAGGCGGCCGGCTCCTCGTTGAAGATCGACCCCAACGGCGTCCCGATCGCCGACTTCTTCTTCGGGCTGAAGGGCCTGGCCAACGCGGAGATGATGCCGATCCGCAGCAACGGCGGCACCTACGTCAAGGCGCCCGGCGGCGCGGAGGGCACCAGCGACGAGACCAAGGCGCTGTTCGCGGCCGCGGCCGCCGACAAGCTCGACGCCTTCCTGCTGGACCACCCGAAGATGACCATCAACAGTACCTCCTGATCGGCCACCGGGCGGGCGGTGCGCCGGCGAGGCGACGTCAGCGGCCTGATGTCGCCGGGCGGAAACCGCGCAGGCGCAGGCTGTTGGCGACGACGAAGACCGAGGAGAAGGCCATCGCGGCGCCGGCGATCATCGGGTTGAGCAGGCCCGCGGCGGCCAGCGGCAGGGCGGCGAGGTTGTAGGCGAACGCCCAGAACAGGTTGCTCTTGATGATCCGCAGGGTGCGGCGGGCCAGCCGGATGGCGTCCACCGCCACGGTCAGGTCGCCGCGCACCAGGGTCAGGTCGGACGCCTCGATCGCCACGTCGGCGCCGGTGCCCATGGCCAGGCCCAGGTCGGCCTGTGCCAGGGCGGCGGCGTCGTTCACCCCGTCGCCGGCCATCGCGACCACCTTGCCGGACTGCTGCAGGCGCTCGATCACGGCCACCTTGCCGGCCGGCAGCACCCCGGCGATCACCTCGTCGATGCCGACCTCGGCGGCCACCGCGCGGGCGACCCGCTCGTTGTCGCCGGTGAGCAGGATCGGGGTGAGGCCGAGGCGGCGCAGGCCGGCGACCGCGTCCCGGCTGGTCGGCTTGACCGTGTCGGCGACCGCCAGCACCCCGCGGGCTTCGCCGTCCCAGCCGGCCACGATCGCGGTGCGACCGGCCGCCTCCTGCTCGTCCACGGCCGCGGTGACCTCGGCGGGGACGGTCCAGCCCTCCCGCTCGAACAGTGCCGGGCGTCCGGCGAGGACGGTGCGGCCGGCGACGTCACCGCGTACCCCAAAACCGGCGAAGCTGGCGAAACCGTCCACCGTGAGGGAATCGCCCGCCGCAAGGGAATCGCCGGCCGCAAGCCCGAGGCTTCCGGGAGCGGAGGCCGCAGACTTGACGGAAGCGGCGACGATCGCCGTGGCGATCGGGTGTTCGGAAGCGGACTCGACGGCCGCCGCGAACCGCAACAGCTCCGCCGGGTCCTGGCCGTCGGCGGTCCGGACCGCGGCCAGCGCCATGTGCCCGGTGGTCACCGTCCCGGTCTTGTCCAGTACGACGGTGTCCACCCGCCGGGTCTGCTCCAGCGCCTCCGGTCCCTTGATCAGGATGCCGAGCTGCGCCCCGCGACCCGTCCCGACCAGCAGCGCCGTCGGCGTGGCCAGCCCGAGCGCGCACGGGCACGCGATGATCAGCACCGCGACCGCGGCCGTGAACGCGGCGGTCCACCCCGCGCCGGTGCCCACCCACCAGCCCAGCGTCGCCACCGCCAGCCCGATCACCACCGGTACGAAGACGCCGGAGATCCGGTCGGCGAGCCGCTGCACGCCTGCCTTGCCGGCCTGGGCCTGCTCGACCAGCCGGGCCATCTGCGCCAGCTGGGTGTCCGCGCCGACCCGGCTGGCCCGGACGACCAGCCGGCCACCGGCGTTGACCGTGCCGCCGACCACGCCGCCGCCCGGACCGACCTCGACCGGCACGCTCTCCCCGGTGAGCATCGACTCGTCCACCGCGGACGCGCCCTCCTCGACCACCCCGTCGGTCGCGACCTTCTCGCCCGGCCGGACCACGAACCGGTCGCCGGGGGAGAGCTGGTCGATCGGGATGCGCACCTCGCCGCCGTCGCGCAGCACCGCGACGTCCTTGGCGCCCATCTCCAGCAGCGCCCGCAGCGCGGAACCGGCGGTGCGCTTGGCGCGCGCCTCGAAATACCGCCCGGCCAGCAGGAACATGGTGACCCCGGCGGCCGCCTCGAGGTAGATGTTGCCGGACCCGTCGGTGCGGCCGATGTCCAGGCGGAACGGGTGGGTCATGCCGGGCTCGCCGGCGGTGCCGAGGAACAGCGCCCACAGCGACCAGCCGAACGCGGCGAGCGTGCCGAGCGAGACCAGGGTGTCCATGGTGGCCGCGCCGTGCCGGAGGTTGGTCCAGGCGGCCCGGTGGAACGGCCAGCCGCCGTAGACGACGACCGGGGCGGCGAGGGTCAGCGACAGCCACTGCCAGTAGTCGAACTGCCAGGCCGGGACCATGGCCAGCAGGATCACCGGGATGCTGAGCAGCGCGGAGATCAGCAGGCGGCTCTTCAGCGGATCCGATTTCTCGGAAATCTCTGGTTTTTCGGGAGCGGGCACCGCGGCCGTGTACCCGGTCTTCTCGACCGTCGCGATCAGATCATTCGCGGTCAGCGGCGCATCAAAGGAGACACTGGCCTTCTCCGTGGCGTAGTTGACCGAAGCGGTCACCCCGTCCATCCGGTTCAGCTTCTTCTCGATCCGCGAGGCACAGGACGCGCAGGTCATCCCGCCGATCTCGAGCTCAATCATCATGGCGGAAACCTTCAATTGTGGGCATGGCCGGCGCCGGTGACGGCGGTGAACTCGGCGAGGTGGACCTTCCCGCCGTGCTGGAACTCCAGGAAGAGCCGGTAGACCCCGCCGGACGGCACGGCGGCGTCGACGGTGATGTCCGGCCCGGCGACCGTGCCGTCCTGCGGGTGCATGTGCAGGTAGGCGAGGTCACCCTGGCGCAGCGCGACCAGGTGGCCGAACGACCCCAGGTACGGCTCGAGCGTCACCGGCTGCCCGCCCTTGCTGACCGAAACGGTCATCCACGACGTGGTGCCGGCCTGCGGCTCGCCGGCCCGGGTCACCGTGTAACCGTCCACCTCGGTCTGCCAGCCGGGCGCGGGCAGCTCGCGGGGCTGGTAGTCGCCGGCGGCGGGCACGTCCACACCGAGCACGAAGCCCTCGGCGCGGGCCAGGGGGGTGAAGTCGGCGAACACCCGGTACTGCCCCGGGTCGCGGACGGTCACCGGCGCCGACCAGGTCCCGTCGGCCGCCCGGGTCGGGTGCAGGTGCTGATAGCCGGTCAGGTCGCGGCGCACCACGATCAGGTGCAGCTCGGTCCCGTGGTCGGCGGAATACTGCGTGACCGCCTTGCCGTCCGGCCCGAGGATCCGGAAGGCGAACGTCTGCGCCGCTCCGGGGGTGAACCGGGTGGTGACCGGGCTCAGCGTGTACCCGTCCTGGGTGATCTGCAGCCCGGCCGGCAGCTGAGCGCTCGACACCTGATGGCTCCCGTGCTCGTCGGTGTGCGCCGGCGCGGCCGCGGGCTTCTCGTCCGGCCCGAGGAACCGGCCCGCGCTCAGCGCCACACCGAAAACCACGATCAACCCCATCGCGTACGCGGTGAGCCGCACCGAAGTCTTCATGCCCCCACCATACACATACCCCTGGGGGGTACCAAGGAGGCGACGTGTCAGGGCCGCAGCGCCGCCGCCGCGGAGTCGAACAGCTCGGGCAGGGTGACCGCTCCGTTGCTGCGTGCCCAGGCCTCTCCGGCCACGTCCAAGCAGGTGATGGCGCAGGCGACCAGGGCTTCCGCGCGTACGTCCAAGGGGTCCGTGGCGTCGGCCCGGAGCCGGCGGCGGACCTCGGGCAGCAGCGACGCCTGCCACTGCAGGTGCTTCTCGATGTGCCGGGCGCGCAGCGACGGCGTCTCGTACATCATCCGGGTGACCTTGAGCATGGTCTCCCCGTCGTACGCCACGTCCTTGATCGCGTGGAACGCCTGGCGCAGCGCGGTCCACGGGTCCTCGCCGTCCGGCCGCGCCTCGAGGGCCACCCGGGCCAGCTCACCCTTGGCGGCGAGGTCGCCGAGCACGATGTCCTCCTTCGTCCCGAAGTAGCGGAAGAAGGAGCGCCGGGAGATGCCGGCCGCCTTGGCGATCTCGTCGATCGTGGTGGCCTCGAAGCCGTGCGCCAGGAACAGGCCCATCGCGGTGCGGGCGATCTCGTCGTAGACCGCCTGGCGGGTCCGGTTCCAGAGGGTCTGTTCGGTCATGCCGTCAGCGTACCGCCAATGCCTGGTTGGCACTCAGTGCCAGGTAGGCATAGTATGCGACTCATGAGCGCTATCGATTACCGAGCACAGACCGTCCTGATCACCGGGGCCAGCGCCGGGCTGGGCGCCGAGTTCGCCCGCCGGCTCGCCGCGCGTGGCGCAGACCTGGTGCTGGTAGCCCGCCGCGCCGACCGGCTGGAGCGGCTCGCCGCGGAGCTGCCGGGCGTCACGGTCACCACGATCGCGATGGACCTCGCGGCGCCGGGCGCCGGCGAGCGGCTCAGCGCGGCCGTCGCCGAGCGCGGGGTGACCGTGACCAGCCTGATCAACAACGCCGGCTTCGGCACCAACGCGCCGTTCCACGAGGAGGACCCGGCCCGGGTCGACGCCGAGATCGCGCTGAACGTGACGAGCCTGGTCGGCATCACCCGGGCCTTCATCGACCGGCTGCGGGCCGGCGACGGCTTCCTGATCAACCTGGCCAGCATCGTGGCGTACCAGTCGAACCCGCGGATGGCGGTCTACGGCGCGACCAAGGCGTTTGTGCTCAGCTTCACCGAGGCGCTCTGGTACGAGTCGCGCGGCACCGGCCTGCGCGTGCTTGCCGTCTCGCCGGGCCCGACCGAGACCGAGTTCTTCGAGGTGGCCGGGCAGGCGGCCGACGGCGGCAACCGGCGGATGCGCGCCGACCAGGTCGTCGACCGGGCGCTGCGGGCCCTCGACCGGCGTAACCCGCCGCCCAGCGTGGTGACCGGCGCGGCGAACCGGACCATGACGTTCGCCAACCGCCTGGTCAGCCGCCGCCTGCAGGCCACCGTGGTGGGCAAGCTGATGGAGCGGTCGGCGGGTGCCCCGGCAACAATCAGCACCCCTAGTGCATGATCTTTGCATGGCGACGTTCCGAGCCGACGACGGTGTGGAGATCTTCTACGAGGTGTGGGAGAGCGAGTCCGCGCTGCCATGTCGGCGCTGCGCGACCCGGGATTCGTCCCGGCGCTGGTGGAGTTCTTGACCGTCTAGCTACAGACCAGCTTGCCGTTCACCACGCGGCAGGTCTTCTGATAGCCGTGGGTGTAGAGGGCCGTGCCGGCCCAGTCGTAGCCGACAGTCGGTGCGCCCCGCTCGGCGAACGGCGCGACCGCCCGGGACGTGGTCGCCGAGGTCGCCACGATCGATCCCGGCCGGGTGCCGGTCTCCACCCAGGCCATCACCGGGGTGAGCACGTCGAACGTGTTCGGCCCGAGCCCGCCGCCGCAGTGCGCCATGCCCGGGAACAGGTACAGCCGGGCGAAGGTGTCCACGGTCCGGCCGCCCATCGTCCGGCGCATCGCGTCGTAGTAGTTGAGCGTCGCCTGCGGGGAGATGTGCTGGTCGGACCAGCCGTGCCAGAGGACCAGCTTGCCACCGCCGCGGCGGAACCGGCTCAGATCCGGGTCGGTGGCCGAGAGGTAGTCCGAGGTGCGTACCGTCTCGCGGAACGACGCCAGGGTGAACTTCAGGTCGGTGAGCCGGTAGTCCGGGTCGGCGACGTTGCGGTAGGCGAGATAGCGCAGGAACGACAGCGCGATGTTCTCGCTGAACGTCACGTCACCCTGCTTCGACGGTACGAACAACGTCCAGTCCAGCTCGGAGCCCCACTCGTGGGAGATCTCCTGTTCGAGGCGCCGCCCGTGCGCGTCGGTCGCCCCGTCGTGCAGCTTGCGCACCACGGCCGCCTGCGCCCGGGTCAGGCAGGTCGCGGTGTCCGGGCAGACCAGCGTGCCCGGGTCGAACCGGCAGTCGCGCGGGTCGTCGAGGATCCCGTCGGCCACCCCGTCGAGGCGGTCACACGCCCGGACCACCGCCGCGTGGATCAGCGGCAGCTTGTCGGCCAGCAGGATGTACTGCCCGTTCGCGTCCTGGTTGGCCAGCACGTTCCATGCGTGGTGGAACGTGTTCTGCACGACGATGTTGCTGGCCGGCGCCCCGGCCGCGATCCCGTCGAAGTCGTCCGGGTAGCGCTGCGCCTCCATCAGCGCCTCCCGCCCGCCGTCCGAGCACCCGTCGAAGTAGCTGTAGGCGGGGGAGCGGCGGTAGAACCGCTGGATCAGCTGCTTGGCGACCTGCGCGGTGACGTGCACCCCGCGGTACGCGAAGTCGATCAGCGCTTGCGGGTTCCCGGCAGCCCAGGAGCCGTCGTTCTTGCCCTGGTGGCCCATGTCGGTGGTGGCGCTGGCGATCGTCCCGTCGGCGACCGGCCGGCAGCCCGCCGCCTGGGTGTAGTTGATCGTCGCGCTGCCGCACAGCCCGCCGCACCCGGTCTGCAGGTACCGCTGGGTCCAGCCCCGGGTCGGCAGCCGCATCACGAACGTGTCCGCCGGTGCGATGGTCCCGGTCACGGCGCAGTAGGGGGCGGGAGCGTTCGCGCCGGTCACCACGGCGGAGGTGACGGTGACGCCGCTGAGCTCGACCGTGGTGAGGTCCGCGCAGGACATCACCGGCAGGACGGCTTCGAGGTTCGCGAGCCCGCCGTGCGTGGCGGTGGCCCGGGCGTCACCGGGCATCAGGAGCGTGGCCGCCACCAGCAGCAGCACCGTGGTGATCGTTTTGACGAAGGACATATCCGATCTCCCGTCATCGACGTGAGTCAAAAGATAAGTCTCGATACATGTTATTAACAAGATGGCTATCAAGATTATTGACAATCGATGACGACGGCCCGGCGCGCGGTGCGCCGGGCCGTCCTTGCGTACGTACGATCAGGCCCACTTCGCCTCGGCCACCGGCGGCGTCCCGTGCGTGTGGAACGTCTGGATGGTCTTGAGGCCCCACGCCTGTCCCTTGGCCCGCTCCGCCTCGGTCCAGGTGACCACCTCGTGGTCCGGGGCGAGCAGCAGCCGCGCGCCGGCGTTGCACAGCTCGATCCGGTTCCCGCCCGGCTCGTAGACGTACAGGAAGAAGGTCTGCTGGATGGCGTGCTTGTGCGGCCCGGTCTCGATGTGGATCCCGGCCTCCAGGAACACGTCCGCGGCCCGCAGGATGTCCTCGCGGGTGTCGGTGGCGAACGCGATGTGGTGCAGCCGCCCCTCGGAGCCGGTCCAGTCCCGGGTGTAGACCACGTCGTAGGACTTGTCGCTGAACGTGTACCAGATCGCGGCCTTGGTGCCGTCGTCCAGCACGATCTGCTCGCTCGGCCGGCCGCTGAGCGCGTCGCTGACGAACGCCTCGGCCTGCGGCACGTCCCGGGCCAGGAAGTTGATGTGGTCGAGGCGGCGCACGTTGGAGCCGCGGCCGGGGAACCTGGCGGCCTGGTTCTTCAGCGACGGCCTGGTCTCGTCCGAGGCGACGTACCGCTGGGTCTCCCAGTAGACGCCGAACTGGTGGCCGTCCGGGTCGGTGAAGTGGTAGACCGGCCCGTACGCCGGCTCGTCCTTGCTCCACCCCTCGCCGAGCCCGGCCCGTTCGATCGCGGCGACCCGCCGCTCCAGCGCCTCCGGGCTGCGCGCCCGCAGCCAGGTCCGCCCGATCCCGGAGGTCGCCGCGCCGGTCACCTTGACCGAGAACCGCTCGTAGTCGTCCCAGGTGTGCAGGTAGACGCTGTCGCCGCGCCGGTCGACCACCTCCATGGCCATCTGATCGGTGAAGAACCGGACGGTCTCCTCCAGCACCGGGGAGAAGAGCTCGACCGCGGAGACGTGCGCGATGTCGCGAAGGCGTTCAGCCATGGTGGATGTCCTCCCGGGGGTAGACCTGTCCGTCGAGGAGCAGGCGCGCGGTGCTCACGATCGCCGAGCGGCCGACCGTGATCTCGTCCTCGGCCGTGTCGACGTCGATGATCACGTCGTAGAAGCCGGTGGGGTGTTCCAGGCGGATGGTCGCCGGTGCGTCCTCGATGTACGCGACGGTGTCCGGGATGGCCGCGGCGGTGCCGACGCTGACCGCCGCGAGCACGCCGATCGAGGCGTGCACCCGGTGCGGGATGAACATCCGGGTGCTCAGCGTGCCGCCGTGGGCCGGGTCGGCGAGCAGGCACATCTTCGGCACCGTGGCGGACGTGACGTCGCCGAGGCCCATCAGCTTCCCGGCGATCAGCCGCAGCTCCTCGACCCGTCGCCGCAGGCGGTTGTCCGCCTCCAGCTGGGCCGGGGTCTCGTAGCCGGAGACGCCCAGGTCACTCGCGTTGATCAGCACCACCGGCATGCCGTTGTCGACGAGCGTGGCCGGTACGCCGTCCAGGTCGTCGCGGACCCGGCCGGTGGGCAGCAGGCCGGGCGCGACCGAGCCGGCGGTGTCCCGGAACTCCACCTCGATCCGGGCGGCCGTGCCGGGCACGCCGCTGAGCGCGGTGTCGCCGGAGTACTCGACCCGGCCGTCCGGGGTGGGCACGGTGACGACGGCGAGGGCGCCGGTGTTGACCATGCGTACTCGTACCCTCGTGGTGTGGTGGTGAGCGGTGACCAGGCCGCGTTCGATCGCGAACGGACCCACCCCGGCCAAGATGTTGCCGCACGGCTGTTCCGCGCTGACGATCGGTGTGTCCACCTGGACCTGCAGGAACAGGTAGTCGACGTCGGCGTCGTCCGTCTCGGAGCGGCTGATCACGGCGACCTTGCTGGTCAGCGGGTGCCCGCCGCCGATCCCGTCGATCTGCCGGGGGTCGGGCGAGCCCATGATCGCCAGCAGCAGCCGGTCCCGCTCGGCCTCGTCGGCGGGCAGGTCCTCCTTACGGAAGTACGCGCCCTTGGACGTCCCGCCGCGCATGATCAGGACCGGAACCGGGGTGGTCATCGGTACTCCACGCCCAGCTGCTCGAGCAGCGGCCGCAACTGGTACATGTCCACGCCCAGCTCGCCGGCGGCCAGCCGCTCGCGCTTCGCCGCCTCGTTCGCGGTCCTGGCCTGTGCTTTCTTCACAACGGCCTCAGCTCTGGAAAACGGGATCACCACGATGCCGTCGTCGTCGGCCACGATCGCGTCGCCCGGCTCGACCACCTGTCCGCAGAGGACCACCGGGACGTTCACCGAGCCGGGGCTGGCCTTGACCGTGCCCTGCGGGCTGATCGCCCGCGCCCACACCGGGAAGCCCATCTCGCGCAGCTCGGCGGCGTCGCGCACCCCGGCGTCCAGGATCACGCCGACCGCGCCGTGCGCCCGCAGCGACGTGGCCAGCAGGTCACCGAGCATGCCGTCGGTGGACGGCGACGTGGTCGTGACGACCACGACGTCACCGGGGCGGACCGTCTCCACCGCCGCGTGGATCATCAGGTTGTCGCCGGGGTGGCAGGAGACGGTCACCGCCGAGCCGGCGATCCGCGCGCCGGACTGGATCGGGCGCAGCTCCGGGGTGAACGCCCCGCGCCGCCCGTCCGCCTCGTGCACCGTGGACGTGCCCTCGTCGGCGAGCCCTTTCAGGACGTCGGCGGCGACCCGGTCGATGTGCTGGACCACGACGTGGCGGCTCACGACAGCTCCCGGGTGACCTGCGGGTAGATCCGCATGTACGCCTCGGCCCGGGTCTCGTTCGGCAGCCCCAGGTTCGGTCCGGAGTTGCGGGCCGCCTGCAGGCCGCGGCGGGCGCCGAGCTCGGTGTAGTACGCGTGCAGGTGCTTCTGCGCGGCCAGGATCTCCATGGCCTCGCGCTTGCGCTCCCACACCTCGCTGACGTCCAGCAGCACGTCCGGCACGAAACCGCACTGCTCCGGCTGGTGCGGCTCGAAACAGAACACCGGCGGCGCGCCGATCACCTCGCCGGGCCCCTCGACGCCCGGCGCCTGGGCCAGCACCCGGGCCTTGAGCGCGATCTGGTGCGCGAACGCGTGGTCACCGTTGTACGGGTCGGCCGGCGCGTGGGTCAGCACCACCGACGGCTGCACCTCGCGGTACAGGTCGATCAGGCCCTGCAGCAGCGCCGGCGTCTCGACCAGCGGGTAGTCGTTCGCGTCGAAGAACCGGATCTCGGCGCCGAGCACCTTGGCGGCCTGCTCGGCCTCCTCGCGCCGGTGCGCCTTGACCTGGTCGAGGGTGTACCCCTTGCGCCACAGCGAGGCCGACTCGCCGCGCTCGCCGAAGCTCATGCAGCCGATCACCACGCGCTGGCCCCGGGAGTTGGCCAGGGCGATCGCGCCCGCGGCGCGCCAGACGAAGTCACCGACGTGTGCGGTGAGTACCAGGGTGGAATCGGTCATTACGCTCCCCAACGTCCGCCAATATGATTGTTAACAATCGACGCGATCCACCTTAGAGTCGGTCTAGGCCTGAAGCAACGGAGCGCTTTCATGATCATTGCTGTCCTGGGGCTGGGTGAGGCCGGTGGCCTGATCGCGGCCGACCTGGTCGCCGCGGGTGCCACCGTGCGCGGGTACGACCCCCGGCAGGCGCCGCCGGCGGGTGTCGTGGTGACCGGCAGCGACGCCGAGGCGTGCACCGGCGCGGACGTCGTGCTCAGCGTGAACAGCGCGGCCGACGCGCTCGACGCGTTGCGCGCCTCGCTGCCGGCGTGTGCCCCCGGCACCGTCTGGGCCGATCTCAACACCGCCACACCGGGGCTCAAGGAGCTGCTGCGGACCGAGGCGGCCGGCGCCGTCGAGGTGGTCGACGTGGCGCTGATGTCCCCCGTACCGGGAAAGGGTCTTCGCACTCCGATGACCATGGCGGGACCCGCCGCCGGACAGCTCGCCGCGACCCTCGGCGGTCTCGGCGCCGACGTGGTGGTGCTGGACGGGCCGGTCGGCACCGCCGCCACCCGCAAGCTGCTGCGCAGCGTGTTCTACAAGGGCATGGCCGCGGCCGTGGTCGAGGCCCTGGAAGCGGCGAAGGCGGCCGGGCTCGAGGAGTGGCTGCGCGGCAACATCGCCGCCGAGCTGGTCAAGGCGGACGCGGCCACGCTGGACCGGCTGGTGGACGGCTCGAAGAAGCACGCGGTGCGCCGCCGCGAGGAGATGGCCGCGGCCGCCGAGCTGCTGACCGAGCTCGGGGTGCCGCCGCGGGTGGCGACCGCGAGCCGGGACTGGCTCACCGACCTGATCTGACCTGATCTGATCTTTCCCACTCGGCGGGCAACCTTTCCCGCGCGCCGGGACACCTTCCGATTACATCCCCATCCTCGGAAGGTTCATCCCCCTATGACTTCCCGGTTCCGTAAGTGGCTGCTCGCCGGTGTCACCGGCGTGGTGGCCGTGTCCGCCAGTGTCTACGGCCTGACCACCGCGAACGCCGCGACCTACCCGAACCCCGGCGCGGTCACCGGCTCCACCGGCGCGCACGACCCGACGATCGTGAAGACGCCGGCCGGCGGGTACCTGCTGGCCGCCACCGGTGACGGCATCACGCTGAAGACGTCGAGCGACCGCACGAAGTTCACCGACGCGGGCAAGGCGTTCCCGAACGGCACGGCGTGGGCCGACGCGTACACCGGTGGCAGCGCGACCCTGTGGGCGCCGGACATCTCGTACCACAACGGCAAGTACCTGATGTACTACGCCGCCTCCACGTTCGGCTCCAGCAAGTCGGCGATCTTCCTGGCCGGGTCCACCACCGGCGCGGCCGGCACCTGGACGAACTACGGCAAGATCCTCGAGTCGACCGCGACCAGCGGCTGGAACGCGATCGACCCGAACCTGACGGTCACCCCGGCCGGGGAGTGGTACCTGAGCTTCGGCTCGTTCTGGACCGGCCTCAAGATGGTCAAGCTGAACCCGTCGACCGGCAAACGGGCCGACACCACGCTGGTGAACCTCGCCGAGCGCTTCGTGAACAGCAAGTCGGTCGAGGCGCCGTACGTCTACCACCGCGGCGGGTACTACTACCTGTTCATGGCGTTCGACCTGTGCTGCAAGGGCGCGTCGAGCACGTACCGCACCACGGTGGCCCGGTCGGCGTCGGTGACCGGGCCCTACAAGGACCGGGCCGGCACGCTGACCACGGCGGGCGGCGGCACCGAGATCCTGGCCTCGCACGACACGATCTACGGCCCCGGCCACCCGTCGGTCTTCGCCGACGGTGACGGCGACGTGCTGGTGTACCACTACTACACCGCGGCGGGTGACGCCAAGCTCGGCATCAACCGGCTGACCTGGAGCGCGACCGGCTGGCCGACGGTCTCCTGAGGTCAGGTCCGGCGGCGCCACCAGGGCCACTCGGGTGGCGTCGCCGGGTCGTGATGGGTCCGGCTCAGAAAGATCTCGTCCAGCGGATCGACCACGGCCGCCAGCTCCCGCCGGGCCCGGCCGGTGAGCCTGAGGAGCGCCTGGTCCAGCACGTCCCGGTCGTCCAGGTCGTCGCAGCAGGGGCAGTCGGCGGCGGCGCTCGTCAGGAGCCGGGCCCGCGGTTGGTGCACCGCCCGGCGCCATCCGGCCACGGCACGCCCGACGGCGCCCGCGCCCACGTGGGAACGCTCGATGGCGCGGATCTCGCGGATGGTGGCCGCGCTCAACCCGTCGATCGCCACGGTCTCACCCCGGTGCGCCCGGGGAGCGGGCGGCTTACGCCCCATCGTCCTTCACGGTCGTCGTCATGGCCCCGATGCTGGCACGCCGGCCACCCGGGCCGCCACCGGATAACTCTCAGTTCTCGATGAACTGGTAGTCGTGGCTGATCCGGCCGTCCGGCGCGAGCAACAGCACCTCCAGGCCGGTGGCCACCGGCTCGCCGCCGCCGTCGCGGTGCACCATCTGCCAGCGGAACTTGACCACGTCCCGGATCCGGTCGGCGTCGCCCACCGCCCGGAACACGAACGTCCCCGGCGCCACGAACTCCTGGTAGGCGCGGGCCACCCGGACCTCCAGAGCGTCGTGCCCGGTCGCGTCCAGGACCAGCCGGTCGAAGCCGAGCGCGGCGGCGGCCGCCCGCATCTCCTGCGGCGCGTTGAGCACGTGGGTCGCGCCGGAGGACCAGAGCTCACGGACGGCGGTGCGCCGGCGCTCCGGGTCGGGCTCGTTCCATACCGACACGTACCGGTCGGTCAAGGTCTTCAGGTCGGTGTCAGCCATGGCGGCAACTCTTCTGACGCGGGTGCGGCCCGGCAATTCCCCGCCGGGAATCGCGCGGCCGCGCCGCAGCCGGTACACAGGAGCGGTGCAGACGGTGAACGACGCGATGCGGACCTGGCGCACCCGGCGGCGGGTCAGCCAACTCGAGCTGGCCACCCGGGCCGGCACCACCCAGCGACACGTCAGCTTCATCGAGAGCGGGCGCTCGGCACCGGGCCGCGAGATGATCATCAGGCTGGCCGAGTCCCTCGACGTGCCGATCCGGGACCGTAACGACCTGCTGCTGGCGGCCGGGTTCGCGCCGGCGTACCCGGAGAGCGGCCTGGACGACCAACGGCTCGCACCGGTCCGCATCGCCCTCGATCGGATCCTGCAGGGTCACCTGCCGTATCCGGCGGTGGTCGTCGACCGGCACGGCGACCTGGTCTCCGCGAACGCCGGTTTCGCCATGCTCACCCGCGGTGTCGATCCGGTATTGCTCGCCCCGCCGGTCAGCGTGCCCCGGGTCCTGCTGCACCCGCGCGGTCTCGCGCCGCGCATCGTCAACCTGGGGGAGTGGTCCCGGCACGTGATCGACCGGGTGCGGGCGGAGAGCCTGCGCAACCCGGACGACCGGCTCCGGAGCCTGGCCGCGGAACTCGACGGTTATGCGCCCCCGCGCCCGCGACAGCTCCCGCCGGGACATCTCGGCTTCGCGGTGCCGCTGCGCCTGAGGGCCGGCGACCGCGAGTTGCGGTTGATCACCACATTGACCCATTTCGGTACGGCCACCGACGTCACCGTCGCCGAACTGCGCCTGGAAGCGTTCCTGCCCGAGGACGAGCCGACCGCGACCGCCCTCGCCGAGCTGGTCCGCTAGGTCAGTCCCGGCCGGCCAGGGCCTCGGCGGCCAGCTCCAGCAGCGTCTCCACGTCGTCGCCGTCCGGGATCGGCTCCGGGTACGTGCACCGGTCCAGCAGCAGCTCGACGAGCGCGGCCTGGTCGATGATCGGCCCCGCCTCGATCGCACCGGGCAGGATCCGGATCTCCACGGTGTCCCGGATCGGGGTGTCGGTGAGCAGCTGGGTCAGGTTCACGTCGAAGTACTTGGTCAGCTCGCCCTCGGCCGCGGCGGTGCGCAGCTCGGCGTAGGTCGGGGTGCCCTTGACCGCGGTGACCAGCGGTTCCGGCAGCGGGGCGAGCCGACGGCAGGCCGGGTTGGTGCGCAGCACCGCCCGCAACGACTCGCGCTGGTAGGAGAACAGCCGCACCAGGTTGGCCAGCGCGTGGGGTGCCCGGAACGGCCCGCCGTCCACGTGCAGGTGCACGGCCGCCTCGTACGGGACGGTGAACCCCAGCTCGCGCGCCGGCCCGAGCAGCTCTTCCAGCCGTTCGGCGTGGCCGGTGGTCAGCGGCGGGGTGATGATCTCGCACGGTCGTTCGCGTTCCCCGCCCATCGGCGCGGCCAGGGCGATCGTCACGTCACCGGCGTCGTTCAGCCGGTACACGTCGCCGTGCTGCTGAACCCGGCTGCCCCACAGCTGGGCCGGCTCGGTCAGCACGGTGCCGATGGTGCTGGCCGGGTCACTGTGCCGGGCCAGCAGCCGCAGCAGCCGGCCGTCGTCGGTCAGCACCCGGAACCAGCCCGGCTGCGGCGGCGCCTTCGGGTCGAGCCCGGCCATCAGCGTGATGTCGTCGACGAGGGTGCAGAGCAGCGAGCCGTCCGGGCGGCGCACCTCGAAACCCTGGGTGAGGTGCAGGAACCGGCCCAGTCCGGGGACCAGCGACGGTTCGCTGTCGGAGTGCCACACCGGCCGGACGCTGCCCCCGCAGCGTCCGGCCAGGTCCGTGGCGAGGGTGCGCCGGCTGACCCTGGCGGGGGCCATCAGCTCGATTTCGAAGCCGGTGCGCCGGCGCAACCTCGAGGTCACGGCTTGATCGGCAGCGTCTGACCGGCCAGGAGCCGCTTGCCACCCGCGATCTTGGCGTCGTACGGGGTCTTCAGCTTCCACAGCTTCGCCAGCTTGACGGCGTCTTCGTAGTCGTACCCGGCGTTGAGGAACGCGTCCACCCGGGCGCCCTCCTGTGACTGCTCGGCGGCCTTCGGGTCCGGCTTGATCGGCAGGGTCTGACCGGCCAGCAGCCGCTTGCCACCCGCGACCTTGGCGTCGTACGGGGTCTTGAGCTTCCACAGCTTGGCGAGCTTGACCGCGTCGTTGTAGTTATACCCGGCCTCGAAGAACTTGATCACCGAGGGCGGGGTGGTCACATCGGGAGCGGGGACGTGCTGGAACGGCAGGGTCTCGCCGGCCAGCAGCCGTCGCCCGGCCTCGCCCTTGATCGCGGCGATGTCGCTGGTCGGCATGTTCCACAGCTTCGCGAGCTTGAACGCGTCGTCGTAGTCGTAGCCGGCCTTGAAGTACGCGGCGTACGCGGCCTCCGGGTCCACGCTCGGCGTCACACTCGGCGACGCCTGTGCGGCCGCCACGAACGGCGAGCCGGCCGAGCCGGTGCCCGCGTCGGGGCTGCCCGGAAGGATCGCGGGCAGGTTCACCACCGCGGCGATCAGGCCGGCGCCCAGTGCGGCGCCACCGGCCACGGAGGCGCCCCGGCGACGCCACTTGTGCCTGGTGGAGAGCTCGACGACCTTGGCGTACACCGCGGCCGGGTCGGGGGTCTGGTTCTCGTGGGACTCGAATGCTTCGCGCAGCCGGTCACCGTGGTTGGTCACGACTTCTCCTCGGCAGAAACCATCATCATTTCCCGCTCCGACGAGAGACGGAGCGTTCGTAGTGCCTTCGAGGCCTGACTGCGCACCGTCGCCGGGGAGCAGTTGAGCAGATCGCCGATGGACTCGTCGTCGAGCTGCTCGTAGTAGCGCAGCACGAGCACGGCCCGCTGTTTGCGGCCGAGCTTGGCCAGGCGGTTCCAGATGGCGTCGGACTCGACGACCCGGTCGGCGTGGTCGTGCACCCCGCCACGGGCGTCGTCGATCTCGGCCAGACGTTCTCCGGCCAGATGCAGGTTGCGCACCGCCCAGGAGCGCCGCCAGCTGAGGTACTCGTTGAGCACCATCCGCCGGACGTACGCCTCGGGTGAATCCGCATCCCTGATCCGCTTCCACCGGACGTGCGCACGGGCCAGCACCTCCTGCACGACATCCTGTGCGAGATGACGGTCGCCGGTAAGTACGACCGCGTACCGCAGCAGGCTGGGCAGGCGGGCCATCGCGAACTGCTCGAAGGTCACACCTGAATCGACGCGCCCCGAGTCGCTCCTGTGCACCGGCGTTCCCGACTTTCTTCGAAAAGTTCTACTAGGTAGCCAGACTGCTAACCAGTTAGTCTGACTACATGATGTCCAAGCCGTGGCTGCACGGCTTCCTCGACCTGTGCCTGCTGGCCATGCTCGCCGAGCGCGCCGATTACGGATACGGCCTGGCCCAGCGCCTGGCTGCGGCCGGCGTCGCCGACGTCCCCGGCGGCACCCTCTATCCTGCGCTGCTCCGCCTCGAAGAGCAGGGACTCGCCGTACCGAGCTGGGCGCCGTCCGAGTCCGGCCCGCGCCGGAAGTACTACGAGATCACCCCGGCCGGGCGGACCGTCCTCGCCGAGCAGGCCGCCCAGTGGTCCCGGTTCCGCACCGGGGTCGACACCCTGCTGACCGCGGTGGCGCCGCGGTGAGCGACTGGCCGGACCGTTTCCACGCCGAGCTCGTCCGGCTCGGCGTGCCCGGGCCGCGTGCCCGCCGCCTCACCGAGGACACCGCCGCGCAGGCCGCCGAGACCACCACCGACCCGGCCGGCCTGTTCGGCCCGGCCCACCTCTACGCCCGGCACCTGGTCACCGAGCTGGCCGCACCGGTCGGCGCGACCCCGCCCCGGTACGCGTCCGGCCCGGTCCTGCTCACCCTGGCCGGCGTCGGCAAGCGGTACCGGCGGCGCACCGTGCTCAGCGGCGTCGACCTGACCGTGCGCGGCGGCGAGGTGGCCGCGATCGTCGGCGCGAACGGCTGCGGCAAGTCCACCCTGCTGCGGATCTGCGCCGGGCTGACCCGCCCGGACGCCGGCACCGTGCACCGCACCCGCCGGGTCGGCTACGTCCCGCAGGACGGTGGCACGGCCGGCTGGCTGACCGCCGACGAGCACTTCGCGCTGTTCGGCGCGGCGGCCGGCGTCGTACCGGGCCGGGCCCGCTCCACCGGCGCCCACCTCGCCGCCAAGCTGGCCTGGCGCCCGGAGCCCGGCCAACGCGCCCAGCAGCTCTCCGGCGGCACCCGGCAGAAGCTCAACCTGGTGCTCGGCGAGCTGCACAGCCCCGACCTGCTGCTGCTCGACGAGCCATATCAGGGCTTCGACCAGGGCACCTACCTCGACTTCTGGCACCAGGTGCACGCCTGGCGCGACGCCGGCCGCGCCGTCGTGGTGGTCACCCACCTGCTGCACGACCTCGGCAACGTCGACCACGTCCTGGATCTGGGGGAGCGATGACCGCACTGGTGGTGGCCGGGCTCTCGGCCCGCGAGGTGAGCCGGCGCCGGACGGCGGTGCTCCTGGTGATCGCGTTACCGCTCTGGTTCTACCTGGTCCGCCGCGACCAGACCGGCCAGTCGATCCGGATGCTGGCGCTCGGCATCGGCTGGGCGATCTCCACGCTCACCCTGTTCGTGGTGAACGCGTCCCGCGGCGTCGACCCCCGGCTGCGTCTCTCCGGCGCCTCGGTGACCGGCCTGGTCGGCGGCCGCCTGCTGGCGATGAGCGGCACCGGCGCCCTGCTCGCCCTCGGCTATGCGCTGCTGGCCGGCCTGGACCAGGACGTGCCGCACCCGGTACTGGCCGGCCTGATCATGCTGATCTCCGCGCTGATCGCGGCGCCGTTCGGCAGCCTGGTCGGCTCCCTGCTGCCCCGCGAACTGGAGGGTGCGCTCGCCCTGCTCAGCGTCTGCGCGGTCCAGATGCTCGCCGACCCGGCCGGCCTGACCGCGAAGCTGATGCCGTTCTGGTCGGTCCGCGAGATCGGCACCTACGCGGTCGACGGCGGCGACATCAGCATGCTCTGGCACGGCCTCGCCCACGCCGCGCTGGTCTGGCTCCTCTGCGCCGCCGGCACCCTGGCCGTCTTCAGCCACCGTCTCCGTCTGGCCCACTACCCCGAACCATAAACCCCATATGGTACGAATTCGGAGCACCAGTCCGTAGGCTACGAGCCGCGGCCTCGCCCGTGAGGCCGCCGCGAGACCGCAGCTGCTCCGTGCCGCAGCGCGGCGCGAGGCCCCGGCTGGTCCTCAGGGGTGTCTCGACCGCGCGGAAGGACCCCTGAGCACCAGCCGGGAACGGCTCAGCGGCGCCGCCGCCGGTGCCCGCGCAGGACCGAGCGGGCCACCAGCAGCGCCACGATCGCGACCACCTGCCCGCCCAGCACGATCTTGTTGACGTCCACCGCCGGCTTCCAGTGGACGTCACCCTCCTTCAGGATGAAGACGCCGGCCGGCTTGGCGGACAACCCGTAGCCACCGCCGGAACCCTCGCCCTCACCCTCGGCGGCGGCCTTCTCGCCGGCCGGGGCCTTGCCGGAGCCGGAGCCACTCCCGGCCCCCGCGCTCACCTTGGCCACCGGCAGCAGGATGATCCCGTCCCGCTCCACCGGCTCACCGAACACCCGGCCCACCACGGCGTTGTCGGTCGCGGCCCGGGCCTTGTCGAGCAGAGCACCGCTGTCCAGTTTGCTGGTCATCGTTCCCCCTCTTCTCTTTCAGGCCACCCTGACGCATCCCCGTCCCGGATACCGTCGGGTAGCGGACACCGCAACCGCAACTTCACACGCTGCCCGTGTTCGCGGTGTGCGTGGGGTTTTTGGGTGTGGAGCGGACCGTAACTTCACACGCTGTCCGTGCTCGCGGTGTGCGTGGGGTTTTTGGGTGTGGAGCGGACCGTAACTTCACACGCTGCCCGTGTTCGCGGTGTGGGTGTGAAGTGTGGGTGTGGAGCGCGCCGCAACGTCACACGCTGTGGTGGGGGGCGGTGCTGTTGCGGATGACCAGGTGGGTGCGGACCAGGTCGGTGCCGGGGGCGGCCGGGCCCGAGGCGATCTGGTCCAGCAGCGCCTGCACGCAGCGCCGTCCCACCTCGGCGAAGTCCTGGTGCACGGTGGTCAGCGGCGGCAAATAGGACGACGCGTCGGCGATGTCGTCGAAACCGACCACGCTGACGTCCTCCGGCACCCGCCGTCCGCGCTCGTGCAGCGCCCGCAGCACCCCCAGCGCCATCTGGTCGTTGGCCGCGAAGACCGCGGTGCAGTCGGCCGGCAGGGTGAGCCCGGCGCGATAGCCGCTCTCCGCCGACCAGTCACCGCGCGTGATCGCCGGGACCGGCCGGCCGGCCTCCTCCAGCACGGTCCGCCAGGCCAGCGCGCGGCGTTCGGACGCGTAGGACTCGGCGGGACCGGCCAGGTGCCACACCGTCGGGTGGCCGAGCTCGAGCAGGTGCCGGACGGCCTGCCGGGCGCCGTCGGCCTGGTCGGTGTCGACCACCGGGTACCGCTCGCCGGCGTCCGAGTCGACCACCACCGCGTGCACGCCGGGCGGCAGCGCGACCGAGGTCGCGTCCAGCAGGTGGATCTCGATGATCACGATGACGCCGTCGACGGCGAGTTCGCCCATCCTGGTGAACGCGCCGAGGACGTTGTCCTGGGTGGGCGCGCCGACCGGGATCAGGGTGGTCGCGTACCCCGCGGTGGCGGCCTGTGTCGCGATCGCCTCGACGGTGCGGCTGTTTCCGGTCGAGCTGAGCCCGAAGAGGATCACGCCTAGGGTGTTGAAGCGGCCGTAGCGCAGCGAGCGGGCCGCGCTGTTCGGCCGATAGCCCAGCTCACGCATGGCGGCCAGGACCTGCTCACGGGTGGACTCGACGACGCCGGCCTGCCCGTTGGCGACCCGGGACACGGTCTGTGAGGAGACCCCGGCCAGCTTGGCGACGTCGGCCATCGAGACCCGTTGTTTCCGGCGACCGCCGGGCACGTCCGATCCCCCGCGGAGGCGCTGCGTTTCGATGGTGAACTCCTTGACCGGCCTGGTGACCCGTGTCACGATACCGCACACATGTTTGCGTAAACATTTCCGATCGTTGCCAAACATGTTTACGTAAACATCCCCCAACGACTTCGAACGTAAAGGAGGCACAGTGACACGTCGTACCTGGATCGGCTGGCAGTTCGTAGCCCCGTTCCTGGCGGTGTTCGCGCTGGTCTTCCTCGCACCGATCGTCTACTCGGTCTACCTCAGCCTGTACCGCACCCGGCTGATCGGCGGCACCAGCTTCGTCGGCGCGGAGAACTACACCAAGGCGCTGCACGACCCGCAGTTCTGGTCGGCGGTCGGCCGGGTCTCGCTCTTCATGGTCGTCCAGGTGCCGATCATGTTGCTGCTGGCCCTGCTGATCGCGCTGGCCATCGACAGCGGGCGGCTCTACGGTGCGGCGTTCTTCCGCATCTCGATCTTCCTGCCCTACGCGGTGCCCGCCGTCGTGGCCACCCTGATGTGGGGCTTCATCTACGGCGACCGGTTCGGCCTGGTCGGCAACATCAACGACTACTTCGGCGTGCACCTGCCCGACCCGCTCGCCCCGGACCTGGTGCTCGCCTCCATCGGCAACATCGTGACCTGGGAGTTCGTCGGCTACAACATGCTGATCCTGTACTCGGCGCTGCGCGTCGTGGACACCTCGCTCTACGAGGCGGCGGCCATCGACGGCGCCGGGCAGTGGCGGATCATCCGGGCGATCAAGCTGCCCGCCCTGCGCGGGCCGCTCCTGATCACCACGATGTTCTCCATCATCGGCAGCTTCCAGATGTTCACCGAGCCGGTGGTGCTCAAGACCATCGCGCCGAACGCGATCCTCACCTACTTCGCCCCGAACTACTACGCCTGGCAGCTGTCCTTCGGTGGCCAGCAGTACAACTACTCGGCCACGGTCGCTGTGGTGATGGGGCTGATCACGATGCTCGTCGCCTACCTCGTGCAGGCCCGTGCCGTACGAAAGGCCGGTTGATGGTCGCCGCACCCACGATCCGCCCGGCGGCGCGCCGCCAACCTCTGCCGAAGAAGCGCCGTCAGGCGCAGCCGAGGAACAAGACGCTCACCGTGGTGACCGCGCTGATGGTCGCCTACACCCTGTTGCCGCTGGCCTGGCTGCTGATCAGCGCGACCAAGACCCAGGAGGGGCTGCTCGACTCGTTCGGGCTGTGGTTCGCCGACGACTTCGCGCTCTTCGACAACATCGGCCGGGTCTTCACCTACCAGGACGGCATCTACCCGCGCTGGCTGCTCAACACGGTCTTCTACGTGGTGGCCGGCGCCGGCGGAGCGACGCTGCTGTCCACGCTCGCCGGGTACGGCCTGTCGAAGTTCGCCTTCCGTGGCCGCCGGGCGGTCTTCGCGGTGATCCTCGGCGCGGTGGCGGTGCCGCCGACCGCGCTGGCCGTGCCGACCTTCCTGCTGTTCGCGAAGATGGGCATCACCGACAGCCCGTGGGCCGTGATCATCCCGACGCTGATGGCCCCGTTCAGCCTCTACCTGATGTGGACGTTCTCCAACGAGGCGGTGCCGAACGAGATCCTCGAGTCGGCCCGGGTCGACGGGGCCGGCGAGTTCCGCATCTTCTTCAAACTGGCCCTGCCGCTGCTGGCACCCGGCACCGTCACGGCTCTGCTCTTCAACGTGGTCATGACCTGGAACAACCTGTTCCTGCCGCTGATCATGCTGAAGGACCGCCACCTGTACCCGATCACGCTGGGCATCTACACCTGGAACCAGCAGTCCCAGACGGTCGGCGGCGACGTCGTCTTCAACCTGGTGATCACCGGATCCCTGCTCGCCGTCATCCCGCTCATCGCGGCCTTCCTGCTGCTCCAGCGTTACTGGCAGTCGGGTCTGGCCGCGGGCAGCGTCAAGCAGTAACCCCCCACCGAGCAAGAAAGAGATGCGCATGAGAATGACCCGCCGGCGCGCGCTCCTCGGCGCCGCCATGTCGATAACCCTCCTCGCCGCTGGTTGCGGATCCTCCGACGACAGCACCGACGAGGCACCCGCGGCGACCACGGTCTCCGACGCCGATGTCGAGGCGGCGCTGCAGGCCGGTGGCAACCTGACGGTGTGGGCCTGGGAGCCCACCCTCACCAAGGTCGTCGCCCAGTTCCAGACCAAGTACCCCAAGGTCAAGGTGAACCTGGTCAACGCCGGTTCCGGCAACGACCAGTACACCGCGCTGCAGAACGCGGTCAAGGCGGGCACCGGGGTGCCGGACCTGGCGCAGATCGAGTACTTCGCGCTGCCGCAGTTCTCGCTCTCCAAGGCGGTCACCGACCTGAGCGCGTACGGCGCCAAGGCGCTGGACGGCACGTTCTCCCCGGGCCCGTGGACCTCGGTGCACTCCGGCGAGAAGATCTACGGCCTGCCGATGGACTCCGGCCCGATGGCGCTCTTCTACAACAAGGAGGTCTTCGACAAGTACAAGATCGCCGTCCCGACCACCTGGGAGGAGTACGCCACCGCGGCCGAGAAGCTGCACACGGCGAACCCGAAGTCGTACATCACCAGCGACAGCGGTGACGCGGGCTTCACCACCAGCATGATCTGGCAGGCCGGCGGCCGGCCGTACAAGGTCGAGGGCACCGATGTCACGGTCAACTTCGACGACGAGGGCACCAAGAAGTGGACCGGCCTGTGGCAGGGGCTGGTCGACAAGAAGCTGCTCGCGCCGACCCCGGGCTGGAGCGACGCCTGGTACAAGGGTCTCGGTGACGGCACCATCGCCAGCCTGGTGATCGGCGCCTGGATGCCGCCGAACCTGGAGTCCGGTGTGAAGGCCGCGTCCGGCAAGTGGCGCGTCGCGCCGATGCCGCAGTGGGCGGCCGGCGAGAAGGTGACCGCGGAGAACGGCGGCAGTTCGCTGGCGGTCACCGAGGCGAGCCAGGCGAAGACCCTCGCCTACGGCTTCCTGAAGTACGCCACGGTCGGCGACGGCGCGCAGATCCGCACCGACGAGGGCGCGTTCCCGGCCACCACCGCGCAGCTCACCGCGGACGCCTTCAAGAACAAGGAGTTCCCGTACCTGGGCGGCCAGAAGGCCAACGAGGTGCTGTCCGAGGCGGCCACCCAGGTCGCGACCGGCTGGAGCTACCTGCCGTTCCAGGTCTACGCGAACAGCGTCTTCAACGACTCCGTCGGCAAGGCCTACACCGGCGGCAGCACCCTGCAGGACGGCCTGAAGGCCTGGCAGGAAGCGTCCACCAAGTACGGCCAGGAACAGGGCTTCACGATTAAATGACCATCGACGACACGACGCCCCGGCGCTGGCTCCGCCGCGCCGGGGCACCCCGGATCGAGTACGGCGCCGATTACAACCCCGAGCAGTGGCCCCGCGAGGTGTGGGCCGAGGACGTCCGGGCGATGCAGGCCGCCGGAGTCACCATCGTCTCGCTGGCGATCTTCTCCTGGGCCCGGATCCAGCCACGGCCCGAGGTGTACGACTTCGGCTGGCTGGACGAGGTGATCGAGCTGCTGCACGCCGGTGGCATCGCGGTCGACCTGGCCACCGCCACCGCCTCCCCGCCGCCGTGGCTGACCGCCCGGCACCCGGAGATCCTGCCGGTCGACAAGCACGGCAACACGATCTGGTCGGGCGGCCGCCAGCACTGGCGGCCCACCTCGCCGGTGTTCCGGGCGCACGCGCTGCGCCTGGTCCGCGCCCTGGCCACCCGGTACGGCAAGCACCCGGCCGTGGTCGCCTGGCACGTCAACAACGAGCTGGGCTGCCACAACGTCTACGACTTCTCGGACGACGCGGCGACCGCGTTCCGCACCTGGCTGCGGGACCGGTACGTCACGCTGGACGGGCTGAACGAGGCGTGGGGCACCGACTTCTGGTCACAGCGCTACTCCGACTGGGACCAGATCATCCCGCCCCGGCAGGCGGCGACCCACCCCAACCCGACCCAGCAGCTCGACTTCAAGCGGTTCTCCTCGGACGCGCTCAAGGATCACCTGATCGCCGAGCGCGACCTGCTGCGCGAGCTCAGCCCGGACGTCCCGGTCACCACGAACTTCATGGTGATGGGCGAGATGAAGACGATGAACTACGCGGACTGGGCATCCGAGGTGGACTTCGTCTCCAACGACCACTACGTGCTGCCCGGCCCGCAGGCCCGCGACGAGCTGTCGTTCTCGGCCAACCTGACCGGCAACATCGCCGGCGGTCAGCCGTGGTTCCTGATGGAGCACTCCACCAGCGCGGTCAACTGGCAGCCGATCAACGTGGCGAAGAAGCCCGGTGAGCTGCACCGGGACGCGCTCACCCACGTGGCGCACGGCGCCGACGCGGTCTGCTTCTTCCAGTGGCGGCAGTCGAAGGCCGGCGCGGAGAAGTACCACTCGGCGATGCTGCCGCACGCCGGTGAGGACAGCGACCTGTTCCGGGACGTGGCCGCGCTCGGGGGCCGGCTCGGTGATCTCGGGGCACTCGCGGGGAGCGCCCGGGTGCCGGCCGACGTGGCGATCCTCTTCGACTGGGAGTCGTGGTGGGTCGCCGAGCACGACTCGCACCCGACCGACCGGCTGCGCTACCGCCAGGAGGCGCTGGACTGGTACACCGCGCTGCTCAACCTGGGCATCCGGGCCGACGTGGTGCCGGTCGGTGGAGCCTGGGACACCTACCGGATGGTGATCGCGCCGGTCCTGCACGTGGTGCCCGGCGCGCTCGCCGAGCGGCTCACCGCCTATGCCGAGCACGGGCATCTGGTCACCACGTACTTCTCCGGGATCGTGGACGAGAACGATCAGATCTGGCTCGGCGGGCATCCGGGTGCGCTGCGTGACCTGCTCGGCATCCGGATCGAGGAGTTCGGCCCGCTGCTCGACGGCGAGGTCGCCGAGCTGGACGACGGCACGGCCGGCACGCTCTGGACCGACCGGATCGACGTGACCGATCCGGCGGTGCGGGTGCTGGCTCGGTACAAGACCGGTGAGCAGGCCGAACGTGCGGCGATCACCCGGCGCGCGGTGGGCGCCGGATCCGCGGCGTACGTCTCGACCCGGCTCGGCCGGGACGGGCTGACCGTGGCGCTGCCCGCGCTGCTGGACGGCGCCGGCGTGACCAGTGAGCTGGCGCCGGAGCTGCGCGGACGGGTCGAGCTGGCCCGCCGTGGCGAGCACCGGTTCCTGATCAACCGGACTGCCGAGCCGATCGACCTCGGTGCGGACGGCACGCTGGAACCGCGTGGTGTGGTGATCCTGCACCCCTGAGGTCCGGTGAAGGGCAAGACCCGTGACGTCCGGTGAACGACGAAACCCGTGACGTCCGGTGAACGACGAAGGAGCGCCGGCCGCGAGGCCGGCGCTCCTTCGCGCTGGGCGCTGCCCCGGGGGGCCGAAGGGCAGCGCCGGTCAGCTCACGGCAACCGGCACGAGGGCCAGAGCGCCGTCCGCGGACGTCTCCCGCAGGGCGAGCCGGGAGTCGGATTCGACCACGAACCGTTTCGGATAATTGATGGACTGCAACGCGAGTGCGTCGCCCGAACGAATCGTGACCGCACAGAAAGTGGCGTCCCGGCGGTACAGATCCGAGCCGTCATTCCGCTGCAGCTTGATTTGATAGTTCTGGTGCCGCAGGAAATAGCCAGGGTAGTTTACAGATTCGAGTGAGGAGCATCCGGAATTTCCCAGTCCGACACGGACGGTGAAGCTGGAGTCGGCCCTATCCAGAGCCTTCGAGGATGCCCCGATCGTATCGACCCGGCCGATGAAGCTGCGGTGCCGGACGCGCTGTCCGGGGTTGTCGGCAAGGGTCAGGGCGACCGTGGAGCCGGCACTCAGCGTGACGGCCGGCGCCTTGCTGGGGGAGGGCCACCTCGTCGCCGGCTTGGTGGACTGCCGGTGACTCGACGGCTTGGCGACGGGATTGGAACTGGGAGCGCTCCCGGTGGTAATGGGGCTTGAACTGGACCTGATGGCCACGGCCGACGCGATGATCACCGGCTCGGCCGGCGGTGGCACCGGTGGCACCGCCGGCAGCGTCCCGGCCACGAAGGCCGGTGCGGTCCGGGCCGCGTCGTCGCCGAGGATCACCGTGGTGGCCGCGGCCACCCCGAGGGTGGCGAGCGCGACGGCGGCCACGGCGGCTCGTCGCCGCAGCGGTTTGCCCCGCTGGGCCCAACCGGGGAAACCCGGTATCGGAGCCGGCGGGAATGCGGCGGGTGTGATGGGCCGGATCGGCGGTTTGGGGGACAGTGCATCGGGGGAATACGGCGGCACCCAACCGCCGACCCGTGGTCCCCGGTGGGAGTCGTCTTCCGGCATGTAATTCGCTTCCTGCAGGACCTGACGCAAACAAAACTTAATGAAGCGATAAGGATCTTTGTCGGCTACGTGACGAATTTCAAGGGGTTCGGGCCGCAATTTCCCTGAACCGCGTACAAATCTTTGTCCGGACGGCCGAACCGAACCCGGAGCCGGTGCGTATACCTCGGCGGACCATCCGGCGTGGACATGGGGTGCCGGTTGGCCGCATCGAGGAGACCTGCGTGGATAGTCCAGCTTTGCCCGATACGGAAAGCCCGTCCGACGAGCCGTCCAGAACGCCCCCGATCCTGCCCCGGATCTCCGACTACTGGCCCGACGCCCCGCAGCGGCTCGGGCCTCCCGCCGACCACTACGAGCTGCCCGGTGTGGACGCCACCCGGACCGGCCCGGCCCTGCACACCGGGCCGCCGCCGCGCGAGGGGACGGCCGAGGACGTCGACGACCGGACGAAAAGGGACCTGAAACCGGTCCTCTTCCTGGCGGCCGTGCTGTTGCTGACCGGCGGCGGCGTCTTCGCCGCGGTCTCCTACGTGCGGACCAGCGGTGACGCGGCGTCCACCAGCCTGCCCGCGCCGGCCGAGCCCGCGCCGGTGGTCGTGGCACCCTCCGCGCAGGCGCCCAACCCGCCGGTGTCGATCGGCACCTCACCGCCCGCGTCGACCGCCCCGGTCACCGTGCCGCCGTCCGCCGCGGCGCCGGGCGCGCCCACCGGCGGCGCGACGGAGAAGCCGATGATCCCGGACGCCGCGACCTTCGAGCTCGCCAGCGGGGTCACGCAGCTGCGGGTCGCGGTCGGTGACGTGACGAACGGCTTCTTCCGGGTCGGGGTCGGTGAGGACAGCACGATCACCGCGCGGGCCGTGGTGGACGACGGCACGGTCCGGGTCACCGTCGCCCCGAACGGCCGCAAGAACGGCTCGGCCCGCCTGAACGTGCTGCTCAGCGACGAGGTGACCTGGTCGTTCCGGATGCGCGGCGGCGTCAAGGAGGCCGGCGTCGACCTGTCCGGGGCCAAGGTCGGCGGGGTCGCGCTGATCGCCGGCGCGTCGACGGTCGACCTGGTGCTGCCCACCCAGCGTGACGCGATCGGCATCGTGGAGAAGGGCGGGATCGGCACCTGGCGGATCGTCACCGACGGCGAGGTGCCGGTGCGGGCGACGTTCGAGGAGGGCGCCGGCTCGGTCACGCTCTACGACGACACCGACACGGGACTGGCCAAGGGCGAGACGGCGAAGTCCGGCAAGGGTGACGACGGGATCCGGCTCACCTCGTCCGGCGGGGTGGGTGCCCTGACCGTCCAGGCCCGGTGACACCTTGGGAGAATCGGCGGGTGACACGTACCCAGGGTGACGCCGTACCGCCGGAGACGTCCTTCTCCCTCGACCACTTCATCGGGCTCTACGAGGCCAAGGACGACCCGTGGGACAACGTCACCAAGTGGAGTGACCAGCGTAAGTACGCGGTCGCGATGGCCAGCCTGCCGCGGGAGCGCTACCGCCGCTGCTACGAGCCGGGTTGCGCGGTGGGCGTGCTCAGCGTGATGCTCGCGGCCCGGTGCGACGAGGTGCTGGCCGTCGACTGCGTCGACGAGGCGGTGGTCCAGGCCCGTGCCGCGACTGCGGGTCTTCCGCACGTACGGGTGGAGCGCGCCCTGCTGCCCGCCGACCTCCCGGACGGCACGTTCGACCTGGTCGTGGTCGGTGACCTGCTCTACTACCTCTCCGCCGGGGATCTGGCGCTGATGCTGGACGGCACGATCGCGCGCCTGGAGACCGGTGGCGACCTGGTCTCCGCGCACTTCCGCGACCGGGAGAACCCGGGTGGTTACGACGGCTTCAACGTGCACGCCGCGATGGCCGCCCGCCCCGACCTGGAGCGGGTCATCCACCACGAGGACGAGTGGTTCGTCCTCGACGTGTTCCGCAAGACCGCCTGATCAGGCCGCCAGGACCAGGCTGAGCGCGCCGACCGACTTCGACTTCTTGGCCTGGTACATGGCCAGGTCGGCGCGGCGGATCAGCTCGTCGGTGGTGTCGCCGGGGCGGGCCTCGGCGGCGCCGACACTGACCCCGATCCGGACCTCGGCACCGCCGGCGCGGAACGGCCCGGCGGTCATCTCGGCGATCCGCGCGGACACCGCCCGGACGGCCTGCGGACCGTGGCAGACCAGCACGAACTCGTCGCCGCCGAACCGGCTGACCAGGTCACCCTCCCGGACGCAGCCGCGCAGCCGGTCGGCGACCGCGATCAGCAGCTCGTCGCCGGCCGCGTGCCCGAGCCGGTCGTTGACCGGTTTGAAGCCGTCCAGGTCACAGAAGAGCACGGTCAGCTCATCGGATGCGGTGCCCGGGGCCAGGGCGGTGGTCAGCGCGTCCAGGCACGCACCCCGGTTCGGCAGGCCGGTCAGGCCGTCCCGGGTGGCCAGGTGGTGCAGCGCCTGCTCGGCGGCCCGCCGCTGGGCGGCCAGCCGGGCGACCCGGACCATCACCAGCGGTACCAGGACCGCCGACGAGAACGCGATCAGCACCCCGTCGGTGCTCAGGCCGAACATCGCCCGGCCGCCGCCGACCATCGGGGTGAGCGCCAGCATCACGCCCAGGAACGTGAGCCGCCCACGGGTCAGATCGTCCTCCGGCGCCTGCCCGGCGGCGATCACCCGGCCCACCGACGGGTGCACGGCCGCGCAGCCGAGCGCCGCGTACGCGGCCAGGTAGACCATGTTGGTCCAGTCCGCGCGCACGCCGGCCGGGTCCACGGCCAGCACCGAGGCCACGTCGCCGGCCAGTGTCAGCGCGACACCGCCGGTGAACAGCCAGACCGACGCCGAGCGGTCACTGCCGAGCGAGACCCGCAGCATCGCGCCGAACGTGCCGCTGATCATCATGATCGCGAAGAACAGTGACAGCTGCCGGCCGACCGGCTGGTGCTGGGTGCTCAGCGCGGGCAGCAGCACGGCGTCCCAGAGCACCCCGCCGAGCGCGACCGCGGTGATCACCGAGTCGATGATGCCGCCGACGTCGCCACGCCCCCGCAGGCGGACCAGCGCGATCGCCGCGACCAGCAGGAACAACCCGCCACCGCTGTAGAGGACCTCGGCGACGCTGCCGTCGCCGCTGGCCCGGTGACCGGCCGTGGCCAGCCAGATCCAGATCAGGTTGCCGACGTTGAAGAACGTCATCGCGGCCAGCATCAGCCACCACGGCGAGCGGGCCCCACGCGGCGCCCGGCGCAGCGCCACCACCACGGCCGGTAGCACCGCGCCCAGCGTGACCAGCAGGAACGGCCACTGCCGGAGCTCGAACGGCCACGCCAGATACGTCACCACCAGCAGGGTGGTGACCACGGCGTAGCAGCGGAGCAGCATGTGCGGCCCATCGGCCACACCCGCGCAGACCTGAGAAGCCGCGCCTACGCAGACCTGAGAAGCCGCGCCCCGCGCAGACCTGAGAAGCCGCGCCTGCGGACAGCGGAGAAGTCAGGCCACGTGGCGCAGCGCGGTCAGCCCGGCCACCTCGACGCGGCCGGTCGCCTCGCCGGTCGCCGCGTCGAGCCAGGTCACCGCGCCGGGCGTGCCGGCGTACACCCGGGCGCCGTCGCCGCTGAGGCCCAGGCCGGACAGCGGCGCCGGGACCGGCCAGCTCCCGCGGACCGCGCCGCTGTCCCGATCCAGCACGCTGACCTGGTCGTTCGCCCCGGCCAGGGTGCGCCGGTCGCCGGTCAGCAGCAGGGCCGCGGTCGCACCGGACGGGAGCCGGGCCGGCGCGGTCCGGTCGATCTGCAGCGTCTCCAGGTTCGCGTAGGCCAACTGCCCGCTCGTCGCGTCGACCACGGCCAGCCCGGTGGCGTCCGCGGCCAGGGCGTGCCCGGCCGGCGGCCCCTCGCCGAACGGGTGCGGCAGGTCCAGGCAGTAGGCCCAGTGCTCGGACAGGTGCAGCACGTGCACGAACGCGTGCGCGTTGCCGGGCCGCCCGGAGAGCAGGTCGCGGGTGTGCTGATGGCCGGGCTGGTGGGTGTAGAGGGTGAGCAGCAGCTGACCGTTCTCGGACAACACGGCCTGGCGGCCCTCGCCGCGCATCTGCTCCTCGGCCCCGCCCGGCACCGGCACCTTGGCTCGGGTCTGCAGCGGCTGCACCCGGCCGGAGTTGAGGTCGAGCAGCCGTACCCGGTAGTGGTCGGGGGCGGTGGCGGGCAGCCAGTCCAGCACGAACAGGCCGGTCCGGTCGGCGGTGAAGGCGTCCGGCTCGACCACGCCGGGCAGGTCGTACTCGCGGGTGCGCCCGTCGATCACGGTCAGCAGCGCGGTGCGGCTGCGGCGCCGCGGGATCACCAGCGCCCCGGTGTGTGCCAGCGCGTGCGCCCGGCCGTCCGGCGACACCACCCGGGGGAGCCAGCCGGCGGCGAGGGCGGTGGTCCGGGTCACCTCGCCGCTTCCGATCACGATCTCCGACAGGACATTTTCCCGTACGACGGACAGGCGGGTCCCGTCGCTGCTGAGCACCGCGGCGGGGCCGTACTTTTGCGCACCGCCCGGCGACAGGCGGACCAGGCCCCGGCCGGTCTCGGCGATCAGGACGTCCGGAACGGCGGAGGCCTTGGCGGCGGGCTCCCGGCACCCGGACAGGGCGAGCCCGGCGCCGGCCAGGACGAGGAACGTGCGGCGAGTCGTCATGTACCGGTGACACCGGCCGCCGGGAACCGGTTCCCGATCGGTGGTGTCCTATGTACGTGGTGGCAGACGAGGCGTCCGTGGTGGCGCGGGCGCGCGCGGGGGATCTGGACGCGTACGAGACGCTGGTCGGCGCCTGCACCGCACGCGCGCACCGGGCGGCCCTGCTGCTCGGGGCCGGCGCGGACGCGGACGACGTGGTGCAGGAGGCGTTCGTGAAGGCGTACCGGCAGCTCGGGCGGTACCGGGGCGAGGCCGGGTTCACGGCGTGGCTGCTGGCGATCGTGGCGAACGAGACGCGCAACCTGGTGCGGTCCCGGCGGCGGCGCGACGGGCTGCTGCAGCGGGTCGGCGCGCGGGCCGGGCCGGAGCCGACCGGACCCGACCCGGCCGAGTCGGCGGTGGCCGGTGAACGGCGGCAGCTGCTGTTCGCGCAGCTGCGCGCGCTCGACGCCCGGGACCGGGACGTGCTGGTCTGCCGGTACCTGCTGGAAATGTCCGAGGCGGAGACCGCGGTGACCCTCGGGTTGCCGCGCGGGACGGTGAAGTCACGGACCGCGCGGGCGCTCGGGCGGCTGCGGGACCGGTTGCCGGTGAAGGAGGTGCCGGGTGCCTGAACCGGAGTTCGACGAGCTGATCACGGAGTTGCGCGAGTTGGGGCGCTCGTACGCCGTACCGGAAGCCCTTGATCAACGGACCGCGGTCCGGAAGCGCCTCGCCCGCACCGCACCGCGCCGTCATCGCGGCCGTTTTTATCTCTCCGCGGTGATCGCGGCCCTGGTGCTCGCGGTGGCGGCCCTGTCGCCGGCCCGCGCCGCGGTGATCGACGCGGTCGGCGGCCTGCTCCGCGCGGCCGGTGTCGAGCTGCGCCGGGACGGGCCGCCCGGCGCGCTGCCGGTCACGCCGAGCCCGCTGCCCTCCGAGGCGAGCGTGGATCTGGCCGAGGCGAAGCGGCGGGCGAAGTTCCCGATCGTGGCGCCGGACGTGCTGGGGTCGCCCGATCGTGTGCTTCTCGCCGATCCCGGCCCCGATGGTGCGCCGCGTGTGGTCTCCCTCGTCTATCGGAGCGGTACGGTGCGTTTCGACCAGTTCGACGGGACGCTGGAGCCGGTGTTCATGAAGACCGCTCCGGACGCGCAGTGGGTGGAGATCGGCGACAGTGCGGTCTGGCTGCCCGCGGCGCACCCGGTGACCTACATCGGCCGGGACGGCGTGTCCCGGACCGAGACCGCCCGGCTCGCCGGGCCGACGCTGATCTGGGCGACCGGGTCGGTCACCTACCGGCTGGAAGGGCTGGCCACGCTCGAGGAAGCGAGCGAGGTGGCCCGGTCGGTGCGCTGACTGTTTCTGGATAGAGGATATGAGAGTTCGTTCCGCGGTCCTGGCCGTTGTCATCTGCGTGAGCCTCGCGGCGTGTTCCGATTCCAGCGGTGGTGATGATCCACCGTCGGCCCCCAGCCCGTCACCGGTGGAGCAGTTCTATGTGGAGCCGGCCGGGCCGGCCGTCGGTCAGGTGCAGGTCTGGGACGCGGAGGGCCGGTCGGCGGACGCCGCGGCGGTGCGCCGGATCGCCGACGCGCCGACCGCGGTGTGGTTCGCCGACGCCGCGCCCGGGTTCGCCGAGCGGGCCCGGGCCCTGGTCGCCTCGGCCGCGGCAGCCGGGCGGACCCCGGTGCTGGTGCCGTACTACGTGCCGCAGCGCGACTGCGGCGGGCACTCCGGGGGAGGCGCGCCGGACGCCGGGGCCTACCGGGACTGGATCGGGCAGCTCGCGGGTGCGGTGCACGGCTCGTCCGCGCTGGTCGTGCTGGAGCCGGACGCGGTCACCCACGTGCTGCAGGGCTGCATCTCCGCGTCGGCGGCCGACGAGCGCTACACGCTGCTCGGCGAGGCGATCCGGGCGTTCAAGGCCGACCCCGGCGTACGGGTGTACCTGGACGGCGGGAACCCGGGCTGGGTCAAGGACGTGGACCGGGTGGTGGAGGCGCTGCGCCGGGCCGGTGTCGCCGAGGCCGACGGCTTCAGCCTGAACGTGGCGAACTTCGAGACCACCGACGCGAACATCGGGTACGGCACGGCCATCTCGGACCGGCTCGGCGGCGCGCACTTCGTGATCGACACCAGCCGGAACGGCAACGGGCCGGCCACCACGGCGGACTCCGGGGACGGGCACTGGTGCAACCCGCCGGGGCGGGCGCTGGGGCCGGCGCCGACCCGGGAGACCGGCCACGACCGGGTCGACGCGTACCTCTGGGTGAAACGGCCCGGCGAGTCCGACGGGGCGTGCGGCGAGGGCGCCCCGGAAGCCGGCCAGTGGTGGCCCGACTACGCCCTGGCCCTGGCCACCAACTGACCGCGACCCCGCTCCCGGCCCCGGCTGGTCCTCAGGGGTGTGTCCGAGGGCCCGAGACACCCCCGGGAGCCAGCCGGGTTGCGGGACCCGGCTGGCTCTCCGGGGTGTGTTGCCGGGGTGGAGGCACCCCTCACGACCAGCCGGGAAGCGGGAGGCGCGGGGCGGTCCGGAGTGGTGGCGGTGTCGCGTCGGCCTCACGGGCGGGACGTGGCTTGTAGCCTACGGACGGGGCTCGGTATACGTACCATATGGGGTTTATCGGTCAGACGACATGGACCCAGCTCGCTGTCGAGGGGATGTTCTTGTCGTCGGCGACGAAGAGCATGTACCAGCCCGGGGGGACCAGGCCGCGGGACCTCGGGATCTGGACCATGAGGCCGCCGGGGGCGAGGCGGAACGGGAGGGCGACCGAGCGCTGGTCGACGTCGGTGCCGTGGGTGACCGCGCTGGGGCGGAGCAGGCGGACGGTCCGGATCCGGGCGGCGTCGGCGGTGCCGTACGAGACCACCGCGCCCCGGGTCAGCTCCACCGGCCCGCCGTGGATCGCCGGGCGGCCGCCGCGGAACAGGTACGGCGGGCTGTAGATCTCGATCCGTTGCTCGAACGTGCCCGGGTTGCGCCCGGTGCGGTCGTAGATCGGGTCGCTGCCCATGGTGACCACCCGCCCGTCCGGCAGCAGCAGCGCCTCGGAGTGGTAGTCGCGGCCCACCGACGGCGCCGCGGCGGTGCGGAACTCGTTGCGGTTCGGGTCGTAGATCTGGGCGGTGAGCAGGTCGCTGCGCTTCTTCCCGCGGTAGGTCCCGCCGCGGTACCCGGCCGAGCCGCCGCTGGTCAGCACGGTGTCGTCGGGCAGGACCACGGTGCTCAGGTACCGGGTCGGGTGCGGGAGGTCCGGCCCGGCGCGGTAGACCGGGTTGCGGGCGCTCAGGTCGGCGATCGCGGTCCGCGCGGTGGAGTCGGGCGAGTCGCCGACCGCGCCACCACCCATGATCATCACGCGCTGGCGCTGTGCCGGTGGCAGCAGCACCGACGCGCTGGTCTCGGTCATCGTGGCGTCGCGCAGCCCGGGCACCGGCCGGAAGTCGTTGGTGCGCAGGTCCCACAGGCCGGGGGTGCGGCCCACGGTGGCCGAGCCGTACCCGGCGTTCGAGCCGGAGAAGAAGAGCCGCTCGTCGCGGGTCAGGAACAGGGCCGGATAGGTGGGGAAGACCCGGGTCAGCTTGGGCGCGGCGGACCAGCGGTGCTGACGCGCGTAGTAGACCTCGTTGCGGCCGGGAAGCATCCGGCCGAACCGGTCCAGGCCGGAGACGGCGAGGACGTTGCCGCCGGGCAGCGGGGCCAGGGTCGGGTACCAGCGGTGGTCGGTGAGGTCGCCGGTGCGGACGTATTGCTCGGTGCGGGGGTCGAACTCGTAGGAGGTGTTGTCGCCGCCGTACTCCTGTTTCTCCCGGGTGATCGCGTCGGCTACGCCGTAGAGGTTCTTCTGATCCGTTCCGGTCAGGCCGACGATCTTGTACTGGGTGGGCTCGGTGACCACTCCCGCGTCGCCGGGTGCGAGCGCGTCGGCCCACATCTCGGCCTCGCCGGCGTGCACCATGGTCTGCCCGTGGTGCTGCATCTTCATCGCGGGCGGGACCGTGACGTCGGCGCGCAGCGCGTACTGCCGGCCGTCCGGGCCCACCAGCCGGGTGCCCTGCTTGAAGATCCGCGCGCCGTGGTCCGGCGACTCGTTCTTGAGCTTCATGACACCGGCGGCGTGCTTGATGTCGGCCGGGAGCACCTCGTAGGACTTGGTGCCGCCGGCCACCAGCAGTTTGCCGTCGGGCAGGAACGTGTGCCCGGAGCAGAACATGTCGGTCGGCGTCGGGATCAGCGAGAACGTGTCGGCGGCCGGGTCCCAGAGGACGGTCGTGAACGAGCCCGCCTCGAAGTTCTTCCGGTTGTTCCCGGAGCCCGCGATGATCAGGACCTTGCCGGTGCTGAGCAGCGCGGCGTGGATCGCGTTGATCGCGAAACCGTCCGGGACCGGCAGCACCGACCAGTGGCCGAAGGCCCGTTTGTAGGCCGGCCGGTCGATGCTGAACTGGTGGTACCGGTCCGCCGCGAAGACCACGATCGGCCGGTTCGCGGCGAGGACCGCCGCGACGGCCGGGACGATCGCCAGACCGCGGAGCAGGCGGCGGATGAGCGATGGCTGAGGTCGGGTGCTCATGCGTACGTCCTCACAGGTTCGCCGGCACGTTGCGCGGGGATCGTGGCGGCCTTCCGGGCGGGTCTGGCGGCCGTCGCCCACAACACCGGGGGCGCCAGGCAGAGCAGCAGGTTCAGGGCCGGCCACATCCACATCAATCCATGGGTACGACCGGTCAGCACGGCGAACACGAGCAGCCCCGCGAAGAAGGCCGCCCAGCTCAGGTGGGTACGAAAGGTGCCGAGCCGGTCCGGACTCGTCGAGTCGCCCTTCGGGGTGACCACGAACCCGGCCGTGCGGCGCAGCAGCGTCTGCCGGAGCGAGGCCACGTAGATCGGCGCGCACAGCGTGGAGAGCAGCATCCCGGTCAGCCCGGACGAGCCGGCCTCCTCGTGCGGGCTGACGTTGTGCCGCCGGTTCCACAGGTACAGCCCGACCTGGAAGAGCGCCGCGTCCACGTAGAGCATGAACCAGACCTGCTGCGGCACCTGCACGCCGCGGACACCCAGCACGATGTGCGCGACCGCGGTCGCGGTGCCGAGCAGCCAGGACACCGCGGTCATCGGGTAGTACGCCATCAGCAGCGCGTAGTGCAGGGTCCGGCGTACCCCGAGCTTGGGGATCCGCCGGCGGAACCCGGCGACGCAGACCTCGTCGGTGCCGCGGGACCAGCGGTGCTGCTGGCTGAAGTAGTCGGTCCACGAGGACGGGCCCTCGCCGACGGCCAGGACGTCCGGGGTGTAGACCGAGCGCCAGCGCTGCCCGGTCACCGGGTTGCGGGTGGCGTGCAGGGCCAGGCTGGTCGCCATGTCCTCGGTGATCGAGTCCTGCAGCCCGCCGATGCTGCGCAGGGCCGCGATCCGTACCGCGTTGTTCGTGCCGACCAGCATCGGCGCGCCCATCGTGTTGCCGGCCCGCTGCAGCAGCGAGTGGAACAGGTACTGCTGCGACTCGGCCCAGCGGGTGACCAGGTTGTCGTAGTTGCCGTAGATCTGCGGGCCGACCACGAACGCCACGTCCGGGTCGCGGAAGTAGCCGAGCAGCCGCTCGCCGAACGACGGCAACGGCACGTGGTCCGGGTCGACCGAGACGAACACGTCGTAGTCGTCGCCGTGCGCGTCCACCCAGGCGTTGTAGTTGCCGTGCTTGGTCCGCGCCTTGAACGCGCCCTTCTCCTGGTTCCACCGGGCCACGCCCTTGCGGCTGAAGTGCCGGGCGCCGGCCGCCGCGCACATCGTCCGGACCTGGGCGTCGTCGCCCTCGTCGAGCAGCCAGACGTCCAGCCCGCCGTCGATGCGGCCGGCCGCTCGCAGGGTGCGCTCGACCATGTCGATCGGCTCCTTGCCGGGGACGATCGTGGTGAGGAAGGCGACCCGCAGCCCGGTGTCCGGCGGGACCGGGACCGGGTCCCGGGCGCGCATCGTCGCCAGGCACAGCGTGATCACGTTGATCAGGCGGATCAACTCGACGAGGGCGATCGCGGCGACCATCAGCGCGGTGGCCGGGCCGATCCCGCCGGAGAAGTCGGTCGCGGTGATCAGCCAGCCGAAGAACGTGGCCTCCAGGGTGAACGCGACGATCGTGATGAGGAGGCTGCGCACCGGTCGATGGCGGGTCAGTGGTTGCAGCCGGACCCGGTAGTCGCCGTGCGGCACCGGGTCCAGGGGACCGGCGAGGCGGCTGAAGCTGTCGTAGTCGTAGGGCATCGTGCTCCCTGCACTGTCACTCTGGGCATTGTGGACAGACGGGACGTTTTTGCCATGTAGTTGTTGGCTATTTGTCGATATGTGTCCGTATTTTTCGGGCACAGGAAGGACACTATCCAGAAGGCGAAACCCGGGGATATCCCCCGTACTCGAACGTGGGGCGGCGGTCCGCGGCGACACGCCGGTGATCAGTGCGGCCGGCGCGCTCAACATCACTCTGGGTGGATTGTTGATCAACTCTTCGTGCTTCACCTCGACGAGGGAGCGAGTTGGTCGGGAAACCTTCGAACCAATACGCCCTGTGATCCGTTTGCTTTGTCGAGACGGGCGGACGTGACCCGCTCGTGATCCGATTAGGCGGTGGCGATGCTGATCCTGTTCCTGCTCATCCTGGTCCTGGCCGCCGCCTGCGTGCTCGCGGTGCGCGGCGTCCGTGCGGAGGCCCGCACGGCCACAGATCCCCTGCTCCTGCCGGATTCCTTCTTCGCGCCGCAGAGCCTGGAAGGCGTTCTCTGCGGTCAGCTGATGGAGGGTGAGATCACCCGCCGCCAGTACCTGCGGTCCATGGAGGGCATCGCCGTCCGGGACGAGGAGCGGCACCCGCTGGTCGTCCCGTGGCACCTCGGGGCCGGCGAGGAGTAACCCAGCGCTACGAAAGAGCCCGGTGTCCGCTGCTGCAGCGGGCACCGGATTTTTTTCGGTACGAGGTGAAAGCCCCAGCGCCCGGCCGGACATGACGCAGGGTGGAGTTCGTGAACGTGGACGTCCGGCGCGCGCGGTTCGAGGCGATCGCCCCCGTGGTGATCGACGCCGTGCGCCGGTACCTGGCCCGGCGTACCGACGCGGCGACCGCCGACGACGTGCTCTCCGAGACGCTGATGGTGTGCTGGCGGCGCCTCGACGAGATGCCCGCCGAGCACCTGCCGTGGGCGTACGGTGTCGCCCGGTACTGCCTGGCCAACGCGGAGCGTGGGCGGCGCCGCCAAGCCCGGCTGACCGCCCGCATCGCCCGGCTGGATCCGCCGCCGGAGGCGGTGGCCGGCCCCGCGCCGGCCGGACCGGACCTGACCGCGGTGCTGGCCGAGATGCGCCCGGAGGACGCCGAGCTGCTGCGTCTGTGGGCGTGGGAGGACCTCACGCCCGAGCAGATCGGCGTGGTCCTCGGCGTCTCCGGCAACGCCGCCGCGATCCGTCTGCATCGTGCGAAACAGAAACTGCGAAAGCTGATCGAGCGTGCCGGACATGAGGAGTCGACCGAAGGGAGCCGGCCGTGACCGACGACGACCTGCGCGCACACCTGCGCCGCGCCGATCCGGGGGCATCGTTGCCGCAGCTGCCTCCCGACCGCATCGCACCTCTCCTGGAGCACACCATGGCAGTCCCGTTCGCCGAGGCCACCGTCACCCCGATCACGACATCCGCCCGCCGGCGACGCGTAGCGCTGCTCGCCGCCGCGGTCGTCGTGCTGTTCGGCGTGACCGCGGGCTGGGCGCTGCTGCGCCCGTCATCCGGCCCGGAGTCCACGGCCGGTGTCCCGGACGTCCAGCTGCCGGCCATCTCCTCGGCGTCGGTCACCCGGCTGACCGCCACCGGCATGGTGGCCAAGTGCATGGAGCCGACCGCCGAGCTGCTCCGCTCGCGCACCGACTTCGCGTTCGCGGGCACCGTCCAGGAGATCGACGGCGGGGTGGTGACGCTCGCCGTCACGCACGTCTACCTGGGCACGCCGGTCGACCTGGTCCAGGTCGCCCAGGAGGGCGGGGCGTCGGAGACGATGCTGGGCAGCGGGAAGTTCGAGCAGGGCGGGAAGTACCTGGTCGCTGCGTCCGAGGGAGCCATCCGGATCTGCGGGTACAGCGGCGAGGCCGACGCCCCGGGTCTGCAGGCCCTGTACGACGCCGCGTTCTGACGGTCCTCCCGTCAGGCGAGAGTGATCGCGAGGAGCGCCTGGTCCGGCCCGAGCAGGGCGAACTCCAGGCGCTCCACCCGTTCGTCGTGCACCGCGGCGCCGACCAGCAGCGCGCCCTCCGGCAACGGCCCAGGGTCGATCTCGGGTGGTTCCTCGCCGAACCCGCCGAGCCCGGCCCACCGCTCCGGCGGCACCTCGGGGCGCACCGGCCGCGCGTCCGGGCCGGCTGCGCACCACGCCGCGATCAGCACCAGATCGGTCAGGTCGGCGTTGACCACCGGCGGATCCAGCGGCCAGCAGTCCGGATCGACCCGGGCGGCGACCTCGACCGGGTCCGGGATCCAGTCCGCCGGGTCGATGTCGTGCCCCAGGGCCGGCAGCCGCTCGCGGACGAAGTCCGCCAGCACCTGGACCGGCAGCCGGGCCGGCTCGTCGGGATCCGCCACGACCAGCACGTGCCCGCTGGTGGCGGCCCGGACCGCGGCGTCCAGCGCGAGCACCTCGGCCGCGGAGGCCGGTAGCAGGACCCCGCCGGGCGGGATCCGCCAGCGGATCACCCCGTAACCGTCGACGGTGAGCACGGTCAGCTCACCCCCGACACGGATATTCGTACCCTCACGGTGTCGCCGACCTCCAAGCCCTCAGCCTCGCGTACCTTCGCCTTGACCGGCACGACGTAGCTCCCGTCCTTGGGCCACAGCGAGGTGGCCCAGCCGGTCGTCCCGATCAGCGCGGTCACCGGAATCATCCCCCAGCCGTAGCTGACCAGCGACGACGCCGCTTCCAACTCGGCGCACTGATCCTCCGGGACGGTCACGAAGTGCCAGGGCGCGGGTCCTCGCCAGAACCACATCTCGCCGGTGAACTCGAGATCCATGCCGCCGAGGATAGGCCGTGATGGATCGCGACGCCGCGCGGAAACTCCGCGGCCCGTGCCCTCCGCGGGGCGGGGGAGTGACCGGATCCTCACGATCGGACCACCGAGGCGTGCGGCAGGGCAGCTGAACGCGTGATTAGCTTTCTTCCATGATCGGCGACTCCCTCGACCCGGCCCGCCTGCAGGACGTCCTCGACGGGCGGTGGGCGCACATCCGGCAAGCGGTGCGCGACGAGCTCGGCAAGGCCGGGTTCGCCGCGGTCCACGGTGAGACCGGCCCCGAGGCTCGGGCCCGGATCAGCCGTCTGATCCGGCAGATCCCCACCGACATCGGGGTGGCCTCGGCGTTCCCCAGCGCCTACGGCGGCAAGGACGACCCGGGTGGCTCCGTGGTGGCGGCCGAGATGCTGGCCTACGCGGACCTGTCGCTGATGGTGAAGGCCGGCGTGCAGTGGGGGCTCTTCGGCGGCGCCGTGGTGGCCCTCGGCACCCGGCGGCACCACGACGCCTACCTGCCCGGCATCATCTCGGCCGAGGTGATGGGCTGTTTCGCGATGACCGAGACCGGTCACGGCTCGGACGTGCAGAAACTGCGCACCACCTGCACCTACGACCCCGGGACGCAGACCTTCGACCTGCACACCCCGCACCAGTCGGCGCGCAAGGACTACATCGGCAACGCGGCGCAGGACGGCCGGATGGCGGTGGTCTTCGCCCAGCTGATCACCGATGGCCGCAGCCGCGGCGTGCACGCCTGGCTGGTGCCGATCCGGGACGCCGACGGTCACCCGATGCCCGGTGTCACCCTGGGCGACGCCGGGCCCAAGGCCGGCCTGCTCGGCGTCGACAACGGGCGGATCAGCTTCGAGCACGTGAGCGTTCCCCGGGACATGCTGCTCGACCGGTACGGCCAGGTCGCCGAGGACGGCACCTACACCAGCCCGATCGAGAACGACACCCGCCGGTTCTTCACCATGCTCGGCACCCTGGTCCGCGGCCGGGTCACCGTCGGTGGCGCGGCGTCGGCGGCCACCCGGGCGGCGCTGACCATCGCGGTCCGCTACGGCGACAGCCGCCGCCAGTTCGGTGTGCCCGGCGACGACCGCGAGGTGGTCCTCAACGACTACCTCGCCCACCAGCGCAAACTGCTGCCGGCGCTGGCCACCACGTACGCCTACGCGTTCGCCCAGGAGGAGCTGGTCGGCACGCTCGCCGACGTGCAGGCCGGCCCGAGCCCGGTCGACGAGCACCGGCAGCGTGAGCTGGAGTCCCGCGCCGCCGGGCTGAAGGCCGCGCAGACCTGGCACGCCACCAGCACCATCCAGATGTGCCGGGAGGCCTGCGGCGGCGCCGGATACCTCGCGGAGAACCGGCTGCCCGCGCTGAAGGCCGACACCGACGTCTTCACCACCTTCGAGGGTGACAACACGGTCCTGCTCCAGCTGGTGGCGAAGGGTCTGCTGACCGGCTATCGGGACGCTTTCGGCTCGCTGGACGGCTGGGGGCGGGCCACCTTCGTCGCCGAGCAGGTCCGCGAGATGGTGCTGGAGCGCACCGCGGCCCGCGGCCTGATCCAGCGCCTGGTCAGCGCGGTGCCCGGCCGGCACGACGAGGTCGCGGTCACCGACCGCGGCTGGCACCTGACGATGTTCGAGGACCGCGAGAAACACGTGCTGGAGGGCGCGATCCGGCGGCTCCGCAACGGCGCCGCGACCAAGAAGGATCACCCCTTCGACATCTTCAACGACGTCCAGGACCACGTGCTGAAGACCGCCACCGCGCACATCGACCGGATCACCCTCGAGGCGTTCGTGGCCGGCGTCGACCGGGCCGCCGACCCGGCGGCGAAGGCGCTGCTCAACCGGCTCTGCGACCTCTACGCGCTGATCACCATCGAGGCGGACAAGGGCTGGTTCCTGGAGCACGGCCGGTTGACGCCGGCCCGGTCGAAGGCCGTCACCGGGGTGATCAACGACCTGCTGAAGGAGCTGCGCCCGCACCTGGCGACGCTCGTCGCCGCGTTCGCGATCCCGGACGAGTGGCTGAACGCCGCGATCCTCCGCGAGGAGCCGGGCCGCCAGGAGGCGATGGCCGAGGAGGACGCGCGGGTCGCCGCCGGCTGAGCTCGGCTCCGGTGTCGGAGGGGTGGCCTACCATCGCCGGCATGCGGGAGCTGAGCTTCGTCGAGGGGGACGCCACCGACCCGGTCGGTGCCGGGCCGCGGATCCTCGCGCACATCTGCAACGACATCGGCGCCTGGGGCCGGGGCATCGTCCAGAGCATCTCGCGCCGCTGGCCGGAGCCGGAGCGGGAGTTCCGGCGCTGGTCCGCCGAGCCGACGTTCCGGCTCGGCGCGGTGCAGCTGGTGCCGGTCGCGCCGGAGCTCTGGGTGGCCAACATGGTCGGTCAGCACGGGATCATGAGCCGGAGGGGCCTGCGCACCCGCACCGGCTATGAGCCCGGCGCCGGGCCGCCGGTTCGGTACGAGGCGATCCGCGAGTGCCTGGGCGCGCTGGTCACGCACGCCGAGGCGCACAGCGCGTCGGTGCACATGCCGCGGATCGGCTGCGGGCTGGCCGGCGGCAGCTGGGACCTCGTCGAGCCGTTGATCCTGGAGACACTGGGCGCGCACGACGTCCCCACGACCGTCTATGACCTGCCGCTCGCGTCGGGGGACTGATGGCGGTGGTTCTGATCCGCGGTCCTGTCCGGACCGTCGGCGCACGCGGAGTCCGGGGCGCGGGTGCGGCCGCTGCCGGCGGGCCGGGCGGTGGCCGGCTGCGCGGCGGCCTGAAACGCGCGGAGCCCGCTGCCGCATGGGGTGCGGCAACGAGCTCCAGGGGATGAAACGCCGGGTCAGGTGCGATCCGGGGCCTGCAGGCACAGCGCGGGGATGAACTTGCAGGTCAGAGGGCTGTCCTTGCCGCGGTCGCGGTCGCGGTCGTTGTCCCGGTCCCGGTCCCGGTCCCGGTCCCGGTCCCGGTCCCGGTCGCGGTCGCGGTCGCGGTCGT
>NZ_BOMS01000004.1 GCF_016862315.1 Actinoplanes palleronii | reverse complement strand
CCGCGGTCGCGGTCGCGGTCGTTGTCCCGGTCCCGGTCCCGGTCCCGGTCCCGGTCCCGGTCCCGGTCGCGGTCGCGGTCGCGGTCGTTGTCACGATCCCGGTCGCGGTCCCGGTCGCCGTCCCGGCCATTGTCGCGGTCGCGGTCCCTATCCCGGCCGTTGTCGCGGTCGCGGTCGCGGTCCCGGTCCCTGTCGCGGTCCCTGTCGCGGCTGTTGTCGCGGGACTTCTGGGGCACCAGCACGTACTTGGTGTTGCCGTTGTCGTCCTCGAACTCCTCGCAGCGGGCGTCGGTGAAGTCGCCGTTGCGGATGTGGTTCTTCCGCGCTCTGACGCAGGAGTCGAGATCCCAGAACGTCTCGCGCTTCTCGGAGAAGCCCGTCGAGGACTGCGTGGCGGCCGAGGTCGCGGTGACCTGGTGGCTCGACGGCGAGGCGTGAGCCGGCGCCATGGAGAACGCGGCGCCCGTCAGCAGCCCGACACCGATGGCGGAGATGCTGGTAAGTTTGGACATGTCAGACCTTTCATCCGATAGTGGTCAAGCGGAAACAGCTTGTCCACGCGGCGGGGACGACGAGGTCCGTTTGCCGGTCCGGTCGGCCGTTGAGCCCGGCTCGCGGGCCCGAACGGTCGCCGCTGCCGGCTGAAGGTCCGAGATGCGGGTCATCCGGCTGCGCCGGCCGCGGATCCTGAGTAGGTCGCGCCGGCGGTGGGTCAGGTGCTGAGGAGTGGCTGCCAGGGGTGGCCCGGGTGGACCCGGGCCAGCGCGTTGATCAGCCAGTCGCGCCGGCTCGCGGACAGGTGGGGGCGGACGGCGCGGAAATCCGCCTCGTCCTTCGGTCGTGGTCCCTTGGCCTTGAAGAGCAGGACGATCTCCGGCACCAGGTAGGGCACGCCGTCCGGAGTGTGCGCGATGACCTCGGTGTACGGCAGGCGGATCGCCGGATCTCGGCGGCAGATCCAGACGACGCCGTCGTGCGGCTCCCGGAAGACGTCGAAGCGCCACTTGCCGGTCGCCGGCTCCCGTGCCCAGGTCTGATGGGTGGCGAGCAGGCTCTCCGGACTGGCCGGGGTGACCGTGCCCGCGCCCACGGCGAAGAACGCGTGATCGGGGAAGCGGGCCGCGATGTCCTCGAAACGGTTCGCGGGGACGGCGATCTCCAGGTCGTCGTGCGCTCGGGTCTCGGCGCCGAGGAAGAGGTCGACGGCCCAGCCGCCGGCGACGCACCAGGGCAACTCGAGACCGGTCAGCCGGTCCGCCACGAACCGCGGATGCCAGGCGTCCCACGCCTCCAGCTCAACGTCCACACCCGAAAGCTAATCCCGATCCGCCCGATGCCGCCAGGTCCGCCCGGCGCGTGTCGTCCCCGCGCCGGCCGCCGCCGTCTCCGCGACCGCGGCCAGGATCCGGTTCAGGTCTGCAACCCCCGGGGGACGTAGCGGGCGTCCGGGTCGCGCGCCTCGTCCGGGCCGCCCAGGGCGGTGAACGCCGCCCACGGCATCCGCTCGACCGCGGTGGCGTCGCCGCTCTCGGCGATCGCGCGGTAGGTGACCGACGCGGCCCGCATCGCGGCGAGCAGGGCCGCCACCGGGTGCAGCGCCAGCCGGACCCCGACGGCGGCGAGGTCCGCGTCGGTCCAGGTGGGCTGGTGCGGTGCGGCTTCGCTGCGATCGACCACCAGGGGTACGCCGGGGAGCGCCCGATGGAGCTCCTCGAGCTCGGCAAGCTCCACGACACCCGCCGGGAGGACCGCGCCGGCACCCGCCTCGGCATAGGCCCGGCAGCGCTCGATGGTGTCGGCGAGCCCGTTCACGGCGTACGCGTCCGTCCTGGCGATCACCACGAGTTCCGGGACCTGATCGGCCAGCGCCTGGATCGTGGCGGCCGCCGGAGTGGTGGCGATGACCCCCTTGCCGGCCGGGTGCCCGCCGCGTTCCGGGCTGACCCGATCCGCCAGGTGCAGCCCGGAGACGCCGGCCCGGCTGTACGCCAGCCCGGTCCACACCGCGTGCAGCGGGTTGCCGTAGCCGGTGTCCGCGTCGGCCAGCAGCGGGATCCCCCGCAGCGCCGGGACCAGCGTGGACGCCCGGTCGGCGATCTGGGTGGCGGGCACGAAGCCGAGGTCGGGGCGGCCCAGCATGGTGGCCGAGACGGCCGCGCCGGACAGGTGCACTGCCCGGTTCCCGGCGGCCACCGCGAGCGCCGCTGTCACCGGGTCGTAGACGCCGGGCACGTGGGTGACCCGGTCGGAGGCGAGGAGGGCGCGCAGCGCGGAAGCGGTCATGGTCGCAGCCTGGCGCATCGGCGCCGGTGGACGCCACCGTCACGACGCCCGGACGCGCCGGACCGTACCCGGGTGGGCGGGCCGGCGCGGTGCGGGGAGCGGGGTTGGCCACCTCACCCGGTGTTTGATCTTGGGATTTGCGGGGGCTTGCGGGAGATCGGCTGGGCGGTACGCTCACGCGATGTTCGACGAGGCGGTTGTGGTCGGGGTCATCGCGTTCTGTGAGGGCGCGACGCCGCCGTCCGGGGACGAGGTCCGGAACAGGCTGCTCAGCGGTGGTGTGGAGCCGTGGCTGGCGGAGCGGCTGCTGGCCTTCCTGCCCCTCGCTTTCGGGCGCCGCGTGCTCGACGGGGTGCGGGTGGACGAGAACTTCGTCGACGGCGCGACCACCCGGCGCTTCGCCGACGATCCGGTCTACGCGGCCTGCGAGCGCTGTGCGCAGCTCGTCGGGGAGCAGGAGATCGCCAGGGTCGCGGGGTACAGCCACGAGGTCGCCGCGGTCAGCCAGGCCCTGCGCGACGGCGCCACGCTGACCGATCTCGTGCTCGGGGCGATCACCCTCGACGAGCCGTTGCCGCCGCTCGGCACCGGCAGCGGCGGGGTGCCCTCGCCCGCATCGATCTTCGCGCGTTGGATGGCGGCCTACGGCGTGCCGCTCGGTGACGACCTCCGGCTGGGTGACGCCGAGTTCCAGGCGACCCTGGCGCCGCACCCGCGGCCGACGCCCGACCTGGTCGTCGCGCAGGTGAACTTCGCGGTGAACCATCCGGCGCTGGCCCGGCCGTGGATGGTGGAGAGCTGCGCCGGTGTCGCGCCGACCTGGCGGGAAGCGATCTTCCAGAGCCTGGCGATGTTCGAGCGGGCGGTGGCGTACCCGATGATCGCGGCGCTGCTGGACCGGGACGTGGCCGGGGAGAACGTGCATGTGGAGCGGTTCGCGCACCCGAGCGGCGGGTTCGAGGTGCTGCTCGGCGCGCAGGTGGACCTGTTCGCCACCGAGGCGGTGCCGTCCGCCGAGGAACTGTTCGATCAGCTGCTGACCGCGCTGGAGGGTGTGCCGCTGAGCCCGGCGGTGCACGCGCTGCGGTTCTTCACCGTTCACCAGGACGGCCAGCTGCTGACCAACGAGGTCTTCCTGGACGGCGAGCCGTGGGAGGCCGGCATGAAGGTCACCGCCGCGGCCGGCGCCCCGCTGCCGAAGGGCCCGGTCGGCGTCCGCGTCTTCGCCTTCCTGGTCCCGGCCCGCTGACCCCACCGAGGTCCCGGCTGGTCCCGAGGGGTGTCTCAGGGTGCCGGAGGCACCCCGGAGAACCAGCCGCGTCCCGCGAGCTGACCGCGTACCTCGCGGCTGGTGGTCGCTGTCAGGTGCGCCGGCGGTTGCGGTCAGGTCTAGGCTCCGGCGGTGGCTGATGATCTTCTCGCGGACTTCGTGCGTGCCGATCGGGAGCGGGCGCTCGGCACCTACGGCATCCATGTGCACCGGGAGGGGCACGAGCCGCTGATCCACCGGTTCCGGTCCGACGACCGGGTCAACCTGTACTCGGTGTCGAAGACGTTCACCGCGGTGGCGGCCGGGCTGGCCGAGGCCGAGGGTCTGCTCAGCCTCGACGACCTGTTCCTCGACCACTTCCCCGAGTTGCGGCCGATCGCCGCGGACGGGTTCGAGCGCTCGGGCTGCGCAATCCGGCCTGGCACACCTGCCCGCTGGGGTTCCCGGTCGCGGAGAGTGACCTGTTCCTGCGCACCGAGGAGCTGGCCCGGTTCGCCCGGCTGCTGCTGCAGGGCGGCGAGTGGGCGGGCCGCCCGGTGATCCCGGCCGACTACGTGCGCCGGATGCCGCTGGAGACGGTGCCGACCGCGGACTCCCCGGGCGGTCAGTTCACGCACGGTTACGGGCTCGGCGTCTGGCTCGGTGGCAACGGCACCTACCGGATGGACGGCCTCTACGGCCAGTACGCGGTGATCGCCCCGGACCTCCGCGCCGCGGTCACCGTCACCGCGCACTCCGACCACGACGAGGACCTGCTCACCGCGGTCTATGAGGTCCTTGACAGGCTACGGGGCTGAGACCGATACCGATCCTCGCTAGGCTGCCCGGCATGCGGCTGATCAAATTCACCCATGCCTGCGTACGCCTCGAGGACGGCGACCGGCGACTCCTGATCGACCCGGGAGTGTGGACCGAACCGGAGGCCTTCGACGGCATCACCGACGTCCTGGTCACGCACGAGCACGCCGACCACATCGACCTCGAGCAGATCGCGACCCGGCTGGCCACCCGGCCCCTGCGGCTCTACGCCCCGGCCGCGGTGCGGGCAGCCGCGCCGGACGAGAAGCTGGCCGCCGTGATCAGCCCGGTCGCGTCCGGTGACACGTTCACGGCCGGCGGCTTCGCGGTGACCGCGGTCGGCGGCAGCCACGCCGAGGTGTACCGGGGCCAACCCGGCTGCGCCAACCTCGGCTACGTGGTCGAGGGCGTCTACCACCCGGGTGACTCGTTCTTCGTACCGGACAAGGACCGGCTGGTCTCCACGCTGCTCGTCCCGGCGGGCGGGCCGTGGTTCAAGCTCGCCGAGGCCCTGGACTTCGTCCGCGCCGTCGCCCCGCAGCGCGCGTTCCCGATCCACGACCGGATGCTGTCGACCGACGTCGGTTTCGACAACGTCGACGGTTGGATGGCGGAGGAGAGCGGCACCGCGTACGCCCGTGTCCCGCTCGGCGGGTCGGTCACGTTCTGAGGGCGGTATCGTCCGGGAGTGCCAGATGATCTTCTTGCGGACTTCGTTCGCACCGACCGGGAGCAGCAGCTCGGCACGTACGGCATCCACGTGCACCGGGAGGGCCACGAGCCGCTGATCCACCGGTTCCGCTCCGACGACCGGGTGAACGTCTACTCGGTGGCGAAGACGTTCACCTCGGTCGCGGCCGGACTTGCCGAGGCCGAGGGCCGGCTCGGACTCGACGATCTGTTCCTCGACCACTTCCCGGAGCTGCGCCCGGTCGCCGCGGACGGGTTCGAGCGGGTCACGCTGCGGCACCTGCTCACGATGACCAGCGGGAGCAGTCACCACTGGTCGTCGTACGAGCGGGTCGACCCCGCCGACCTGTTGCGCGAGTTCGTGGCGGCACCCCTGGAGGCGGTGCCGGGGGAGCGCTTCCGGTATGTCGGCTCCGGCCCGTACGCGATAGGTCGGGTCATCGCGCGCACCAGCGGCGCGGACCTGCGCGCCTACCTCGAGCCCCGCCTTTTCCGCCCGCTCGGTGTGCACCATCCGGCCTGGCACACCTGCCCGCTGGGGTTTCCGTTCGCGGACAGTGAGCTGTTCCTGCGCACCGGGGAGCTGGCGCGATTTGCCCAGCTCATCCTGCAGGGCGGGGAGTGGCAGGGGCGGCAGGTCGTCCCGGCCGACTACGTGCGGCGGATCGCGGCGGAGAAGGTCAGCACGGCGCCGGTCGCGGCCTGGGGCCCGCAGTTCAGCGACGGCTACGGCCTGGGCGTCTGGCTCGGCGGCGACGGCACGTTCCGGATGGACGGCGCCTACGGCCAGTTCGCGGTGATCGACCCGGAGCGCCGCGCCGCGATCACCGTGACCGCCCACTTCGAACGCTCCGGCGATCTGCTGACCGCGATCCACGAGTTGCTGGCGACGCTATGACCGGGCGGCGTGCGACTCCCACGTCGCGTACATCGCCGCATACCGCCCGCCCGCCGCGACCAACTCTTCGTGGCTGCCCGACTCGATGATGCCGCCGTCGTCGACCACGATCACCCGGTCGGCGCGCCGCGCGGTGGACAGCCGGTGCGCGACCAGGATCGCGGTCCGCCCGTCGAGCAGCCGCTGCACCGCGGCCTCCACCCGCAGCTCGGACCGCAGGTCCAGGCTCGACGTCGCCTCGTCCAGGACCACCACCCGGGGCGCCGCGACGAACACCCGGGCCAGCGCGATCAGTTGCCGTTCGCCGGACGACACCGACTGGCCGCGCTCGTGCAGCACCGTGTCGAGGCCGCCGGGGGAGCGGTCCACCAGGTCACGCAGGCCGACCGCGTCGACCGCCGCGCCGATCTCGGCCTCCGACGCGTCCGGGCGGGCGAAGGCGATGTTGTCCCGCAGCGTCCCGGCGAACAGGAACGGCTCCTGCGGCACCACGCCGACCTGCCGGTGCAGCGAGTCCAGGGTGACGTCGCGCAGGTCGTGACCGTCGATCAGCACCGTGCCCCGGTCCGGGTCGTAGAGCCGGGCGACCAGCTTGGCCAGTGTCGACTTGCCGGCGCCGGTCGGGCCGACACACGCGATCGTCTCGCCGGGCGAGATCCGCAGGCTGACGTCGCGCAGGACCGGACGCTCACTGTCGTACCCGAAAGACACCTCGCGCAACTCGATGCCGCCGCTCGCCGGCGGCAGTGCGATGGCAGAAACCTTTTCCGGTACGCCCGGAGCCGTCGTGAGCAGGCCGCGGAGCTTGCCCAGCGCGGCCCTGGCCTGCTGGTAGTTGGTGTACAACTGGACGAGTTGCTGGACCGGCTGGAAGAACGCGTTCAGGTAGAGGACGAACGCGGTCAGCTCGCCGATGGTCAGCTCGTCGCGCAGCACCATCCGCCCGCCGATCAGCAGCAGCGCGGCCAGCCCGAGCAACCCGATCACCGAGCTGCCGGGGCCGTAGACGGCGTTGATCCGGCCGGTGTGATCGTTGGCGTCGCGGTACCCGCCGACCACCTCACGATGGCCGACCACACTGCGGTGCTGCTGGTTGTGCGCCGTGATCACGCGGACGCCGTAGAGGCTCTCGGACAGGTGCGAGAAGAGTGCCGCGATGGCGTCCCGCTGCCGGTTGTACCCGTGGTCGGCGGCCTTCCGGAACCAGATCGACAGCGCCGCCAGCGGGGGCACCACGAGCAGCAACGTGATCGCGGCCAGCTCCACGTCGTAGTGCACCAGCACCGCGGTGACCACCACCATGGTCAGCCCCTGGATCAGGAACTGCGCGAACCCCTCCTGCAGCAGCTGCTGCAGCGCCTCGACGTCGGAGGTCATCCGGGTCATCGTGACCCCGGCCTTCTCCTTGGTGTAGAAGTCCAGGCTGAGCCGCTGCAGGTGACTGAAGATCCGGACTCGCAGGTCCCGGGTGGCGTACGCGGCGAGCCGCCCGCTCTGCCGGATCCGCACCCCGGACGCCACCGCGGTGAGCCCGACCGCGACCAGGAACGCGATCGACGCGCCGACGAGCACCGGCACGTCGCGGGCCACGATGCCGTGGTCGATGCCGACCTGCACGAGCAGCGGACCGGCCTGCAGCAGCAGCGCCTCGACCAGGACCGCGACGGCCGCCGAGACCAGGAACGCGGGCCGGTTGGCCAGCATCGACCAGAGGGTGAGCTGGCGATGGTCGGGCTGCTGCCGGAACGGCTCGTGCGGCGTCGGGTGCTCGGGCTCGGTGGCCTCCAAGCGGTCCACCCCGGCGGCCAGCTCGGGCGGGATGCCGGCGAACGGGGTGCCGCTCTGCCCGCCCTTGCGGCTCGTACCGCTGAGGCCACCGGGGATCGCGCCGCCGTGCCCGCCGAAGCCCCCTCCGAACATGCTCATGCGACCGGTTCCTCTTCGCTCACGGTCGCCAGGACCTGCGCGTACAACGGGCTTGTCGCCAGCAGGGCGGCGTGCGTGCCGTCCGCGACCACCCGGCCGCCGTCGATCAGGACGACCCGGTCGGCCAGACCGATGGTGGCCAGCCGGTGTGCCACCACGATCGTGGTGCGGCCGGTCATCAGCGTGCGCAGCGACTCGTGGATCTCGTGCTCGACCCGGACGTCGACGGCGCTTGTCGCGTCGTCGAGGATCAGCACCGGCGGGTTGACCAGCAGCGCCCGGGCGATCGCGACCCGCTGCCGCTGACCGCCGGAGAGCGTGTAGCCGCGTTCGCCGACGACCGTGTCGTAGCCGTCGGGGAGGTCGCGGATGAACGCGTCGGCGCCGGCCGCCAGCGCCGCGGCCTCGACCTGGGCGCGGGTGGCCTCCGGGCGGCCGAACGCGATGTTCTCGTGCAGCGAGACCGAGAACAGGAACGGCTCGTCGGGGACGATGCCGACCCGGTCGCGCAGGGTGGCCAGGGGGTAGTCGCGGACGTCGACGCCGTCGAGCAGGATCTGCCCTTCGGTCACGTCGTAGAAGCGGGCGGCGAGGCGGCCGACGGTGGATTTTCCCGCGCCGGTCGCGCCGACCAGGGCGATCGTTTCGCCGGGGTGGATGTGCAGGTCCAGGCCGTCCAGCGCGGTGGTGCCGTCCGGGTAAACAAAATGGACATGTCGGAGGTGGAGCTCGCCGCGGGGTGACGGTGTCGCTGTTTCCGATCTATCGGTTATGTCGGCTTTTGTGTCGAGAATTTCGTAGATGCGCTGGGAGGACGCGGCGGCCCGCTGGCCCATCATGATGATCATGCCGAGCATCCGGAACGGCGGCTGCAGCATCAGCACGTAGGAGTTGAACGCCACCACGGTGCCCACCGTGGCCTGCCCGCGCAGCACCATCAGGCCGCCGACCAGCAGGACCAGGGCCAGGCCGATCCGGGGCAGGTTGTCCATCACCGGGATCCACCGGCTGCGCAGCTTCGCGTCCGCGGTGTACGCCCAGCGCACCCGGTCGGCCGCCCGGGCCAGGGTGTCGACCTGCCCCTGCTCGCCGGCGAACGCCTTGACGATCCGTACACCCTGGATGTTCTCGTCGACGACGGTGGCCACCCCGGCGAGCCGGGACTGGATCAGCCAGGAGACCGGGAAGATCGCCTTGCGCATCCGTACGCCGAGCACCGCGATGGCCGGCATGGTGGCCATCGCGACCACCGCCAGGATCGGGTTGATCGAGACCATCAATCCGAACGCGATCACCGCGATCATGCACTGGACCAGGATCGAGGGGCCGAACGTGAGGTACATCTGGACGGCCCGGATGTCCGAGGTGGCCCGGGACATCAGCTCGCCGGACTGGACCCGGTCGTAGAAGCCGTACGACATCCGCATCAGGTGACCGAAGACGACGTTGCGCAGGTCGTACTCCAGCTCGTACGCGGTGCGCAGCAGGTAGAGCCGGGCCAGGTAGTTGATCACGCCCTGGACCAGGGCCAGCGCGGCGATCAGCCAGACGTACGTGGCCAGCGGCTCGGTGTGCGCGACGAGCGCCCGGTCGATCCCGATCCGGATCAGGTTGGGGATCTGCACCTGCACGATCAGCCCGACGAAGGACAGCGCCAGCGAGGTGATCAACATGAGCCGGTGTGCCCGCAGCAGCGGCCAGGCGCGCCGCAGCCAGCTCTTCGACGGGTCGGGGTGAATGCCCGCGCTCGGGGCGCGGCGTGGGGCGGTGGGCAAGCGCGCTCCTCTTTCCCGGGATTCTTAGCTTAGCTAACGACCCCGGGAAGGGGAAGTGTGTGAAGTTTCGGTGCGCTCCGCACCGAAACTTCACACACTGCTTTTCAGGCACTGCTTTTCAGGACGCCGGCCGGGCGGGGCAGGCCGTAGTGGTCGCGCAGGGTGCGGGTGGTGTACTCGGTGCGGAACAGCCCGCGCCGCTGCAGGATCGGGACCACCTGGTCGACGAAGACCTCCAGACCGGACGGCAGCACCGGGGCCATGATGTTGAACCCGTCCGCGGCGCCGTTGTCGAACCAGTGCTGGATCGCGTCGGCGACCTGTTCCGGAGTGCCGGCGAAGGTGCGGTGCCCACGGCCGCCGCCGAGCCGCCCGATCAGCTGCCGTACGGTCAGCCGCTCCCGCCGGGCCAGCTCGACGATCAGCGTGTACCGGCTCTTGGCCGCCTCGATCTCGTCCTCGTCCGGCAGGTCGTCGGGCAACTCCCGGTCCAGGTGCAGCGCGGACGGGTCCAGCTTGAGCGTCTGTGCCAGCTGGCGCAGCGCGTACTCCGGCTTGATCAGCTGCTCCAGCTCCTCCTCCAGTGCCAGGGCCTCGGCCTGGGTGGAGCCGATCGCCGGCACGATCCCGGGCAGGATCTTGACGGTGTCCGGGTCACGGCCCTCGGCCAGGGCGCGGCGCTTGAGGTCGGCGTAGAAGGCCTGGGCGTCCTCGAGGGTCTGCTGGGCGGTGAAGACCGCGTCGGCGTACCTCGCGGCGAGCGCCTTGCCGTCCTCCGAGGAGCCGGCCTGGACCAGCAGCGGGTGACCCTGCGGGGACCGTGGCACGTTCAGCGCGCCGGCCACCTGGAAGTACTCGCCGGTGTGCCCGGCCGGGTGGATCTTCGTGTCGTCGCCCCAGACGCCGTTCGCCTTGTCGCCGAGCGCGGCGTCGTCCTCCCAGCTGTCCCAGAGCTTGCGGGACACGTCGACGAACTCGGCGGCCCGCGCGTACCGGTCGCGGTGTGCCGGCTGGTCGTCCAGGTTGAAGTTGCGGGCCGCGTCCGGCCCGGCCGTGGTGACCACGTTCCAGCCGGCCCGGCCGCCGCTGACGTGGTCCAGCGAGGCGAACCGCCGCGCCAGGTTGTACGGCTCGTTGTAGCTGGTCGACGCGGTGGCGATCAGGCCGATCCGCTCGGTGGCCCCGGCCAGCGCGGTGAGCAGCACGGTCGGCTCCAGGCCACCGGACGGGCGGTGCCCGACGCTGTTCCACAGCACCGGGCTGTCGGCCAGGAAGAGCGAGTCGAGCTTGCCGCGCTCGGCGATCCGGGCCAGCCGGACGTAGTGCTGGACGTCCAGGTGGGCGAACGGGTCACTCTCTGGCAGCCGCCAGGCCGCCTCGTGGTGCCCGACCGTCATCAGGAACGCGTTCAGGTGCAGTTGCCGGGTCATGAGGTGACTCCCAGGGCTCGCAGTAGCAGTTCACGGACCTCCTGGAACCCCGGGTCACGGGGTGTGCGGGAGTCGGGCAGGCCGGGGCGGATGTCGACGGCGATGCGGCCGCCGTCCAGCACCACGATCCGGTCGGCCAGCTGCACCGCCTCGTCCACGTCGTGGGTGACCAGCAGCACCGCCGGCTGATGCCGTTTGCAGAGCGCGCGCAGCAGGCCGTGCATCCGGATCCGGGTGAGCGCGTCCAGCGCACCGAACGGCTCGTCGGCCAGCAGCAGCTCCGGCTCGCCGACCAGGGACCGGGCCAGCGCCACCCGCTGCTGCTCGCCGCCGGAGAGCTCGGTGGGCCAGGCGCGTTCCCGCCCGGCGAGACCCACCTCGGCCAGGGCTTCGGCGCCGCGCTCGCGGGGGTTCGGCGCGCGCAGGCCGAGGATGACGTTGTCCAGCACCCGGCGCCAGGGCAGCAGCCGGGAGTCCTGGAAGACCACCGACACCCGGTCCGGGATCCGCAACTCGCCGTCGCCGGCCACGTCGTAGTCGAGACCGGCGAGGGCGCGCAGCAGCGTGCTCTTGCCGGAACCGCTGCGCCCGAGCAGTGCGACGAACTCGCCGGGCGCGATCTGCAGGTCGACCCGGTCGAGGACCACGTGGTCGCCGAAGCGCCGGGTCAGTTTGTCGATCCGTACGCCGGTCAGCTCGCCAGTGTCCGTCGCCACGACAGCACCCTCCGCTCGGTCACGCGCACCAGCGCGTCGGACAGGAAACCGAAGATGCCGTAGACGGCCAGGCCGACCAGGATCACGTCGGTCTGTGCATACTGCTGGGCCTGCTCCATCATGTAGCCGACCCCGCTCAGCGCGTTGATCTGCTCGACCGTGATCAGGACCAGCCAGGACGCGGTGAGCGAGAGGCGCAGGCCGACGAAGAACTGCGGAAGCACACCGGGCAGGACGACGTGCCGCAGGAACTCGCTCCGGCGGTAGCCCTGCACCTCGGCCAGCTCGACGTAACGCTTGTCGATGCCGACCAGCCCCGCGTAGACCTGGATGTACATGTACACCGCCACGGCCACCGCGATGATCACGATCTTGAAGAGTTCGCCGATGCCGAGCCAGAGGATGAGCAGCGGGATCAGGCCGATGGTCGGGATGGCCAGCTTGATCTTCATGGGGCCGTCGATCAGCGCCTCGCCGATCCGGCTGATCCCGGCGATCACCGCGAGCGCGAGGCCGGCCGTGATGCCGATCAGGAAGCCGGCGGTGGCCCTGGTCAGCGACGTGAGCACGTGCTCCTGCAGGACACCCGTGGAGATCATGTCCGCGGTGGTCCGGGCCACCGCCCACGGCGCGGAGAGCTTGCGAGGATCGAGCAGACCGCTCGCGGAGGCCGCCGCCCACAGCGCGAGGAGGAGGGCGGGACCGAGCAATCTTCCGTACGGAAGAGGTCTGCCCGGACCCAGGCGGCGTCGCGCCCGGCGGACGGCCGGAACCGGGGATCGGGGTCGGGTGGCGACGGAGAACGTCTCGGTGGCCATGGTCACTCCTGGTACTCGGCGGGTACCGCGTCCGCGGCGAGGGACTGGAAGCGCCGGTCGAAGAGCTTCTCCGGGTCGATCGGCTTGATGAAGCCGCCCTCGACGAGCAGGTCGGCGGACTCCTTCTCCCACGCGACGGCCTTGTCCCAGTTCCGCGGGAAGAACGGTTTCTGCAGCGTGGTGCCGATCCGCTCGGCGTCCGCGGGGGAGACCTGCTGGTCCTTGACGTAGTAGGCGTCCAGCCATTTCTCCTTGTTCTCCCAGCGCCAGACCTGGTCCTTGGCCCAGAACGGGATGAACGACCGGATCGCGGCGACCTTGCCCGCGTCGGCGAGCACCTCGCCCGGCGCCCAGAGCACGCCCAGATAGTCGACAGCCGTCATCGGGAACTGGATGGCGCCGTCCTTGCCGTACTCGAGAAGGTATTTGGTGATCGACGGCTCGGCGAGCGGTGCGACGTCGATCTGCCCGCTCTGCAACGCGACCAGGAACTTGGTGCTCGGCAGCGCGATCAGCTGCACGTCCTTCGGGGTGAGGCCCTGCTCCTTGAGGGTGCGCAGCACCACCACGCCCTGCGCCTGGCCCTGCGAGAAGCCGATCTTCTTGCCCCGCAGGTCGGTCAGCCCCGCGACCGGGTTGCCCGGCGCCGTGACGTACGTGTACTGCGGCTTCTGCACGGTCTGCACCGCGACGATCTTGGCGTCCACGCCGATCGCGGCGGCCTGGATCGGCGGGATCCCCGCGTTGTTGGCCAGGTCCACCGAGTGCGCCCGGAACGCCGTGATCACGTCGGGGCCGGCCGCGATGTTCGGCCAGTCCTTGACCGTGAACGGCAGCTTGCCGATCTCGCCGGAGGCCTGCAGCGCGACCTGCGTGGTGTGGATCGAGATGACCAGTGCGGTGGCCGGGTCGACGGTCGTCGGCAGCGGGTCGGAGGCGCTCAGGCTCGCGGCGGCGGCATCGTCGCCGGCACATCCGGTCAGGCCGAGCGCGGTCACTCCGAGAAGTCCCCCGAGCAGGGTGCGGCGGTTAACGAGCGGATTTATCATCGAGATCCCTTACGTAGCGTGTCCGCGGCGTAACAATCTCGATCAATATACATTACCTATAGGGTTTATAGGTTTTAACGACTCGTGACGACCTCCTTGCCCGCTGTGCCCGATGGGCGCACGATGATCGGATGCCCGCCGGAAAGCTACGATGCCGCGGATCCGTGCCGATGGTCGGACGTGACCGGAACGGCCCTGATGCGGACGGCGGCAGATAGTGCCGCCGTCCCGGCCGCGTTCGCGGCACGGGCGGCGGAACTCGACGACCTGGAGGACTGGGTCGGCCGTGACCCGGCCGGTCGCTCGGCCCGCGCCGTCGAGGTCGAGCAGGACGCCGCCGCCGACGGGGACGCGGTCGCCCGGATGCGGGCCCGGCTGATCCAGGCCGACGCGGCCGAACGCTCCGGTGAGCTGAAAGCCGCCGCCGAGGCGATGTGGCTGATCAACGAGTGGGCGCACGCCCGGGGTAACCGCTACCTGATCGCCCGCAGTCACCTGCTGCTCGGCCGGACCTACCGCAACCTGGGTGACGTGGCCGCGCTGCTGGAACACGCGGTCGCCGCGGTCGAGGCGCTCGACGACACCGTCCCGCCCCGCCGCCGGCTGCCGTACGTGGTCAAGTACGCCGACGCGCTCACCGAGACCGGCTCGATCGAGGCGGCCCGGGAACGCTACCGGCAGGCCGAGGAGCTGGCGAGACACAGCACCGACATCCGCGACCGGATGATGGTGCTGAACAACCACGCGTACGCCGAATTCCTGGCCGGCGACCCGCAACGGGCCTGGGACGTGGTGCGGCGAATGCGGGCCACCGCCGCCGCCAGCAATCACCGGCTCGACCCGAACGACCTCGACACGGTCGCCAGCGTGCAGATCGCCCTCGGTCACTACGGCGACGCCGAACAGACCATCCTGGTCGCCATCAGCGGATACCCGGACGGGCCGCAGGAGGCCGACTCGCTGCCCGAGTTCCTGCTCACCCTGGCCACCACCCGGCGGATGCAGGGCGACCTGCCGAACGCGCAGGACACCCTGAACACCTGCCGGGACCAGTGCGAGGCGCACGGGCACGGCGAGATCCTGGTCCGGGTGATGCAGGAACAGGCCGAGCTGTACGCCGCGGCCGGCGACTTCGCCAATGCGTTCGCCGAGCACAAACGCTTCCACACGGCCGAGAAGGAAGTGATCTCCGCGGCCCGGGAGGCGCAGGCGCGCAGCCGGCAGGCGCTGTTCGAGGTCAACGAGGCGCGGGAAGAGGCCGAACAGTTCCGCGAGCAGGCCCGCCGGGATCCGCTCACCGGACTGCGCAACCGGCGCTACGTGGACGAGCAACTGCCCGGGATGATCGAGCAGGCCGCGCGGACCGGGGCGCCGCTGTGGGCGGCGCTGCTCGACCTCGACCACTTCAAGCGGGTCAACGACCAGTGCACGCACGAGGTGGGGGACCGGGTGCTGATCGAGGTGGCCCGGTTGCTGATCGACGCGGCGCCGGTCGGGGGGTTCGCGGCTCGGCTGGGCGGGGAGGAATTCCTGCTCGTGGTCGGGGGGATGGACGGGGAGCAGGTGGCGGGGTATCTGGACCGGGTGCGAGCCGGGATCGCCGGGCATCCGTGGGAGCCGGTGACCGGGGAGCTGCCGGTGACGGTGAGCATCGGGGCGGATGCGGCCATGCCGGGGAGTTCGCAGGCGGAGCTGCTGGCCGGGGCGGATGCGCAGTTGTATGAGGCCAAGCGGACGGGGCGGGATCGGGTCTGCGTGGACGCGGGGGCGGTAGAGCGGACCCGGAGGGTGGGGTCGGGGCGGGGCTGAGGTTTCCACAGTCTCGGGTTGTCCACATGCTCGCTGCGGCGGGGGTCTGCTCGCGGTCAGACTGTCAGCGGGGGAGCCCCCGGGGAGAGGCGGGCTTTGGGCTCGCGCGTCATGATCACAACCAGCCCGCAGCCCATCGGCACTCGTCCCGCAACCCACCCCCGCCGATCCTGGTGACATGCTGCGCCGTCTTCTCTCCCTCGCTACCTCCCTCACCACCGCCACCGCCCTGACCCTCGCCGCCCTCCCCGCCCCCGCCGAAGCCGCCACCACCGCCTGCCGCCCCGGTGCCGGAAGCCCCCGCTGCTCGGTCTGGACCGGCAAGGTCTCCTGGGTGGCCGACGGCGACACGCTGCTGGTCGACGTGAACGGCGACGGCACGAAGACCCCGCGCTCGATCCGGCTGATCGGCGTGCAGGCCATGGAGCAGCACGTCTACTCGCCGCAGCCGGCCAAGCGCCGCGGTGACTGCCACGCGATCGAGGCGACCGCCCGGGTCGAGCAGCTGGTCAAGGCGGGCAAGGGCGTGGTCCGGATGACCGCGCAGAAGTCCGGCAGCCAGAGCCGCAGTCGGCCACTGCGATCGATGTCGGTCAAGATCAATGGTAAGTGGCGGGATATCGGCGAAGATTTGGTACGACACGGGTACGCCCTGTGGCTCCCGTTCGCCGGCGAGTGGGCCTGGGACTCGGCGTACGAGCTGGCCGAGGCGAACGCGGCGGCCGAGAAGAACCTGATGTGGGACGACGACTACTGCGGTACCGGACCGGCCCAGGACGCCCAGCTGTCCGTCTGGGCGAACAGCGACGCGGACGGCGACGACGCGACCAACCTGAACGGCGAGTGGGTCCGGATCGGCAACACCGGCGCCCAGCCGGTCCCGATCGGTGGCTGGTGGGTGCGGGACTCCGGGCTGCGCCGGTACACGTTCGCGGCCGGCGCCGAGGTGCCCGCGGGCGGCGCGGTCTACGTGCACGTCGGCAAGGGCGCCGACACCGCGACCGACAAGTACTGGGGACTGACCGCGCCGATCTTCACGAACGTCGACCCGCTGGGCCACTCGGTCGGCGACGGCGCGTACCTCTTCGACCCGCAGGGCGACCTGCGGCAGGCGATGCTCTACCCGTGCCGGGTGCACTGCGGCAGCCCGCTGACCGGCAAGGTCACCCTCCGGGTGAAGTACGCCGGGGTGGAGAAGATCGAGGTGGTCAACACCAGCGACCAGCCGGTCGACCTGCAGGGGCACGCGGTGGTCAGCCGGTACCAGCACCGGTTCGAGGAGAGCACGGTCCTGCAGCCGGGCGAGTCACTGGAGGTGCAGCTGGCCGGCGGCCGCCGGGTGCTCGACGACGCCGGTGGTGAGGTGCGGCTGCAGACCGCGGACATGTGGACGGTGGCCTGCCGCTGGTGGGGGACCGGCAAGTGCTGACCCGGCTCGGTCCCGTGGTTTCACGTTGTAGGTGATCACTCCGCCCACGACCAGCGCCAAGGCGACGAGCACGCCGGCCGTGATCGGCTCACCGAACAGCGGCACGGCGAGGACCGTGGTGAGCACCGGGCTGATCGCGCCGATCACCGCCGGGATGCCGCTGCCGAGCCTGCGGACCGCGTACCCATAACTCAGGGTTGAAAAAATGCCGGTCCCGACACCTTGCAGGACGACGAAGAGGGCAAGGTGCGACACCGGGGCAGAAGTCAGGTTCACCGGCAGGGCGCCGGTGACCTCCAGTACGGCGGCGACCAGCGCGGCCGGCGTGCAGATCACCAGGACGACGCTGATCAGATCCAGTCGTGTCCGGCCGAGCCCGATCGTGTAGACCGCCCACACGAACCCGGCCGCGAGCAGCACCCCGATCCCGGTGGTCGTCGCGCCGGCCGTCGTCAGCACGGCGGTCGCCGCGATGCCGAGCACGATCGCGGTCAGCGCGATCAGCCGCCGGCCGCGAACCCGTTCGCCGCGGGTGACGGCCAGGATGACCGCCACGAACAGCGGCACCGACCCGGGCAGCAGCAGCCCGACCAGGGCCGCCGTGGTCAGGCGCCCGCCGAGCGCGGAGAGCAGGAAGTGCGGCAGCCCGGCGAGGCAGAGCGCGACCACCACCCCGGGACGTTCCCGGCGGACCGCGCGCAGCGCACGGGGCAGCCACGGCGCGAGCAGGAGCACCGGGGTGACGAACCGCAGGAACGCGGCGTCGACCGGCGTCAGGCCGGAGGCGCCGATCCCGCGGATGGTGAGCGCGAACGATGCCCACAGGACCACGGCCGCGGCGAGTGCGGCCACGCCTCGATGACGGTGCACGAGCGATTCCCTCCCCTGGTCGTTGGGGGAAAGGCTAGGAACAATCGGCTGGCACGCGATTGCTAGTTCTGCCACGGGAAGGGCCTGCAGTGGCAGAATCTGCTACGTGGAGAGCCTGGACGCCATCGACCGCCGGATCCTGCTCGAGTTGCAGCGGGACGGCCGCCTCACCAACCAGGAGCTGGCCGACCGGGTCGGGCTGTCCCCGTCACCCTGCCTGCGGCGGGTGCGGCTGCTCCAGGAGTCCGGCGTGATCGAGCGGTACGCCGCGGTGCTGTCCCAGGACGCGCTCGGGCTGCCGATCACCGCGTTCGCCCGGCTGACCCTGATCTCGCACGGCTCGGCAGTGGTCGACGAGGTCGAGGAGCGGCTGCGGACGATCCCCGAGGTGGTCGAGGCGTACCTGCTGGCCGGGGACGACGACTACCTCGTCAAGATCGTCATCCAGTCCTTCGCGGCGTACGAGGACCTGCTGCGGCGGGAGCTGCGGTCCATCCCGGCACTGGCGTCGATCAAGACGACGTTCGCGTTCGCGGTGACCAAGCCGCAGTCGCCGCTGCCGATCCCGCCGCGCTGACCGGTCTGCCCGCCGCTTCCCGCCACGGTGCCCCGCCGTGCGGACCGCAGGTGGTCAGCGAGTCGGCGGCGCGCAAGGATCAGATCGGGCCGGGCTCGCCGCTGCGCCAGTGGCGGCGGCACAGCACCCGGTAGGAGACCGCGGACGTCTCGGTGGTGTCGCCGACCGCGACCTGCGCGCCGGCCCGGGCCACCTCGCCGCCGACGATCCGGGCGTTCTGCCGGCCCGGCCGCCCGCACCAGCAGGTCACCTCGACCTGCAGCGGCGTGATCACGTCAGCCAGCTCGACCAGCCGCTGCGCGCCCGGGAACAGCCGGGACAGGAAGTCCGTGATGATCGCGTAGCAGTCGATGTCGACGGCCATCTCGTCGGCCGCCCAGGCCAGCTGCTCGACCTGCGCCGGGGTGAGGAACTGCGCCTCGTCGGCGATCACAAAACCGCCGGCCGGCACCCGCTCGGTGACCATCGCGACCAGGTCCATCTCCGGATCCACCTCGATGGCGTCCGCGGTCACACCGAGGCGCGACGACATGATCCCCTCGCCGGCCCGGTCCTGGCTGGTCAGCAGCACGCCGGGCCGGCCGGCCTGGCGGCGGTTGAACGCGTTCTGCAGGGCCAGGGTGCTCTTGCCCGACCCCATCCGGCCGGTGAAGAGGGTGAGGGTCCCGAAGACCGGGGCCATTGCCGGCTGCCGAGCGGCGAGAACGGTCGCGGCGGTGACCGGCATCAATCGGGGCCTCTTTCTCTTCCTGACGGGGCCGGTACACGCTACCTAATGATCGAACTTCTGGTTACCGCCGGTCGACGGTCAGGGTCGATACACCTGACGTGAGATCGATGTCGTAACGGTCGGTCGCCGTGCCCCAACCGGACGGGGTGAAATCGGTGCCTCCGGCGATCCCGGAACGGCGAACGCCGTCGATGGTCACGGTCGCGGCACCCCCACCCACTCGTACGCGGACCGGCGCATCACCGGTCAGGTGCACGCTGACCTGGCTCGCGCCGCCACCGAGCGTGACCGGGATCGTGCCCTGCGCGGCGGGCAGGGTGACGTCGGCCAGGCTGGTGCCGGCGACGAAGCTCACGCCGGTGAGTTTGCCGCCGGTCAGGTCGGCGGACTCCTCCTTGGCGCCACCGTCGAACCGGAGCTGCCAGTGCACGGCGTTGCTGAGTTCCGCGGTGACCAGGGCCGGGCCCGGGTCACCGGTGTCGGCCAGGCCCGCGTAGACGGTGTCGCCGTCGAGCCGGACCGACGGACGGACCTTGGCGTCGTCGGCGGTGGAGACCCGGTAGAGGTCACCACCCAGGTCGGCGGCGCGCACCCGGACCACGTCCGCGCCGGAGATGACCGCGAAGGTGGCCCGGTCATGGTCGCCGACACTGCCGCCGGTGACGACCCGGGCCGCGTCGTCGTGATCGGCGAAGGGTTGCCCCTTCTCGTCGTGGTCGTTGCACGCGGCGGTGAGCAGCAGGGTGGTGGCCAGCAGGGCCGGAAGGAGAGGTCGGCGCATGTCGTTCTACATGCCCGGGTGGGCACGCTCCCATGCGCCGCCCTCCCCCGGCGAAGATCACTCCCGAACGCTCAGCGGCTCCCGCTCGTCCGCGACCTGCTCGTTCACGGCCAGCTCCGGTGCGGTCTTCTCCGACTCGGCTGTCGCCGGCTCGGTGTTCGCCGGCTCGGCTTTCGCCGGCGTGGCCGGAGTCCGCGGCGCCTGGTCGTGGTCCACCGGGGTGGCCTGCGCGGCCTGCTCGTCCGTCCGGGGCGCCGGTGCGTCGGCGGCCTCCGCACGCTCCCGCTCGAACGGGTCGCCGTAGGCCCGGATCGCCCGCCGCGCGAACGCCTGCTGCTGCGTCGCCACCCGCTCGGCCCGCCCGCGCCCGACGAAGCTGACCGCCCAGTGCAGCACCGCAGTCACCCGGTTCTTGAAGCCGACCAGGTAGAGCAGGTGCACCACCATCCACACCACCCAGGCCGGGAAGCCGGACAGTCGCACCTTGCCGATGCTGGCCACCGCGGAGAACCGGGAGATCGTCGCCAGGCTGCCCTTGTCGAAGTACGTGAACGCCTGCCCGGTCTCCTTGCCGCCGAGCCGCCGCTTGATCTGGTCGGCGGCGTGCCGGCCGCTCTGGATGGCCACCTGCGCCACCCCGGGCAGCGGCTTACCGTCCGCGCCGGCCAGGTGCATCATGTCGCCGAGCACGAAGATCTCCGGGTGCCCGGGCAGCGTGGTGTCCTTCTCCACGAGCACCCGACCGGCCCGGTCGATCTCGGCGCCGGCCGCTTCGGCCAGCTTGCGGGCCAGCGGCGGCGCGGCCACCCCGGCCGCCCACACCTTGGTCACCGACGGGATCCGGTGCCGGCCGTTCGCGTCCTCGACCTCGATGCCGGTCGCGTCGACGCCGACCACCTTGGTGTTCAGCTTCACCTCGACGCCGAGCTTCTCCAGCTGCCGCTGCGCGCTGGCCGACAGATGGTCGCCGAACGTGTTCAGCACCGCCCCGATCGCGTCGACCAGGATGATCCGGGCCTTCCGCGGGTCGATGTGCTTGTACTGCCCCGGCAGGTTCCGGTGGGCCAGCTCGGCGATCTGCCCGGCCAGTTCGGTGCCGGTCGGGCCGGCGCCGACCACCACGAAGGTCAGCCAGCGCTGGATCGCCTCCGGGTCGGTCTGCAGGTCGGCCACCTCGAACGCGCCGAAGATCCGGGCGCGCAACTCGAGCGCGTCGTCGATGCTCTTCATGCCGGGCGCGTGGTCGGCGAACTGGTCGTTGCCGAAGTACGACTGCGAGGCGCCGGCCGCCACGATCAGCGTGTCGTACTCCACGGTGTAGTCGATGCCCGGCCCGGCGACCGAGACGACCTTGTTCTCGATGTCGACGTCCTTCACCCAGCCGAGGCGGACGTCCACGTTCTCCTGCCGCCGCAGCACCTCGCGGATCGGCGGGGCGACCTCGCCCTCCGACAGGATCCCCGTCGCCACCTGGTAGAGCAGCGGCTGGAAGAGGTGATATGTCGTGCCGTTGATCAGGGTGATGTCCACCGGAGCCTTGCGCAGCGCCTTGATCGCGAAGAGCCCGCCGAAACCGGCTCCCACCACGACCACACGTTGGCGGTGACCTAGCTGAGTCATTGCCTGCTCCCGTCCGAGTCCGTCCGCTTAGTACAGCGCACTTCCGCATACCCGTATGCCGTGAAAATGACCACTCACGTGCGGATTCTCACCGGAGGAGGCTGAGCGAGGGCTGAACCGGTCGCCGTGACCTCCTACTCTGTTGATCGATGGAGCGCTGCTAAGCGGTGGAGACGACCGAGCGGTGGTTGCGCGGCCTCGCCGTGTTCGTGCCGTTCGGCGCGGCGCTGCTCGGCCTGCGGTACCTGCTGGGCACGTGGCTCGTCCTCCACCCCCGGATCGCCCTGGGCGCCCTGGTCACCGGCGTGGCCGGTGCGACGGCCGCCGCGCTTCTCGTCCGGCGGCGCCGGCGCCGCCGGATGACCCGTGCGGTCGAGGGCGCGGGCTGGAGCCCGATCGATCCGCGCACCCGGGCCTGGCCGTGGCAGGGCCTGCAGCAGGGCCGCGCGGTGGTCGGGACCGCCTGGATCAGGGAGGTGGACGGCCTCCCGATCGCCGCGGGCCGCGTGCGTTTCTCCGGCGCGGCGTTCGCCGGCGCGGTCCGGGACCGCGAGGGCTGGGCGATCTTCGTGGTGCTGAAGCTGCCCCGTCCGGCGCCGTCGATGGCATGGCGACTGCCTTTCCAGTACGTCGGTGACTCGCCCCGGTTGCACCGCCCCGAGCTGCGCTGGGCCGCCCTGCACGGCGAGATCCCGCCCTGGACCGTCCTCGGCGACGAACTCTTCATCGTGGAGCCGTCCCGCCGCTGGATCACCCCGGCGGACCTCGCCTCGGTGCTCCACCACACCCTGCACGTCCTAGCCCTCCTCAACCTCGACCCGCAACCCCCAGCGCCGCCCTTCCCCGAGCCGTTCTTCCCCGAGCCGCCCCTCTCCGAGCCGCCCCTCTCCGAGCCGGGCACCTCCGAGCCGGGCACCTCCGGGCCGCCCCTCCCCGGGCCGGGCCTGCCCGAGCCGGGCACCTTCGAGCCGGGCACCTTCGAGCCAGCTCCGACCGGGCCGCCCGTTTCCGCCGGCGACCTGGCGCACCTGCGAAGCCTCGGCCTGGACGACACCCGGCTGAAAGCCCTGGGCGCTCACCCCGACCCCGTGCCCCCGGCTGCGAGCGCTCACGAAGCCGGCGCTGCCGGCTGAGCTCAGGCCCCCTGTCAGGACAGCCGCGGTCGGAGACAGCGCCTGATAGCGACTGCGGTCAGGTAACCAGGGCCAGGGCCAAGGCAGCCGCGGTCGGGAGGCAGCACGTCACGGAGGCCGAGATCAGGCGGCCCGGTGCCAAGGTGGCCGCGGCTGGCGCTGGCGCATCACGGCGGCTGAAGCCGGGCGACCGGGCGTTGCGGTGACTGCGGCCAGGCGGCCCGGCCCCCGTGGTGGCGACGGCCGGCGAGCCCTGAGCCGCCGGGGATCAGGGGGCCGGGTGCCAGGGGAGGACCGCTCCGTCGCGGATCAGCTCGCCGTAGTGGTCGGGTTTGATCGGGTCGAGGGCGAGCGACAGCAGCGGAACAGCCGCCTGCTCCGGGGTCGGCGCGGCGCTGACGTCCCACCACAGGGCCGAGGTCGGCGTGTTCATCATGCCGGGGCAGACGGCGGCCACCAGGATGCCGCGCTCGGTGTCGGAGGAGCGGCGCTGCCGGGCGAGCGCGCGGACCGCCGCGACCTGGGCGATCTTGGAGGGGATGTTGACGAAGCCCGGCCAGGCGCCGGCCCGCGCGCTGCCGTCGCGGACCTGGTCACGCCAGTCGGCGGTGGCGGTGTCGACGGCGTCCAGCGAGGACAGGCCGTCGAAGTGCCGGTGCAGCACCGGTGCCAGGAACGTGAGGGTGCCGAGCGAGTTGGCCACCACGATCAGCCGGCCGCCGTCGCGCAGCAGGGGAGCGAAGGCCCGCAGCACCCGGGTGGTGCCGAAGTTGTTGACCTCCGTGTACTCCTCGACGATCGCACGGGGATCGTCATCCGGGCCGACCCGCATCACCGCGTTGCCGAACACCACGTCGACCCCGCCGTCGCGGTGCTCCAGCTCGGCGGCGAGCCGGGTGACCGACGCGGGGTCGGACACGTCCAGCACCGCGCCGCGGACCTCCGCGGTGGTCTCCGGCAGCGCGGCGACGGCCGCGCTCACCCGGGCCGCGTCGCGGCCGGTCAGATAGACGATGTCGGCGGGATTCATCCGCTGGGCGAGGCCCGCCACCAGCGCCGTGCCGAGCCCCTGGGTAGCCCCGGTGACCAGGGCGATACGTGTAGTCATGCGACCACGCTAGGCCGGTGCCGCCGGATGCCGCCAACGAGATTTACTCATACCTGGTATGAGTAATCGTCATGGCGATCACCGACGCGTCCTTGGTAGCTTTGCGGGTGTTCCGGGCGGTGGCCGAGCGCGGGAGTTTCACCGCGGCCGCCGTGGCGTTGGGCTATACGCAGTCGGCAGTGTCCCGGCAGATTGCGGCGCTCGAGCGGGCCGTGGGGGCGGACCTGCTGGAGCGGCGGCACGACGGGGTGCGCGTCACCGCGGCGGGGCGGATCGTGTTGCGGCGCGCGGTCGCGGTGGCCGAGCAGATCGAGGCGGCGGCACACGAGCTGGCCGGATTGCCCGGTCCGGACGGCGCGGTGCGGCTCGGGTGGTTCACCAGCGCCGGTGCCGGGTTGGTGCCGCGCGCACTGGCCGACCTGCGCCGCACGCATCCGGGGGTGACCGTGACCACCCGGGAGGCCGCCACGTCCGCGCTGATCCGTGCCCTGCGCGCGGGCAGCCTGGACCTGGCGGTGATCGCCACCACGACACCGCTCGGTCTGCCGGGCGCCGGAACGCCTGGTCAGGGGCACGGGCTGCCGGGCGCCGGAACGCCTCGGCGGCGGCACGGGCTGCCGGATGCCGGGATGCCGCCGTTGCGGACGCGGGTGCTGACCGATCGGAGTCTGATGGTCGCGGTGCCGGCGAACCATCCGCTGGCCGGTGGCTCCGCGATCGACGTCGCGCAGCTGCGCGGACAGGAGTGGATCGCCGGGCACAGTTCCGGTGACGAGCGGCTGATGGGGGTCTGGCCCGGGCTGGACGAGCGGCCGGTGATCGCTCACGTCGCCCGGGACTGGCTGGCCAAGCTGCACCTGGTGGCGGCCGGGTGCGGGCTCACCACGATCCCGCCGGTGCTGGCCGGGACGGTGCCGGACGGCGTCCGGGTGCTGCCGGTCCGCGGCGGGTCGGACGAGGGCCGGCAGATGATGCTGGCCTGGCTGCACCAACCGTTGCCACCGGCGGCGGCGCGGCTGGCCGAGGCGCTGCAGGCCGCGGCCGGCGTACTGGAATGATCGGAATCTATGGACGAGGTGGGTGGCAAGCAGCGGTTCCTCGTGATCCACGACTACGGGATGGGCGGGCTGTGGTGGTGGATCCACGCCCGGTCGGTGCGGGAGATCCGGGAGACGTTCCGCGACGTCGCGGTCGAGTCGGACGCCGAGTCGCTGGAGCGGGCCGTGCGGGACCCGGACATCGAGGAGGTGGACATCGACGCGCCGGTCATGCCGGAGGGGCTTGACGATCTGCGGGCGGAACGTGACGCGCAGCGGGGCCGGCCGGATTTCGGGGCGTTCGCCGACCGGGAGGTCGTGTACCTGCGCCGCCCCTGGGACGAGGGCGATCCGGAGCTGTACCTGATGGAGATCGGCGCCGACGGCCGGCGGCTGCGCGAGGTGCTGCTCGCCGAGGACGGTCCGTGGATCAAGAACGATGCGGAGGACTGGCCGATCAACCCGCCGGTCGTCGACCTCTACGACCCGGAGCTGGTCGGGCAGGAGGTCGGCCGGGACGAGTTCGAGGCGGCCTGGGAGCGTGCCGAGTGGGACCCGGAGCGGCAGACTCAGACGTGACGGAGGTGGGAACGATGGCGGATTCGCCGAGGATCCTCGCGGTGTCGTGGGGAAAGATGGAGATCGACGGGCTGGCGGCGGGCAAGGACTTCATGCTCTGGCCGGGCGGCGGCCGGCCGTGGGACTGGACCGAGACCGGGACCAGGCACGACCCCGGCATCCAGCCCGCCGACGTCGCGGAGCTGCTGGACCACGGCGCCACCGTGCTGGTGCTGTCCCGGGGGATGGACCTGGTGCTGCAGGTCGACCCGGCGACCCTGGAGCTGCTGCGCCAGCGGGACATCGAGGTCCACGTCGCCGAGACCACCGAGGCCGTCCAGATCTACAACAACCTGGCCGGCTCGGCCCCGGTCGGCGGGCTGTTCCACTCCACGTGCTGACCAGGGCCAGGGCGGCCAGCGTCAGACCGGTCCGGGCAGGGGCGGGATCCCGGTGTCGGGGACATCGACGAGGGTGTCGGCCAGTTCCTGGCGGCAACGCTGTGCCCAGGCCGGATTCAGCTTGTAGAGCAGGTCGAACTGCCTGATCCATCCGGTGACCCGCTGCTCCTGGCCGCGGCGCGGGTGTTCCAGCTTCCAGTTGCTCGCCAGCACGGACGTGGTGTCCTCCAGCGCCCAATAGAGGATCTCGCCCCGGTCGGCGGTCTGGCGGTGTCCGACCTCGATGTTCCGTTCGATGGCGATCCAGTGGAAGACGCCATCGTCGTCGATACCGATGAACGGGTAAGCCATGTCCCGGATCATCCCGATGTACGGCAGCTTCCCCCGGGCGCCGACAACCGCGCTCATGCGGTCGATCTCCTCGAACAGGTCCGTCAGGACCCGCGCCGGGGACCACGGCAGTCCGGGAACGTCCTTGTCGTCCACGTAGTAGATCACGCTGCGGACCCTAATCGGTGATACGTTTCATTCCGGTCCGCGCAGGGGAGGATGTTGATGGCTCACGTCTGCTTCACGCTTCAGGTCGACCCCGGCAAGCTGGACGCGTACCGGGCGGCGCACGCCGCCGTCTGGCCGGAGATGCTGAGCGCCCTGCACGCGACCGGCTGGCGGAACTACCGGTTGTTCCTGCGCCCGGACGGCCTGCTGGTCGGCACGCTGGAGACCGACGACTTCGCCGCCGCGCAGGAGGCGATGGCCCGCACCGAGGTCAATGCCCGCTGGCAGGCCGCGATGGCCGAGTTCTTCCCGGTGCTGGGCGAACTCCGCCCCGACGAGGGCATGCTCGTCCTCGACCAGATCTTCCACCTCGAGGAACAACTCACCCTCCGCGACTGAGGGTGCGGCGCCGAGAGCGGAGGGCGCGGCGTGGAGGGCGCGGGTGTGCGGCGCGGCGTGGAGGTGCGGCGCGGCGTGGAAGGCGCGGCGTGGAAGGCGCGGTGCCGGCGGCTGAGGCCGGAGCGGGTCAGCCCGCCAGCAGGTGGCACCAGGAGTCGGACAGGGTTCGCAGGCAGATGGTGCGGTCGACGGTCCAGCCGGTGCTCAGCCAGCGGCGGGCGACGTACTCGAACTGGCCGAAGGCCAGCATCGAACGGATCGGGCGGCTGGCCGCGTCGAAGCGGCCGGCCCGGTCCAGGCCCTCGTGCAGGGCGCTCGTGACCGTCTCGAACCACGTCTCCACCGTCGCCTTGATCTCCGGTTCGATCGCGGCGGCCTGGTACGCCGCCACCAGGTGAGCCCGGACCGCGCCCCACTGGTCGAACTTCCGGTTCAGCCACTGCTCGATCAGCGCCCGGTCGCCCCGCGCGACCACCTCGGCCAGCGGCGGGTCGTCGTCGGCGGTCCGGATGTCGTCGAGGTCTTCGACGAGTGCCTGCATCAGCTGCGACTTGGACGGAAAATGCAGGTAGAAGGTGGTGCGGGTGGTGCCGGCCGAGGCCGCGATCTCGTCGACGGTGGTGGCCGCGTACCCCTTGTCCTGAAAGAGCGCCAGCCCGTGGTCCAGGAGAAGTCGTCGTGTCATCAACTTCTGTGTCGCCCGTAGGTTCGCCACGGAACACACCTTATCGGTACAGATTTTAAGGAACTCCGGGAGGTGACCGTCATGCCGTCAATTGATCGTTTAGCGACTGGCGCACCATTGTGGCGGGTCGGTCCAGTATCTGATCGAGCTATGTAACACCGGCGATGTAGGTTGCTGTCGCCGGTTCTTTCAGAGGGGGAAACGTGACTACGTCCGTGGAGCGGCCGCAGCCCGTCGAGGGCACGACCGCGGGCATCGCCGCGTTCACCGCGCGGGAACGCTGGGTGCTGCTGATCGCGAGCGCCTGGCTGGTGATCGGGCTGCAGCTCGACGCGTACGCACACGCCACCACGCCGGAGCTGGAGACGTTCTGGACGCCCTGGCACGGGGTGCTGTATTCGGGCATCGCGGCGTCCGGCTTCACCCTCCTCTGGATCATGAAGTCGCGGCTGCCGGCGATCCCGACGTACCGGAGCCTGCTCGCCCTGCCCAACGCCCTGCGCATCCCGATGGGCGGCATGGCGGCGCTGCTGGTCGGCGGCGGCGTGGACACCCTCTGGCACAACATCTTCGGCATCGAGAAGAACCTCGAGATCTTCGTCAGCCCCAGCCACGAGCTGATCATCCTGGGCATGGTGCTGGTCGCCATGGGCCCGGCGCTGATGCTCGCCACCAGTCCGGGCCGCACGCTCAGTGTCGGCGGCGGGTTCCTGGTCGCGATCTCCGCGCTCTTCTCGGTGCTGCCGCTGCACATCTACTCGCTGCACGCCAGCGCGCTCGGCTTCCGCCACCTGGGCAGCGGCGACGACGACCCGCTGGTCTTCTCCACCGACGGCCAGCTGGTGCACGGCTACCTGTTCAGCACCGTGCTGCTGCTGGCCCCGATCCTGATGATCGGCCGCCGCTGGCGTCTGCCGATCGGCCTGGCGAGCGCGCTGGTCGCCATCCCCGCGCTGCTCATGCACCTGATGTTCGACTCCGAGGACGCCTGGTGGCCGCAGCTGACCGTGGCGATCGCCGCGCCGGTCGTCGAGCTGCTGCTGCGGGTGGCAAACCGGTTCGTGAAGCTGCCGGTGACCGCGCGCTGGATCGCGCTGGGCCTGCTCGCCCCGCCGATCGTGTGGGGCGCGGTGCTGGCCGTCGGGCAGAGCGTGACCGGCACGGTGGGCTGGAACGTGCACATGGTCAGCGGCCTGCTCACCTTCAGCGCGCTGACCGGTGCCGCGACGGTCCTGGTCGTCCGCAGCATCCAATACCTGCAGCCGGAGTGAACCGGCCGGCCGCCGCCCCGCTCCGGCGTCTCGCGGTGCTGACGGCGGTGGCCGCGGCGCTCGTGCTGGGCTCGGCCGGGCCGGCGGCGGCGCACGCCGGTGGCCTGGTGGCGACGGACGCGCGCAGCCGGGTGGTGACCGTCACACCGGCGATCGCCGGACTCCAAGTGGTCGCGATCGAGGACGGCGCGAAGCTGCGGCTGACGAACAACACCGGCGGCCCGGTCACGGTCAGTGGTGACGGCGGCGCCGGCACTCCGGCCACCGTTGCCTCCGGCAACGTCTTGACCTGGGCTGACTCACGGTCCGCTCCCGAGGGCAAAAACATCAAACCTGATCGTACGGCGGACTGGTCGCTGACCGTCGACGCCCGCGGCACCACGGTCACGGTCAGCGGGGTGCTGACCGGCGAGCGCCCGCCGAACCCGCTGCCCTGGTGGGCGCTGGCTATCGTGACGGCCGTGGCCGTACCCGTGATCGCTCGTCGCCTGCACCGGGCCGACCTGCTGCTGGCCGCGTCCGGTGGTGTCGCGATGGCCGCGTCGATCGTGCACGTCACCGGCTCCACGCTGGCGGTCGAGTCGGCGCCGGCCGCCGGGACGTTCCTCAGCGCGGCCGGCATCAACCTGCTGAGCTGGCCGCTGATCCTGGGCGGCGTGGTCACCGTGCTGCGCGGCCGCCCGGCCGGCCTGCTCGCGGTCTGCGCCGGCGCCGCGCTGACCGCGATCTTCGTCCTCCCGGACGTGACCTCGTTCCACCGGGCGGTGCTGCCGTTCGCCGGGCCGGCGGTGGCCGAGCGGGTGCTGGTGGTGCTGGCGCTGGGCCTGGGCGCGGGTGTCGCGGTGGCCGGCGCGTCGGTGCTGCGCACGCTGGCGCAGCGTGCCGCCGTCGAGGAACCCGCATGATGTCACCGCACACGGAAGTCTCCGGCCGGCCCGCGGGTTGTGTCCGTTACGACCCGCCGCGTGCGGTCGCGAGGGAGTGGGCATGAGGGTGCTGACCGGTCTGGTGTTGCTGGTGTCGTCGGTGTTGCTGGCCGGGCCGGCATTGCTCGGCGTCAAGACCCTGATGACCGCGGAGAGCCTGGTCTCCGGCACCGCGCTGTTCGCGGCGTTCGTGCTGGTGGTGTCGTCCGCCTCGATCGCGATCTTCGCGCAGCTCGGCGTGCTGGCACTGACCCGCCGGCGCGCGCCCGCTGGCCCGCCGTCGATGCCGATGCCGCTGGCCGGCACCCCGGTCTCCGAGGCCACGCCGGTGGAGCCGGCCGGCACCGGTCGCCGGTCGCTGCGGATCGTGCCGTTCCTGCTGGCCGCGCTCGCCCTGCTGCCCGGGTGCACGGCGGCACCGGCCGCGCAGGCCGCCACCCCGGCCGCCTGCGGGTCCGCGTCACCGGAGCAGGTGGTGGCGAACGCCGCGCTCCGCGCCGGCAAGGCCGAGCCCGCGCCGCAGCGGGTCAGTGTGCCGCTCGGCAGCCAGGTCCGGCTCGGCGTCTCGGTGGATGCCGCCGCCGACATCCACGTGCACGGCTACGACCTGGAATACCCGGTCACGCCCGGCCAGCCCACGTGCATCGTCTTCGTCGCGTCCCGGGCCGGCCTCTTCGACGTCGAGGCGCACCCCGACACGCTGCTGCTGCAGCTCGAAGTGAAGTGAGCCCCCTCGCCCACGGGGTAGGGAGCTCGTCGGATCTGCCGCTGCCGCTCGACCTGGTGTTGCAGGCCGGCGCGGCCACCGTGGTGCTGTCCTTCCTGATCGCGGCGCTGTGGTGGACCAAACCACGGCTGGGCGGCGCGACCCCGCGCTCACTGCGTACCCCCATGTGGTTGCCTGTCGTGCGCGGTGTGGTGCTTCTGCTCTCCGTCTATCTGGTCGGGAACGCGCTGGCCGGGCCGCAGGGCGCGGAAAACCCGGCGGCGCACGCGCTGTTCGTCTGGCTGTGGGTCGGGCTGGTGCCGGTCAGCGTGCTGTTCGGGCCGGTGTGGCGGGCGGTCAACCCGCTGCGCACGCTGTTCCGGCTGCTGCGGCTGCCGCGTGCCGGGGTGCGGCCGGGCACCGGGCGAGGCGGGTGGCCGGCCGCGCTGTGGCTGCTGGCCTTCGTCTGGTTCGAGCTGGTCGCGCCGCACCGGACCACCCCGGCGGTGATCGGGGGTGCCCTGCTCGGGTACGCGATCGTGCAGCTCGGGATGGCCGCGCTGCGCGGTGAGGAGTGGTTCGCCCGCGGGGACTGCTTCGAGGTGTACTCCGAGCTCGCCGGCCGGCTCAGCCCCGTGTGGTGGCGTACCCCGCTCAGCGGGCTCGCCGCGGCCGGGTCGTCGACGGCCGGGGCCGGTGCGGCCGCGTTCGTGGCGGTCTGGTGGGGCTCGACGGTGTTCGACAGCGCGTCCGGCTCGCCCGCGTGGGCCGGGTTCACCCAGCGGGCCGGGCATGGCGCGCTCTACGCGACGGCCGCGCTCGTGGTGGTCTGCGCCGGGGTGTTCGCCGCCGTACGCAGGACCGCCGGTGGCCTGGACGTGACCGCCTCGCTGATCCCGATCGCGGTCGGCTACACGCTCGCCCACTACCTGTCGCTGCTGATCGTCGAGGCGCCGCGCGGGTTCCTGCTGTTGATCCGGCAGTGGGGGCTTGCGCCGGACGCCACCTGGGACGTGGTCCCGATCCCGTCGGTGATCGCCGGTGCGCAGGTCGCCCTGATCCTGCTGGGACACGTGCTCGGCGTGATCGTCGCCCACGACGCGGCGCTGACCGCCGCCCGGCCCGTCGTACCGGCCGGCGCCGCCGTGACCGGTGTCCGCCCGGCCCGGCCGCTGCTGGTCACGCTCGCCGACGAGCTGCCGCTGGTGCTGTTCATGATCGGGTGCACCTGGGCGGGTCTGTTCCTGCTCTTCGTCCGCTGATCCACGGGGTCCCCCGAACGTGCGGATCCGGTCACGATTCGTACATCTGATCTAATCGTGGGGTAAGGTGCCGACATGAGCGTCGATGTCGGTGAGGGCGAGGATCGGCCGCGGATCTCGGCCAAGCAGGAGCGCATTCTCGCGGCGATCCGCGACTCGGTGCGCGAGCGGGGCTTCCCGCCGACGGTGCGGGAGATCGGCGCGGCCGTCGGGCTGGTCTCGCCGTCGTCGGTGGCGCACCACCTCAAGGTGCTGGAACGCCACGGTCTGCTGCGGCGCGAGCCACACGGGTCGCGGGCCGTGAACGTACGGGACAGTGCCGCGCCGGTCGCGGCCGTGAGCCATCCGGCGGTGACGATCCCGGTGCTCGGTGACATCGCGGCCGGTGCGCCGATCCTGGCCGAGGAGCACGTGACCGATCACCTCGTCGTCTCGGCCGGGATGGTCGGGCACGGCGAGCTGTTCGCGCTGAACGTCAAGGGCGACTCGATGATCGACGCGGCGATCTGCGACGGCGACGTCGTGGTGGTCCGCCGGCAGCCGGTCGCGGAGAACGGGGAGATCGTCGCCGCCATGATCGACGGTGAGGCCACGGTCAAGACGTTCCAGCGGCGCGACGGCCACGTCGAGCTGGTCCCGCAGAACCCGAACTATCCGGTGATCCCCGGCGACGACGCCGTCGTCCTCGGCAAGGTCGTCTCGGTCATCCGCCGCCTCTGAGGTTTCGCCCTGCGGCTGGTCATCAGTGGTGGCCTTGCGGCGCGCCCGCGGGTCGGGGTGGGTGACCGGGCCGAGTCCGTAGTCCTCGTCCTGGAAGACGTTCGCGTTGATCGCGCCGAGGGCGACGCCCTGCTCCTGGGCGAATTCGCGCAGCCTGGTCCAGTCGTCGACCCGCTCCCACGGGATGTGCAGCGAGACGGCGGGCGCGATCCCGGTCAGGCGGTGCACGACCGCGGCGCCGGCGACCTTCTCGAACGGGTCACGGGGGACACCCGGCTACGGGAAGACCTTGAATCGGGTGCCGGAGTGTCAACAGCCGACTCGGGTAGGGTGCACGCCGTGACCCCTCTCGACGCCATCGCCGCTGCGTACGCGGGTTGGGTCACGCCGGATCTGCCGCTCTACGGGCTCGACCACGATCGGGCCGACTTCGCGCCCTGAGCTGTCCGCTCAGCCGGTCTCCGCCACTGCCCCGCTGTCGCAGCGCGCCGCCGTGTCCGGAACCGCCCGCGTCCCCGGCCCGTTCTTCGCTCCTGGAAACGAGAAGCGCGCATGTCCGCACTCACCGCGGTGCTCCGCACCCCGTACGTCGCAAGGCTCTTGATCGCGAGTCAAACCGGACGCCTGCCCATGGCCTCAGCCCCCCTCGCTCTGCTGCTCTTCGCCCGCGAGGCGCACAGCCTCGCGATGGCCGGCCTGGTGGTCGGCGCCTACACCGCGGGGATGGCGGTCAGCGCGCCGCTGCTCGCCCGGATCGTCGACCGCTGGCGGCAACCCCCGGTGCTCTGGGGCTCCGCGCTGCTCTCCGCCGCCGGGTTCCTGCTGGTCGCGGCGGGTGAGAACGGGCTGCCGGCCACGATGACCGGCGCGGTGCTGGCCGGGCTCGGCACGCCGCCGCTGGAAGCCTGCCTGCGCGCCCTCTGGCCGGAACTGGTCAGTGCGGACCGGGTGGCCGCGGCCTACTCGCTGGACATCGCGGTTCAAGAGGTCATCTACGTGACAGGCCCGCTGGTCACCCTGCTCGCGGTGGCCGTCGCCGGCCCGCCCGCGGGTCTGATCGTGGCCGCGCTGCTGCAGCTCGCCGGGGTGGCGCTGTTCGTCTCGACCCCGCTCGTCCGCACCTGGCGCGGCGTCTCGGCGCACCGCCACTGGGCCGGTCCGCTGCGAGTGCCGCAGTTCGCGGTGATCCTGCTCGGTGTCCTCGGCGCCGGCGCGGCCATCGGCAGCCTGCCGGTCGTGGTCACCGGTTATGCGGAAGCGGCCGGCGACCGCTCGCTGAGCGGCTGGCTCCTCGCCGCCCAGGCGACCGGCGCGCTGGCCGGCGGCCTGCTCTACATGCGGGCGCGTCCCGGTGGCCCGGCCCGCCTGCCGCTGGTCACCGCGGCGCTCGCGGCCGGGTTCGTGCCGCTGCTCGCGGTGCCCGGGCCGGTCCTGATGGGAGTGCTGCTTGCGATCGCCGGGATGTCCCTGCCTCCGGTGCTGACCGCGGTGTTCCTGGCCGCCGACGAGCTGACCCCACCGGGTACGGCGGTGGAGGCGTTCGCCTGGATCATCACGGCGTTCACGGTGGGCAGCGCGGCAGGCGCGGCGATCACCGGGCCGCTGGTGGGAGAGTCCATTCGGTACGGCTTCGTCTTCGCCCCGGTGGCGGGCCTGCTGGCGGTGGTCGCGATGGTGGCGGTGTCACTGAGCCGCCGCCGGGTGCTGGTCTGAGGGCGCTCGCTCGACCCGCCGGTCGCCGTCGGCGGCCGCGGTGACTGCTCCCCGGGTGTGGTCAAGGCGGCCGTGAGCCACCGTGGGTGCTCGCTGGCCGGCCCGGCTGGTGCTGAGGGCCGTTATGGCGGGCCGATAAGGGCAGTGGTGGCCAGCTGGATTTGGTTGGCTGGGCTCGGGTGCTGTCGAGGCGGACCAGTGGTGGCTGTGGCGGCTGGCTCGGGCGGCCCGGCTGGTGCTGAGGGCCGTTATGAGGGGTCGATAAGGGCGGTGGTGGCCAGCCGGGTTCGCTCGGCTGGGTCTGGGGGCCGTTATGGCGGACCCATAACGGCCGTCTGGGCCGTCTGGGCGAGCACGGCCGTCTGGGCCAGCTGGGCGAGCACGGCCGTCTGGGCCAGCTGGGCGAGCATGGCCGGCTGGGCCAGCTGGGCGAGTTTGGCTGGGCCTGGGGCCGTTGTGGGTTGCTCGGTGTTGCCGTGCGGGTGGCGGGGGCCGGCGGTGGTGCTGTCCGGCGACTGCGGGTGGGTGGCTGGGGCGGGTGTTGTGTGGGTGATGTCTGGCGTATGTGTGGATGTCACTCCGGGGCTGCTCGCGGCTGCGAATCTCGGCACGGCGGGGGAGGTGCCGATGTCGCAGTATGTGGAGCTGCTGACGAGCGGCCGCTGGGTGCTGGTGGTGGTGCTGGCGGCGGCGATGGTCGATGTGGTGCTGCCGTTCATCCCGAGCGAGACGATCATCGTGGCGGTCGGTGTCGGGGTGGCTGAGGCCGGGCATCCGTTGCTGATCTGGGTGATGGTCGCGGCGGCCGCCGGGGTGGTGTGCGGGGACGGGCTCGCCTACCTCGTGGGGCGTCGCAGCGGCGCCGCGGTCCGGCACCGGTTGCGGCGCGGGCGCCGGGGTGCGGTGATCCACGACTGGGTGCTGGCGGTGATGCGGCGGCACGGTGGGGCGCTGATCATTTTCGGACGTTTTGTGCCGGGGGTGCGGTCGGCGGCGGCGTTCACGGCGGGGGCCGTGGGGTATCCCGGGCGGCGGTTCGTGGCTTTCACCGGGGTGGGTGCGGTGGTGTGGGCGGCGCAGAGTGCGCTGCTCGGGTATCTGGGCGGGGTGGCGTTCGCGGATCGTCCGCTGGCCGGGTTCGGGGTGGCCTGGCTCGGTGCGGGTCTCGTGACCGTGCTCGCGATGGTGGGGCAGCGGCACGCCGGGGCGCTGGGGCGCCGGCTGGGCGGGGTGGTCCGGCGGTTGATCGGCGGATCCGCCGGGGTGGCGGGTCGTGCCGGGTCGGTGGGGCGGGGTGTGGCGGAGGTCGGGGCGCAGAAGGTGCCGTGACGGGTGGAACTGTGGGTGGATAGGGCGATTGCGGTGGGTGAGAGGTGATCTCGGCCGCCGGGCCGATCTTCCGAAATTGATGGCATTTTGCGGGGATATGGTAGGTAGTTGGCGGGAAAGAGCGACCCCGGGCGTGTGTCGGGTGGGGTGGGTGCGGCTAACGTTCCCGTGTGGCTAAGGGATCAATGGCGGTGCTGGTCGCCTGTCTCGTACTCGCGTTGCACGTCGGTCTCGGGCTGCTCGCCGCGAACTGGTTGTGGAGCGGGGAGACCGATAATCCGCAGCAGTGGACGTATTTCTACGGGACCGGTGGGTGCTGCATCTCGCCGATCACCGCGTCGCTCGGCGCTTTCCTGGTGAACAATCCGCGGTTCAAGGCGGCCGGGATCGGCATGCTGGCCGGGCTCGCGCTGGCCCTCGTCGGTGCCGCGGTGGCGCTGCTGATCGGCTTCACGCCGTCCTGGGCGGGTAACTGACCGCAGGCTCCACCCGGCGGGCGGCGTCGGGTCCGAGGTGACGCCGAGGCCGGGCCGGGTAGGGGCGGGTCGGGGAGGTTTCCGGAGGTGGGCGGCTTTTCTCTGCCGTGAACGCGACCCGAGGGCGGGTGACCTCGGCGACCATCGCCCCGTCGAGGACGATCCGGCAGGTGACCTCGTCGTCCGCGGCAGGGTGGATCACGGATGATCCTCACGCGGCCCGGCTCGAAGGTGAGGGGCATTCGGCTTCCGCGCGGATCTCCGGTATCGGGCAGCGGCGCGGATTAGCATGATCAGGGAAAAGGACGTCGAGCTGTCGCCCCCCCCGTCACGCCGACTCGCCGGGTGGTGGGGGAATGATCGAAAATAGTCAGGCTGTGCTGCTGTCGGCACCCGATGTCGGGTTGCTGGAGCAGGAGTACGTGATGGCGGCGCTCCGCTCCGGCTGGATCGCCCCGGTCGGACCGGACCTCGAGGAGTTCGAGCGGGAGGTCGCCGGCCGGGTCGGTGTGCCGCACGCCGTCGCCGTCAATTCCGGCACCGCCGCGCTGCACCTGGCCCTGCTCGGTGTCGGCGCGGGCCCGGGCGATGTCGTCGTGGTGCCGACCCTGACGTTCGTGGCCACCGCCAACGCGGTCGTCTACACCGGCGCGCGGCCGGTCTTCGTGGACTGCGACGCCGGCACCGGCAACCTGGACCCCGAGGTGCTGGCCGGCCTGCTCGCCGAGTTGCGCGCGGAGGGTGCGTCGGTGCGCGCGGTGCTGGCCGTCGACCTGTTCGGGTGCTGCGCCGACTACGAACGGATCCTGCCGGTGTGCGACGGGTACGACATCCCGGTCGTCGAGGACGCCGCCGAGTCGCTCGGGTCCCGCTACCACGGACGGGCGGCGGGCTCGTTCGGCCGGGTGGCGGCGCTGTCGTTCAACGGCAACAAGATCATGACGACGTCGGGTGGTGGCATGGTGCTCACCGCCGATCCGGTGCTGGCCGCCCGGGCGCGGCACCTGGCCGGTCAGGCCCGGCTGCCCGCGGCGCACTACGAGCACGCCGAGATCGGGTACAACTATCGGCTGAGCAACCTGCTGGCCGCGCTGGGCCGGGCTCAGTTGTGCCGCCTGGACGACATGATCGAGCGGCGGCGGGCGGTGCACGACGCGTACGCGAAAGTCTTTGCGGATGTGGCAGGCGTCAGCCTGCTGGGCGACCACGATCCGGCGGCGAACCGCTGGCTCACCAGCATCGTCGTCGATCCGGACCGGGCCGGGTGGCGGGCCGGTGAGCTGGCCGCGTTTCTGGCGGCGCGGAACGTGGAAACCCGGCCGATCTTCAAACCGATGCACCTGCAGCCGCTCTACGCCGGGGCGCGGGCCGCGCTGACCGGGGCCGCGGAACGGCTGTTCCGCGACGGGCTGCTGCTGCCGAGCGGCTCGGCGCTCGTCGAGGACCAGGTCAGGCGGGTCCTCGACGCTGTCATCGAGTTCCTGGACGGCCACCGGTGAGATTCGCGATCCGCGCCATGGGCGGCCGAGCTACGAGCGGCGATATCGGAGCTGCGGGCCGCGCCGGCCGCGGGACTCGTGCCACGAGCGACCGGGCCCGAGCCGCGGGCCGCGCCGGCCGCGGGACCCGCGTCGTCGACGGTGTGCAGCGTGCGATCGATGTTGTCGTCGCGGGAGGCGTGCTGGTCGTGCTGTCGCCGGTGCTGGCCGGGGTCGCCGCCGTGGTCGCGGCGAGGCTCGGGCGGCCGGTGCTGTTCCGGCAGGCGCGGCCGGGGTTGCACGGGCTGCCGTTCACGCTGGTCAAGTTCCGCACGATGCGGGACGTGGACGAGGAGCGCGGGCTGGTCACCGACGCCGACCGGCTGACCGGGCTGGGCAAGGCGCTGCGCGCGACCAGCCTGGACGAGCTGCCGACGATGTGGAACGTGCTGCGCGGCGAGATGAGCCTGGTGGGGCCGCGGCCGTTGCTGATGCACTACCTCGAGCTCTACACGCCGGAGCAGGCGCGCCGGCATCTGGTGCGGCCCGGGGTCACCGGGCTCGCGCAGGTCCGCGGCCGCAACGCGCTGAGCTGGGAGGACCGGCTGGCGATCGACGTCTGGTATGTCGATCACCGCTCGTTCGGCCTGTACCTGCGGATCTGCGCGCAGACCGCTCTGGTCCTGCTGCGCCGCACCGGCATCACCGCCCCGGGCGACCCGACGATGCCGCAGTTCACCGGCACGAAGCCGCAGCGGGAGGCGGACCGTGCCTGACGCCATCGTGATCGTGGGGTGCGGGGGGCACGGGCGGGAGATCTTCGGCATCGTCGCGGCGATCAACGAGGCCGGTGACGTGCCCTGGAAGGTGACCGGATTCCTCGACGACTCGCCCAGCGACGCCAACCTCCGGTGCCTCGACCGGCTCGGCACCGCCTGGCTGGGCCCGAACGCGCTGCTGGCCCAGCTCGACACGCACTTCGTGATCGGGATCGGGGACCCGCGGGTCCGGGCCAGGGTCGCCGCCGAGCTGGACCCGCTCGGCCGGCCGGCGGCGCGGCTCGTGCACCCGGCGGCGACGGTCGGGCTGGCCAACGAGCTGGGCGAGGGCGTCGTGGTCTTCGCCGGCGCACGGATCACCACGAACGTGACCCTGGGCCGGCACGTGCACATCAATCAGAACGCCACCGTCGGCCACGACTCGGTGCTGGCCGACTGCGTCCAGGTGAACCCGTCGGCGGCGGTCTCCGGTAGCTGCACCATCGGCCGCGACGTGCTGATCGGCACGAACGCCTCGGTGCTCCAGGGCCGCTCCGTCGGCGCCGGATCGAGGGTGGGCGCCAACGCCTGCGTCGTCCGCGACGTGACCGCCGGCCGCACCGTCAAAGGCGTCCCCGCAGCCTGAAGCAGAGGGAGACCACGTGCGCATCACCTACATCCACCAGTACTTCAAGACCCCGGCGATGTCCGGCGGGACGCGGTCCTACGAGTTCGCCCGGCGGCTGGTCGAGCGCGGCCACGAGGTGCACGTGATCACCGGTGAGCCCGACGGCGCCCGGCCCCGGGTCAGCACCGAGGCCGGCATCGTCGTGCACTGGCTGCCGGTGCCGTACGACAACGCGATGTCCTACCCCCGCCGGATCCGCGCGTTCCTCGGCTTCGTCGCCCGCGCCGCCGTGGTGGCCGGCCGCCTGCGGCACGACCTGGTCCTGGCCACCAGCACGCCGCTGACCGTGGCGATCCCGGGCGCGTACGCGGCGCTGCGCCGGCGGGTGCCGATGGTGCTGGAGGTCCGGGACGTGTGGCCGGAGCTGCCGATCGCGGTGGGCGCGCTGCGGTCGCCGGTCAGCCGGTGGGCCGCGTTCCGGCTGGAGGCGTGGGCCTACCACCGGGCGGCGCACGTGATCGCGCTGTCGCCGGGCATGGCCGCGAGCATCCGGCGCCGGTTCGCCGACGTGCCGGTCACGGTGGTGCCGAACAGTTCGGATCGGGAGCTGTTCGCCGGCGCGGACGGCGCGGGCGAGGCGTTGCGCCGGGCCACGCCGTGGCTGGGCGACCGGCCGCTGGTCCTCTACGCCGGCACGCTGGGGATGGCCAACGGCGTCGACTACCTCGTACGGATGGCCGGACATCTCGCCGGGACGGACCCGGACGTGCGGGTGGTGATCCTGGGGGACGGCCGGATGCGGGACGACCTGCGCGGTCTGGCCGTGGAGCTGGGCGTGCTGGACCGGAACCTGTTCCTGCTCGGGCCGGTCAGCAAGGCCGAGGTGGTGGCGTTCTTCGGCGCCTGCGACCTGGCCGCGTCGGTCTTCGTCAACCTGCCCGAGCTGGGCAACAACTCGCCGAACAAGGTCTTCGACGCGTTCGCCGCCGGGCGGCCGGTCGTGGTGAACAACGGTGGCTGGATCGCCGACCTGGTCGCCGAGAGCGGCGCCGGACTGGTGCTGCCGCCGGACGACCCGGCGGGAGCGGCCGCCGCGGTGTCCGCGTTCGTCCGCGACCCGGCGGCGGGGCCGGCCGCCCGGACCGCGGCGCGTGCCCTGGCCCGGGACCGCTTCGACCGGGACCTGCTGTTTCAGGACTTCGTGAGGGTGCTGACCGAGGTGGCCGGTACGAGCCGGGCACGAGCCGGGCGCACCGCGGCCAGCAGCAGCAGGATCCACATCAGCCGGGCGTCGTAGTAGTCGCCGGAGAACAGGCAGGTGGCCCCGATGAAGATGCCGCAGTAGGCGGCCGTCCGGGCTTCCAGGCTGCGCTCGGCCAGCGGCTGGCTCTGGTACGCCCGCCACAGCCCCACCCACGCCGCGACCAGCAGCACCAGCCCGGCGAACCCGCCCTCGGCGGCGATCGACAGCGGCAGGTTGTGCACGTACCTTTCGCCGAAGCCGAGGGCGCTGACCGTGTGGAAGCCGTTCAGCCCGGCGCCGAGGATCGGCCGCTGCAGGAAGATCTGCAGAGCCATCCGGAACAGCACGTCGCGCTGTGACGCGTACCCCTGGCCGATGGTCGCGTCGACGAAGCGCGACTGGACGTAGCCGGCGATCGTCGGGCCGGCGGTGATCACCAGGACCGTGCCGACCAGGGCGATCAGGGCGAACGGCTTGGCCATCCGGTCGAAGTCGAGCTTGGGCCGGATCGCCAGTAACGCGACCGCGACGGTGACGGCGAGCGCGACGATGCCACCCCGGGAGCCGGAGGCGATCGCGCCGAACAGGAACGCCGGGATCGGCACCAGCCAGATCAGCCGTTCGCCGCTGCGCAGGTAGAGGTAGAGCGAGGTGATCCCGCCGATGATCATGATGCGGACGAAGACGTTCGGGCCGCCGCCGAACGCCGCCCATCGGCCGCTCGCGTCGTGGCCCCGGCCGGACGCGGCGAACAGGAAGTAGGCCCAGGCCGCGACGTGGAAGAGCTTCAGGGTGACCTCGGTGACCCGGTCGCGGTCCCAGGCGGCCAGGGTGAAGTAGACGACGAGCAGCCCGGCGATCGCGCACAGGTCGCCGACCATCGGGCCGGTCTCGGTGCCGGGCGGCACCCAGAGCACGGAGAGCCCCTGGTAGCCGAGCAGGGCCAGGATGCCGAGCAGGGCACCGCTGCCCTCGCCCGGACGGTGGCCGGCGTGGTGCGCCTCCAGGGCCAGGCTCAGCAGCAGGACCAGGAAGAGCGGTACCCGGACGTCGTTGACGACCGGGACGTCCACGCCGACCCGGACCAGGGTGAACCGCCCGGCCAGCGCGACCACGAAGGCGAGCAGGACCACCAGGCCCGGCCGGGCAGCGTCTTTGTCACCAAGGACGGGAGCATTCATGGGCGGGGGAGGCGCAGGGCGTACCCGGCCAGCCAGACGGCGTCGATGCCGAGCGCGGTGGCGGCCGCGGCCAGCCCCAGCACCGCGGCGTGCTGCGGCGCGAAGAACACCGTGCCGATGCAGGTCATCACGACCTCGAGGGCCAGGCAGGCGAGCAGCAGGCGGCTGAGGAACTTCGCCTCGAGCAGCGTCTCCATGGTCGGCCGGGCGGCGTAGAACATCGCCATCGGGATCGCCGCGAGCACGCCGAGGCGCAGCACCGGGATCGCCGGGGAGAACTCGTCGCCGAGGAACCCGTGCACCAGCGCCGGCGCGAACACGAAGATCACCGTGGTCGGCACCGCGGCGAGCAGCCCGGCGGCGAGCGGCAGCGCGGTGAGCAGCTGACGGACGCCCGCGTCCTCGCCGGCCCGGTGGAACAGGCGGCTGAGCCGGGGCATCAGGACCGGGGTGAGCATGGCGAACAGCGAGCAGATCAGGGTGACCGCCGAGGTGGTGAACCCGACGAAGCCCGCCACCGGGTCGCCCGGCATCGTCACGGCCACGGCGAAGGTCGGGAACGTGTAGAGCGCGGGCAGCGCGAGTTCGCCGGGCATGCGCTTCAGACCGTACGAAATCAGGGTTTTGATCGTGGGTTCGGGGTGTTTGAAGAACGTCCTGGGGCGGTGCCGGACGACGAGGGTGCCCCACAGGCCGACCACCGCGGCGCCGAGGCCCTGGATGATCAGGAAGTCCTCGATCCGCTCCGCGGCGACGAACGCCACGAGGGGCATCAGCCCGAGGCCCAGCCCGAAGGTCAGGTTCGCGTCGACGATCTGCTGGTTGCCGCGCAGTGCGGCGAGCGCGACGGTGGTCAGGCAGTTGCCGCCCAGCATGATCAGGATGGCGGCCACCGCGGGCCGGCCGCCGTGCAGCCCGAGCAGCCCGGCGATCCAGTTCCCGGCGCCCGCCCCGGCCAGGCCGACACCGACCACCACCAGGGCCTCGGTGCTCAGCGCGTGCCGGGCCAGGCGCCGGGTGGTGTGCTCGGTGCGTGGCAGGTAACGCTGCAGGCCCAGGCCGAGCCCGAGCAGCAGGGCCGGCTGGAACGTGGTCACCGTGCCCCGGGCGATCTGGTAATACGCGAAGCCGTCGACGCTGCCGCGCGCCGCGACCAGGTGGAACAGGAACAGGCCGGTGCCCAGCACGAACCACTGGACGAGCAGCGTCGAGGCATAGTCGCGCCGCACGGCGGCGGGGACGATCCGCAGCAGTGTCCGGAAACCGAGACGCTCACCGACCGGCATACGCCTCAGACATGGCCCTTCGCCTTCAACCGGTCGAACAGCTGCATCGTCTTGTGCACGTCGGCCGGCGAGACACTGCTCCGGACCGGCAGGGTGACCAGGTGCCCGAGCGCCCACTCGGCGTTCGGACAGGAGCCCGCGAGATAGCCGGGCGGTGTGCGGAACCGGTCACCCAGCTCGACGCCGGCGTCGGCCGCCTCGCGCAGGACGGTGGCCTTGCCGAAGACCCGCACCGGCAGGCAGAGCGGGATCGCTTCCGGTCCGGGCCGCGGGTGGTGCGAGACCGCGAGCCGATCAAGACCTCTCTCGTACGCGGTGAGCACCTTGCGCCGCACCCCGATGTCACGCCGCGCCGCGGTGATCCGCCGGGACAGCCGCTCCCGCACGCCACGGCTCATCCGCCACCCGTACTCGGCGTCGGACGGCTGCGGACGGCACCGCCAGCGCAGCCCGAGCTCGTCGGTGAGCCGGTACGCGAGGTACTCGGCGGACGCGGTCAGCTCCGGGCGCAGCGGCGGGGCCGAGTACCGGGCGTAGCGGGTGTGCATCTCGGCGGCCAGCGCGGGGTCGTGCACCACGGCGGCGCCACCCGGTCCGGCGACGGCGGGTTTGCCCTGCTCGTACGAGTAGATCGCCGCCACCCCGCCGTAACCCACGTCGATCGAGCCGGGCCCGATGTGCGCACAGTCCTCGATCACCGGCAGCTCGGTGATCTCCCGGACCGGCGCGGGATAACCGAACGTGTGCTGGACGATCACCGCCCGGGTCCGGCCGGTGATCCGTTCCCGGATCGACGCCGGGCTCGCGACCAGCGTGGCGCGGTCGATGTCGGCGAAGACCGGCCGGATCCCGAGCCGCAGCAGGGGCTCGACGACGGCCGGGCAGGTGTACCCCGGCACGATCACCTCGTCGCCCGGCGGCACGTGCAGCGCCCGCAGCGTCGCGTGCAGCGCCACCCGGCCCCGGTAGTAGTGCAGCACCGTGCTCACGAGAGCACCGCCTGCATCCGCCACTCCCGGCCGCGCCGCGGTGGTTTCGGCCCGGCCGGATAGCCGTCGTAGGTGGGTATCGCGTCCGGGCCGGTGCGGGTCACCATGTTGAGCACGCAGCCGAGCAGTGTCGCGTTGACCGCGTGCAGGGCCCGGACCGACGCGGTGACCTGGGCCGCCGTGGTCCGCCGGGCCCGCACCACGAGCAGTGTGCCGTCGGCACGGGCGGCGACGACGGCCGCGTCGGTCACCGGCAGCAGCGGTGGGCAATCGAAGATCACAACATCGAACCTTTTCCGTACGTCGTCGACCAGTTCCGTCATCCGCGGCGAGCTGAGCAGCTCACTCGGGTTCGGCGGGGTACGCCCGCTCGCCAGCAGCCACAGCCCGGCGCCCCACGGCTGCAGCACCTGCTCCAGCGCCGCGGTGCCGTCCAGCACCGTGCTCAGCCCGGCCGAGTCCTCCCGCCCCAGGAACGCGGCCAGCCGGGGGTGCCGCAGCTCGGCGTCGACGACCAGGACGCGCTGCCCGGCCTCGGCGAAGAGCAGGGCCAGCCCGCACGCGGTGGCCGAGCGGCCCTCGCCGGGGACCGCGCTGGTCACCGCGAGGGTCTTGACCGAGTTGGCGGCGGCGGCGCACTGCACCTGGGTGCGTACCTCGCGCAGCGCCTCGGTGCGCGCCGAGTTGCTCGCCGACACGAACGGGTTGCCCGGGTCCAGCGGCACCCGGGCCAGCACCGGGGCCGACGTGAGCAGCTGCAACGCCTCCGCGGTGCGTACCGTGTGGTCGGCGACCTCCCGGCCGACCGAGCCGATCGCGCCGACGACCAGCCCGGCGACGGTGGCCAGGGCGAAGTTGTTCAGCGCGTTCGGGGCGACCGGGTCCTCGTCCAGGGCCGGGCCGTTGACCACGGTGACCTTCACCAGCGACGGTTCGGTCGGCGCGGGGCGCTCCAGGGTCTCGACCGCGGACTCGAACCGCTGGATGAGCCGGGCGAGCAGCAGCAGCGCCCGGTTGCGGTCCGGGTCCTGCACGCTCACCTCCATCATCACGGTGTCCGCGATGGTCTCCGCGCCGATCGCTTCCCGGACGTCCTTCACGCTCAGGTCGATGCCGGGCGTACCGGCCAGCGGGGTGGCGACCTCGTCGCTGGTCAGCAGCTTGGCGTAGGTCTGCAGCCGGCTGGTGTTGAACATGCTGGCGGGCAGCAGGTCGGTGGCGCCGGCCGACGGGGTGGAGAAGAAGAAGGTGACCCGGGCCGCGTAGACCGGGGTCATGTTCAGGTTCACGATCAGGGCGACGCCCAGCGCGAGGGCGACCGAGGCCAGCAGCAGCCACCAATGTCGCCGGGCGACACGGAGGTAATCGCGCATGCCCACGTAGTCACGATATGAGCGGTATGGCGAGTAATCCTCCGGTATGGAAAAAGTCCACTTTAAGGGGCATTTTCGCTGTTATGCTCCCGGGCATGATGGGCGCACGGTCCTGGGTGCTGCGCCACCGCCGCCTGCTCCCGCTGCTCGTGGACGCCACCGCCTGGGCGGCCGGCCTGCTCGCCGCGGTGCTGGCCCGCTACGACTTCGCACCGACCCGGCGCAGCCTGGCCGGCGCCCTGGTCGCGATCGCCGTGGCCGTGGTGCTGCAGGCCGCGATCGGGCACACCAGGGGCCTGTACCGCGGCCGCTACCGGTTCGCCGGGTTCGACGAGGTCCGCGCGGTCGCCACCAGCACGGCCCTGGTGGCGTTCGTGCTGACCGCGATCGTGCTGCTGCTCTCCCAGCATCCGCTCCCGGCCGGGCTGCCGGCGCTCGGCGGCACCGTCGCGCTGGTCATGATGCTCGCCGTCCGCTACGCCCGGCGGACCCAGCAGGCCCGCAGCCAGCGCCCGGACGCCCGCAGCACGGCTCCGGTGATCCTCTTCGGGGCCGGCGCGGCGGCGGTCAAGCTGCTCGACTCGATGCTGCAGGACCCGAAGGGCCGCTACCTGCCGGCCGGCCTGATCGACGACGACCCCGGCAAGCGCCACCTGCGGATCTTCAACGTCCCGGTCCGCGGCGCCCGCGACGACATCGCGCGCGCCCTCGCCGACACCGGCGCCGGACTGCTGATCTTCGCGGTCGCCAACGCCGACGCGGCGCTGGTCCGCGACATCCGGGACCGGACCCTGGCGGCCGGCGCCCAGTTCAAGGTGGTCCCGTCGGTCACCGAGCTGATGGACCACCCGGTCGAGGTCGGCGACGTCCGCGAGGTGCAGGTCACCGACCTGCTCGGCCGGCACCAGATCGACACCGACCTGACCGCGATCGGCGGCTACCTGACCGGCAAACGGGTCCTGGTCACCGGTGCGGGCGGGTCGATCGGCTCGGAGCTGTGCCGGCAGATCCACCACTTCGGCCCGGCCGAGCTGATGATGCTGGACCGGGACGAGACGTCGCTGCAGGCGGTGCAGCTCTCGATCGACCCGCAGGCCCGGCTGGAGGACCCGGCGGTGATCCTCGCCGACCTGCGGGACGCCGCCCGGATCCGGGAGATCTTCCGGGACCGCCGGCCACAGGTGGTCTTCCACGCGGCCGCGCTCAAACACCTGGCCCTGCTGCAGCGCTACCCGGCCGAGGCGGTGAAGACCAACGTCCTGGGCACCCTCAACGTCCTGGACGCGGCCCAGGCGGTGGAACGCTTCGTCAACATCTCCACCGACAAGGCCGCGGACCCGTCGAGCGTGCTCGGCTACTCGAAGCGGATCACCGAGCGGCTCACCGCGTGGACCGCCCGCCGCCGCCAGGGCACGTTCCTCAGCGTCCGGTTCGGCAACGTGCTGGGCAGCCGCGGGTCGGTGTTCACCAAGTTCAGCGCGCAGATCGCCGACGGCGGCCCGCTCACCGTGACCCACCCCGACGTGACCCGGTACTTCATGACCCTGCAGGAGGCGGTCCACCTGGTGATCCAGGCGGCGGCGATCGGCCAGGACGGCGAGGCCCTGGTCCTGGAGATGGGCTCACCGGTGCGGATCGCCGAGGTGGCGGCGCAGATGGCGCAACTGGCGCCGGCGCCGGTCGCGGTGGAGTACATCGGCCTGCGCCCGGGCGAGAAGCTGGCCGAGACGCTGTTCGGTGCGGGCGAGGTCGACCACCGCCCGTTCCACCCGCTGATCTCGCACGTCGAGGTCCCGCCGCTGGACACGTCCCACCTGCGGCCGCTGCTCGCGGACATCGACTCCGCGGTCCTGATCGCCCGCCTCGCGGAGACCTGCGCGCTTCCGGCTCCGGCGCCCGCGCTCCGCTGAAGATCTTTTCCGGTACGGATGCGGAGCGCCCGTCCGCAGGCTACGAGCCGAGTCCCGTGCTGGTCTCGCGCGAGGTCGCGGCCCACCCCGGACCGCGGCGCGGCTGCGGGTTTCCGGCTGGTCCTCAGGGGTGTCTCGCGGTGCTCGACACACCCCTGAGGACCAGCCGGGGACCGCGACACGCGGTGCGGTCTCGCATGTCTCGCTTCTGGCTGGTGCTGGGGGGTGTCTCCGCGACGCGGAGACACCCCCCAGCACCAGCCCGGGACGGCTACTTGCGGGCCGGCTCGCCGCGGAGGATGCGGGGGCGGGCGTTCGGGGCGCGGTCGGCGGCCGGGCCCTCGACCGCGCCGGTGCGGGCCGGGCGGGACGCCGCGGCGCGGTCCAGGGCGGCGCGCAGGCGGGACTCCTCGCCGGCCCGGTCGCGGTACCAGGACAGGGCCCAGGCCCGGTGCAACGTCCAGCCCAGGTCGATCAGGACCTGGTCGGTGAGCCGGTCCCGGTCGCGCGCGGCCGGGCAGTCCCGGTAGCCCGGCCCGTCGCAGCGGACCCCGAGCAGGTAGTCGCCGGCCGGGTCCTCCGGGTGCCGGATCGCGATGTCGACCCGGCCGCCGGACGTGCCCAGGCCGGTCCGGGCCGGATAACCCCAGGACCGGACGGTCTCCAGGACCGAGTCCACGAACGCGCCGGGCGCGTCGGAGGAGTCCAGGCTGGTGTCGCCGGTGCCGCGCTCCACGTAGTCCAGGTACGCCGCCAGCTGCCGGACACCCTCGTTCTCCGACTCCGGGACGTCCCGGGACAGGATCGAGGTGACCAGCTCCACCCGGTGCCGGGCCCGGGTGATCGCGACGTTCAGCCGCCGCCAGCCGTTGGTCCGGTTCAGCGCCCCGAAGTTGGCGCTGATCTTGCCGGCTTCGTCGTAGCCGTAGCCGATCGAGAAGATCATGACGTCGCGTTCGTCGCCCTGGACCGACTCCAGGCTCTTCACGAAGAAGCCGTGCAGGCGGTCGTCGGCGACCGCGCGTTCCAGCGCCGGATGACCGGCGGCGATCTTCTCGAGGGCCCGGTCGATCGCCTCGGCCTGCGCCACCGAGAACGTGACGACGCCCAGCGTGTGCCCGGGCCGGGTGGTGAAGTGGTGCACGATCCGCTCGGCGACCCGTTCGGCCTCGATCGGGTTGTCCCGGCTGGTGCTGCGGCGGTAGACACCGGCCACCGGGAACAACTCGACGCCGGTGTCCGGCCCGCCGTTGCCCGGCGCCGGGAACGTGCTCAGCCGGCCCTGGTAGAACGCGTCGTTGGCGAACGCCACGAGCGCCTGGTGCCGGCTGCGGTAGTGCCAGGTCAGGCCCATCCCGGGGAACGCGCCGCAGGCCTTGGCCAGCTCCAGCACCGACTGGTAGTCGAGCACCTCGGTGTCGGTGTCCACCGCCGAGTAGGTCCGGTCGAAGAACGACGTCGGTGGCAGCTGCCGGTCGTCGCCCGCGGTGATCAGGGCGGTGCCGCGGTAGATGCAGTTGATCGCGTCGGCCGGGGTGATCTGCGAGGCCTCGTCGAAGATGACCGCGTCGAAGCCGATGTCCGGTGGCAGCGACTGACTCACGGTCAGCGGCGACGCCAGCACGCACGGGCGCAGGGCGAGCACGACGTCACGGGCCCGGGCGATCAGATCCCGTACCGGAAGTTGCCGATCGGCCTTCATCGCCTCCCGCCGCAACAGGCCCGCGGCCGTGCTGTCGGCGGCCGGCCGGCGGGCCTCGACCGCCGCGATGATCTCGCGGGCCGCGACCGCCGCGAGCTTCTCGTCGGCCTGCCGGAACTCGGTGACCAGGCGGTCCCGGTCCTCGCCCCGCCAGGGCCGCAGCCGGTTGTCGGCCCGGACCACCGCGTCGACCCAGCCGTGCAGCAGCGCGCGTTCCAGCACGGCCGGCACGTCCGCGCTGTCCAGGTGCTGGTCGGCGCAGAACTCGACGGCGGCGTCCAGGCCGTGGAAGGTGAGCACGTCCCGGGCGTCGAGGCAGGCGAACCACTCCTCCTGCCCGCTGCTGTCGTCCCGGGCGGCCCGCAGGAACGCGGACGCCCGCGGGTAGTCGTCGAACTGTTCGCGCAGGCCGGCCTGGCGCGAGGGCCCGAACCCGGCGAGCACCGCGTGGCTCGCCTCGGTCCACTCCTGCGCCCGTTCGGCCAGCCCGACGATCGGCCGCAGGTCACGCAGCGCCGCGACCTGCTCCGCGGTGAGCGGCGCCTCCGGACCGCGGAACCGGCGGACCTCGGCGGCCCAGGCGACCGCTTCGGCGACCGCGGCGGGATCGGCAGGCGGTTCGCTCGCGGTGTCGAGCAATGGTCCGGTACGACCGGAGAGCGCCGCCTCGGCCCGCGCCGCCGTGGTGCGCAGCTCGGCCAGGCGTACGGTCTCGGCGTAGTCGAGGGTGCGCCCGGTCGCGGTGTCGTAGGCGCGCAGCGTCTCCAGTGTGGCGTGCAGAGCCGCGGTGTGCGCGGTCAGCCAGGTGATCGCGTCCTCGATCGGGCCGGACACCAGCTCGGGGCGGGCCGCCGGATAGGGCGCCGGGCGCAGCGTGGCCTGCCAGCGCAGCAGCGCGTCCCGGGCCTCGGCGACGACCCGGATCGGCTCCGGGTCGGGAGCGGGCGCGCAGAGGTAGCCGAGCACCGCCTCCACCCCGGACGGCGGTGCCGCGGCCAGCGCCGAGGTGGCCACCGCGATCGCCTCGTCGACGGCCGCGAAGTCGGTGCCCCGGCCCTGCCAGTAGCGGCCCAGCACCGTCGCGTACGCGTGTTCCGCCGCGGCCAGCTCCTGCCGGGCCCGCTTCCAGGCGACCGCCGTGCCGATCCGGTCGATCGCGTCGCCGAGGTGCGCGGTCGGCAGCACGAAGCCGGCCACCTGCCGCTTGTCCCGCCGGTACGCCGCCCGCAGCTTCCCGAACCCGCGATGGACGTTGGTGAAGCGCTCGGCGAGCTCCTCGACCGGCTGGGCCAGGATCGCCTCGGCGAAGTACGGCCGGGCCTGGATCTCCGCACCGACGAGCGCCTCCAGGGCCCGGCGCAGCGCGCTCGACCCGTTCTGCACCCCGGTCAGCGCGCCCGGCCCGAACCAGAACCGTTCCGGCTTGTGCGGGCGCACGCCCAGCTCGGCGACGGCGGCCACCCGGGAGATGTCCCGGATCGTGGTGGCCGGCGGCAGCCCGAGCTTGGCGGTGACCCGGTCGACCGCCCGCCGGTGCTTGTCGAGCTGCTCGGCGGCCCGGGTGAACGAGCGGGCCAGGTCGTCGGCGTCGGCGGCGGTCAGCGCGTCCAGCTCGACCGGCGCGGTCAGCGCGCTCAGGTCGGGGACCACCGGCAGGTCGGCGGGCGACGGCAGCGCGGTCCAGTCCACGCCGGCGCGCTGGCGTACCGCCTCGGCGGCCGTGGCCGCGGTGGCCAGCTCGTCGCTGCGCCGGTCGGCGGCCTGGCGGACCGGGGCCAGGTCGTCCGCGGTCAGCCAGGAGTCGGCGACCCGGGACGGCCGGGTGCCGGCGTGCTCGGCGAGCCGGGCCAGGGTGGCCGCGTCATCCGGGCGGCGCAGCCCGAACGCGTGCGCCGCGGCGTCGGCGATCCGGGCCGAGCGGGCCAGGGTGGCGAGCGCCTTCTCGGCCCGGCTCAGCGCCGGATCGAGCGGCTCACGGGTGATCACGTCGCGCCAGAGCAGGTCGTCGCCGCCGGCCATCGCGCGCCACGAGCGGGCGAGCTGGTCGGTGGCCTCGCGGACCCGGCGCATCACGTCCGGGGTGAGCGCGTCCGGGGTGATGGCCGGCACCGGGGCGGCCGGGGCCTCGGACAGTCCGGCGCAACGGCCGATGATCTCGTGCAGGGTGGCGCCGAGGGGCTGGCGGGTCTGGTTCATGGCGTACGCGAAAGCAGTCAATTTCTCGCGGCGCTCCCGGAGCGCACCGCGGTCGACAGCCGGGCCTTCCCCGGGCGCCTCCGGCGCCTCGTCCACCGCGGCCGCGAGCAGCGTCGCGACCTCGCGGCGGCCGGCCTGCTGCCCGTGCAGCTCCAGGATGTAGCGGTCCAGACCGGCCTCGGCCAGCCGGTTGCGCACCACGTCGAGCGCGGCCACCTTCTCCGAGACGAACAGCACCCGCTTGCCGGCGTGCAGCAGCGCGCCGATCATGTTGGCCACGGTCTGCGACTTGCCGGTGCCGGGCGGACCGTCCATCACGAAGCTGTGCCCGGCCAGCGCGGCGGCCACGCAGGCCCGCTGCGACGAGTCGGCGTCCAGGACCAGCGGCACGTCCTCGGGCGGGGTGAGCCGGTCCACCTCGTCCGGCCGGATCGGGGTGAACCTGAACGCGTCGGTCTGCCGGTGCTGGTCGGTGGTGGCCAGCGCGCGGACCACCGGGTGGGCCAGGATCCGCTCCTCATTCTCCTGCAGGTCCCGGTAGATCGCCTCCTTGTGGAACGTGAGGCAGGTCAGGATCACGGTGCGTTCGATGTGCCAGCCGTGCCGGCGGGCGACCGTGTCGGTGAAGTGCGCCCAGAACTCCGAGACGTTCAACTCGGCGCCGGGTTCCAGGCCGGGCAGGGTGACACCGGACTGGCGCAGCCGCAGCACCAGGGCCGGGTTGAGCACCGGCTCCTCGTCGCGCAGCCGCAGCTCGGGCAGGTCGCCGGACTCGCTCGGTACCAGTTCGGCGGGGAGCAGCAGCAGCGGGCTGGCGTGGCTGGTGGACTCGCTGTCGGCGTCCTCGTCGTCGTCGGCCAGGCGCCAGTTGAGCAGGCCGAGCGCGAGGTGCAGGACGGCGACGCCGCGGTCCAGGTACTCCTGCTGGGAGCGGCGCATCAGCCGGCGCAGCACCGGGCCGAGCGAGCGGACGGGCAGCTCGGTGCGGAGCGTGTTCTCTCGTTCGGCTCCCGCGCCGCCCGGCCCGGTGAAGGCGCACCGGGCGCCGCGGGTCAGGGCGGTGACCACCCGGTCCGGGTCCGGTGCGGTGATCTCCACGAGGTCGGCGTTGCCGCCGGTGAAGTTGATCAGGCGATTGTTGTCGCCGAGATCGATCAGGCTCTCTCGCCAGGCCCGTAGAGCCGTGTGCACGCCGGCCCGCGCCGGCCTCGGCTCGGACCTGTTGTCGTCACGCCGGGGTCCCATGCTCCCGATTGCAGCAGTGCGAAAGGCTTTCGCGCTGGAAAATCGGGTTCTTCGGCTTTGTCGGTTTCGGCTTCCCCGGTGTGTGTGAAGTTGCGGCGCGCTCCGCACCCAAACTCCCCACGCAGCCCCCAGCCACCCCGTGTGTGTGAAGTTGTGGTGCGGAGCGCGCCGAAAGTCCCCACGCAGCGCCCGGCCACCTCGTGTGTGTGAAGTTGTGGTGCGGAGCGCGCCGAAAGTCCCCACGCAGCGCCCGGCGGCCCCGTGTGTGTGAAGTTTGGGTGCGGAGGGCGCCGCAACTTCACACACTTCGGGGGTCAGGCGGCCGCGCCCCGCAGCAGCGAGTCGACCAGCGTCGTCGGGAAGTCGTCGTCGGTGACGCCGGTGTCGATCCCGAACAGGCCCTGCATCATCGACGGCCCGGAGAGCATCAGCAGGGTCAGCTCGATGTTCAGGTCGGCCCGCAGCTCCCCGCCGGCGATGCCGCGCCGCAGGATCGTGCGCATCACCTCGCGCCGGGGCTCCATCACCGCATGGTGCATCCGGCTCAGTTCGGCGTCCCGCTGCAACTCCGGCAGCAGACACGCGGTGACCTTGCCGAACTCCCGGCTCCGGGACGACCGGTTCGCGGTGACCATGGCGATCAGGTCGTCGCGCACCGATGCGCCCGGCAGCTCCGGGATCGGGCCCTTCATGCTGCGCACCGCGTCGATCAGCAGCGATTCCTTGTTCGGCCACCGACGGTAGATGGTGGCCTTGCCGACCCCGGCACGCGCGGCGACCGCCTCGATCGAGACGGCCGTCGCGCTCTGCCCCTCCGACATCAGTGCGAGCACCGCGTCGAGGATGGCCTCGTCGGCCTGGGCGTTGCGGGGCCGGCCAGGAGCTTTACGCTCCTGGGCGGCCGGGACGGTGCTGGTCATGGGATTCATTGTTACCGACGGGTTACGCCTCGACCAGGGCCACGCCCTGCTCCTCGGCGAGAACCGGGCTGTGCGGACCCTCCGGCCGCTTGCCGGGGAGGAAGATCACCGCGACCAGCGCGCCGAGCAGCGCGAACACCAGCGAGCCGAGGGCCGCCCAGTGCATCGCCGTGACGTACGCCTCGTTGGCGGTGGTGATCAGCGCGGACCCGGCCTGGCCGGCCTGCTCGGCCACCGCGTACGCCCCGGAGATGGACTCGCGGGCCGCGTCGGCCGCCGCGCCGGGCAGGCCGTCGGTGGCGGTGCCCAGGTTGTCGCGGTAGACCGAGGAGAGGATGGCGCCCAGTACCGCGACGCCGAGGGCCCCGCCGAGCTGCCGGATGGTGTTGCTGACCGCGGAGCCGACGCCGGCCTTCTCCCGGGGCAGCGCTGCCATGATCGACTCGGTGGCCGGCGGCATCACGTTCGCCATGCCGACGCCCATCAGGAAGAACGCGACGGCGACCACGGCGATCGGGGTCTCGGTGCCGATCAGCAGCCAGGTGCCCAGGCCGGTCGCGACGAGCAGCAGGCCGACCGTGCTGACCAGCTTCGGGCCGAACTTCTTGACCATGTTCGAGCTGATCGGGGCGAAGACCATCTGGCCGACCGCGAACGGGACGAACAGCGCGCCGGAGGCGAGCGGGCCGTAACCGCGGACCAGCTGCAGGTAGAACGCGCCGAAGAACATCGAGCCCATGGCCGCGAAGAAGACCAGGCCGATCATGGAAGTCGACGCGGAGAACTGACGGTTCTTGAAGAGCCGCACGTCCAGCGACGGGAACTCGACCCGCAGCTCGTAGAGCACGAAGCCGACCAGGACCAGCACGCCGCTGAGGATCGGGGCCCAGGCCAGGGTGTCGCCGAAGCCGTCCTCGCCGCCCTTGATCACGCCGTAGGTGAGCAGGGTCAGGCCGATCACCGAGAGCAGGACGCCGACCACGTCGATCCGGCCCGGCTTGGGGTCACGCGACTCCGGCACCAGGACGAAGACCAGGATCACGCCGGCGATCACGATCGGCACGTTGATCAGGAAGACCGAGCCCCACCAGAAGTTCTCCAGCAGGAAGCCGCCGAGAATCGGGCCGAGGGCGACCGCGAGGCCGACCGCGCCGGCCCAGACACCGATGGCGCGGCCGCGCTCCTTCGGCTCGAAGACGTTCGCGATGATCGACAGAGTGGCGGGCATGACGGCCGCGGCGCCCAGGCCCATCACCGCGCGGGCGGCGATCAGCTGGTCCGGCGAGCCGGCGTACGCGGAGATCAGCGACGCGATGCCGAACAGCACCAGGCCGACGGCCAGGGTGATCCGGCGGCCCAGCCGGTCGGCCAGGATGCCGGCGGTGAACAGCATGCCGGCGAAGACCAGGGTGTACGAGTTGATGGCCCATTCGAGCTGGCTCTGCGTCGCGCCGAGCCCGTGCTGCGGGTCGGCGATGATGCGCAGTGCCACGTTCAGCACGGTGTTGTCGAGCACCACCACGAGCAGGCTGATGACCAGCACGCCCAGGATGGCCCAGCGCCGGGGGTGCCCGGTCTGGGGTTGTACTTCGGCGTTCATCCGGTGTTTCCCCCCGGTTATGAAACGGAACCGTTCCGTATCTCAATGGGGACAGTAGCCCCCGTCGTATAGAAACGGAACGCTCTCGTATCGGAATGTGGGCCCGGTCACCCGGGGGAGCGCGCGAGGTTGACCTGGAGCGCGCTCCAGGTCCTAGCGTCGTCCGTATGGAAATGATCGAACTGGGACGAACCGGAACTCAGGTCAGCAAGCTCGCCCTCGGCGCCATGCAGATGGGCGGCGTCACCAGTGAGGCCGACTCGATCCGGATCCTGGACCGCTACCGCGAGGCCGGTGGCGCCTTCCTGGACACCGCGGACTGTTACGAGTGGTGGCGGCGCGTCGGCAGCCGGGGCGGGGAGAGCGAGGAACTGCTGGGTCGCTGGTTGCGCGCCGGCAACCACCGTGACCAGGTCTTCCTGGCCACCAAGGGCAGCGCGGTGCCGGCCTACTCGCCGGACCTGTGGGACGCCGACGGGAACCCGGACTGGGAGCTCGCCCGGAAGACCTTCGAGGGCGCCGGCGCGGACACCCTGCGGCACGCCCTGGACGGCAGCCTGCGGCGGCTCGGCACCGACCACGTCGACCTGTACTACGTGCACGTGGACGACCTGGGCACCCCGCTCGAGGAGACCCTGGAGGCGCTGTCCGGGCTGGTCACCGCGGGCAAGGTGCGCTACCTCGGCTGGTCGAACGTGCGCACCTGGCGGCTGGAGCGGATCCGGCAGCTGTGCGAGCGGCACGGCTGGGTGGCGCCGGTGGCTCTGCAGCAGCAGCACTCGTACCTGCGTCCGAAGGCCGGCAACACGTCCGCCTCGATCGTCGGCGCCGAGCAGCAGGACTATCTGGCCACGCACCCGGACCTGCAACTGGTCGCGTACTCGCCGATCCTCAAGGGCATCTACGACGACCCGGCCAAACGCTCCGGCCACTGGATGATGGACAACTACGAGGGGCCGGACGTGGACGCCCGGCTGGCGGTGCTGGCCGAGGTGGCCGCCGAGCTCGGGACCACGCCGAACCGTACGGTCCTGGCCTGGCTGCTGCACCAGGGCGACCCGTCGGTGATCCCGCTGATCGGCCCGCGGACCGTGGAGCAGTTCGAGGACCTGATCCCGGCCGTGGACGTCAAGCTGGACGCCTCACAGCTGGCTCGCCTGGACGCCGCCGGGGCGTAACTCCACCGACGTGCGGGTCTCCAGGCCGGCCAGCTCCAGGATGCCGGCCGCGTCGAGCGGGCGGGCCAGCAGGTAGCCCTGGGCGTACTCGCAGCCGAGCCGGGCGAGCACCTGCAGGTCGGCGGCGTTGTCGACGCCCTCGGCGACGGTCACCATGCCGAGGGCGTGCGCCATCTTGACCATCGCGTCGGCGAGCGCGCACCGCGCCTGGTCACGGTGGATGCCGGCGACGAACGCGCGGTCGATCTTGACGATGTCCCAGCCGTGGTCGGCGACCCGGGCCATCGACGAGTACCCCGTACCGAAATCGTCGACAGCGATCTTGACCCCGGCGCGCCGCAGCGGGCCGAGCGCGCCGTCCACCGTCGCCGGATCGGCGAGCCCGGTCTCGGTCAGCTCCAGGGTGAGCTGGTCCGCCGGGGTGCCGATCCGTTCGATCATGGAGAGCACCAGCTCGGCGGTGGATCCGTCGAGCTGGTGCGGCGACAGGTTGACCGCGACCGGGATCCACCGCCCGGTCTGGTGGAACCAGCGGCGCTGCTCGGCCAGGGTCTGCTCGAGCACCAGCGTGAACAGCTGCGCGATGGTGCCGGCCGCCTCGGCGATCGGCACGAACTCGGCCGGCGGCAGGATCCCGTCCACCGGGTGCTGCCACCGGACCAGCGCCTCCACCGAGCTCAGCCGGCCGTCGTCGACCCGGAACACCGGCTGGTAGACACAGAACAGCTCGCCCGGGTGGGTGAGCGCCCGGCGCAGGTCGGCGTCCAGCCGCAGCCGCAGCGCGGCCTCCGTGCGGATCTCCGCGTCGAACCGCACCACCCGGCCCCGGCCGGCCGCCTTGGCCTGGTACATCGCGGTGTCGGCGTCCTGCACCAGGGCGTCCGGGTCGGCGTCCGGATCGCCGGTGGTGCGCAGCCCGATCGACAACGAGGCGAAGAACTCGGTGCCGTCGGAGAGCCTCATGGGTACGCCGAGCCGCTCGGCCACCCGTTCCGCGATCTCCACGGCCTGCTCCTCGGTGGTGTCCGGCATCAGGATGACGAACTCGTCGCCACCCAGCCGGCACACCACGTCGGCGTCCCGCACCGCGGCCCGCAGCCGGGTGCTGATCTCCATGAGCAGCTGGTCGCCGGCGTCGTGGCCGAGGCTGTCGTTGACGTTCTTGAAGTGGTCCAGGTCGCAGAAGAGCAGGCCGACGCGGGCCGACCCGCCGTCCGGCAGCGCGCTCAGGGCCAGCGTCACCCGGTCCATCAGCAGGCTGCGGTTGACCAGCCCGGTCAGCGGGTCGTGCCCGGCCCGCCAGGACAGCTCGTGGATCGGCCCGATCAGCCGGATCGCGACGAGCGCGATGGACAGCGCCGAGCCGAGCACCATCGGCACCTCGGAGTGCCCCGGCTCCCAGCACAGGTTCAGGGTGGGCAGGATCAGCGCGGCGCCGAACAGGGTCAGCGCCCGCGGCAGGGTCAGCGTGCTCACCGCGGAGCGCCGCGGGGTGGTGGCCACCATCGACGGGTGCAGGCCGGCCGTGCCGATCAGGATCGGCATCGCCATCCAGCCGAGGTCGATCAGGCCGCCCTCGGTGTACGTGCCGGTCAGCCCCTGATGCGTGTAGAGCGCGTCGGAGACGAACCAGAGCACCAGCCCGGACAGCAGCCAGCGCACCCCGGGCGTGCGCAGCTCCACGCCGAGCGCCAGGGCCAGCGCGCAGTACACCACGATCAGCGTGTTCACCGGCGCGGAGACCGCGAAGAACTGGGCGAGGGTGCTGCCGCCGACGGTCATCGTCGGCTCGACGACCAGGATCCAGGCGATGCTGGCCAGCGGGGTGAGGATCACCGCCGAGTCGACGAACGCGGTCCGCCCGGCCCGGGCGGCGAGCATCGCCGTGCCGGCCGCGATGGTCAGGTGCCCGAACAGGTAGAACACGTCCGCGCTGGACGGGAACGCCGCGCCGCCGTTGCGGGCGGTGTGCACCGCGAAGATCACGTCGCCGGCCGCCGAGAACAGCAGCCCGGCGCCGATCACCAGCCACCCGCCCCGGCGCTGCGGGGAGTGCCCGCGCTGACCGATCCAGACGGCGAACGGCGCGGTGCTGTTGACCAGCACGTAGATCCATCGGGTGCCGCCGTTGAACGGCACGGTGACGTAGACGACCGCGAGCACGGTGGTGACCGTCAAGTAGATCCACCACAGGTGGCGGGGCCCACTCGTCGAACGACCGCTCATGCGCCGTCCTCGGCTTCGTGGGTCTGCACGGGGTACTTATCGGCGCGAAGCGGGCCGGCCCAAGGAGTCCGGGGAGTGACGTAGCACCGGTGGCGTGATCGCCGCGGGTGACAACGCGCATCGGCACCGGCTGCGCCGCGAGCGAGCTGCCGCCGGAGCTCCGGCGGCGGGTGGAGCCGGCGGTCCGGTCGGGTCACCGGTTCCTGATCAACCGGACCGGCGACCCGGTCGGCCTGGGCATCGACGGCTTCCTCCCGCCCCGCGGCGTGCAGATCATCCCGCGCTGACGCCGCGCGGCGGCCGGCCGTCGCTGAGGTGCTAGCCGACGGCGGTCAGGAAGTCCGAGTAGAACAGGCCCAGGCCGGCTGCCACGCAGACGCCGGCGATGGTCCAGAACCGGACCACGATGTTGACCTCGCTCCACCCGGCCAGCTCGAAGTGGTGGTGCAGCGGCACCATCCGGAAGACCCGTTTGCCGGTGGTCTTGAACGAGACGATCTGGATCACCCAGGTGACCGTGATGATGACGAACAGCCCGCCGATCAGGATCGAGAGCAGCGTGGTGCGGGTCGCCACCGCGAGGCCGCCGATCAGGGCGCCGAGGCCGAGCGCGCCGACGTCGCCCATGAAGATCCGCGCCGGGGACGTGTTCCACCACAGGAAGCCCAGGCAGGCACAGGCCGCGGCCGCGGCGATCATGGAGATCTCCAGCGGATCCCGGACCTGGTAGCAGTAGTCGTTCGCGCGGGCGTACGTGTCGTCGGCGCACCAGTGCCGGTACTGCCAGTAGCCGATCAGCGCGTACGCGCCGAGCACCAGCATCGACGCGCCGGTGGCCAGGCCGTCGAGGCCGTCGGTGAGGTTCACGCCGTTCGACATCGCGGTGATCACGAAGACGAACATCATCACCGAGCCGACCTTGCCGACGTTCAGCCAGCTGATGTCCTGGATGAACGAGATGTGCTCGCTGGCCACGGTCTGGCCGTTGGTGCTCGCCACGTAGAGCGCGGCGATGCCGAACCCGGTGCCGATGATCACCTGACCGAGCAGCTTGCCCTTCGCGGACAGGCCGTCGGAGTTCTTCTGGCGCACCTTGAGCAGGTCGTCGACGAAGCCGACCGCGCCGCAGAAGACGAACAGCCCGAGCAGGACGAGCGCCGTCATGGTCGGCTTCGCCTGCGCGATCTGCCGGTCGGGCAGCGTGGTCAGCGCCAGGTGCCCGGCGACGTAGGCGAACAGGGTCGCCACGATGAACACCACGCCGCCCATCGCGGGGGTGCCCCTCTTGCCGTCGCTCGAGGCGAGCCCGAGGGACCGGATCGGCTGCCCGGCCTTGAGCGCGGTGAAGACCCGGATCGCCACCGGCGTGCCGAGCAGCGAGATGATGAACGCGACGGCCGCCGCGACGATGACCGCCCTCACCGGCGAGCCTCCCCGAGATCCGGATTACTCACGGCGTCCCCACCACGCAACGCGTGCTGGATAAGTAGGCATCAATGATCACGGTGCATGATCTTGCCAGCCGGGGGAAGCGCGAGTCGCTCAGGGACCCGGCGCCGCGCGGTGCCGCGTGAGACCACCGCGGCGCGTGGCCCGCGGCGGGGCTCCACGGCCGTACCGGAAAAGGTTTTTCGTCGAAAAAGATGGACTATCCAGCTGGTAAGACTCCTGGTGAACGGGGGTTAGCTGGGCGAGTAGTTAATAGTTGATTTCCAGGATTGACAATCTACAGGCCTGGGCGGGACTCTGAGACCGTCGCCACACGCCGCCGGACCCGCGACCGGTCGGCGGGTGGTCCCCGCGGCGTTCCGGTGGTGCGTTCTCGTGCCCTAGTCCAGGGAGATACATAGATGATCATCAAGATAGCGCTGGCGGCTTCGGCTGTCGTGCTGAGCGTCGCGGTGGCCGGCTGCGGTGGTGGGTCCGGCGGCGGGCCGGCGGCCGCGGCGACGATCGAGCTGACCGAGACCACGCCGGCCGCGACCGGAGACGTCGACAGCGTCACCTGGGCGCTGCCGTCCGGTGAGCCGGCGTCGCTCGACCCGGCCCGGACCGGGGACTACTCGGCGAACACGGTCGGCACCAACCTCTGCGAGAGCCTGCTCCGGCTGAACACCGACTACTCGACGTCACCCGGCCTGGCCAGCGCGGTCACCCAGAAGGACGCCACCACCGTGGTGATCACCCTGCGAGCCGGCGTGACGTTCTGGGACGGCGCGGCGCTGACCGCCGACGACGTGGTCTACAGCCTGAAGCGGAACATGGACCCGAAGCTGGCGTCCTACAGCGCGCACGTGTTCGCGAACGTCAAGACGATCGCCAGGACCGGCCCGCTCGAGGTCACGGTCACGTTCACCGCGCCGGACATGCAGTTCGTGCCGGACCTGGCCGGTGTGCCGGGCGCGATCATCGAGGAGAAGTACGCGACCACGGCGGCGGCCGGGTTCGGCACCGCGAGCGGCGGGCTGATGTGCACCGGGCCGTTCCGGCTGGACTCCTGGCAGAGCGGCCAGAAGATCACCCTGAAGCGGAACGAGACCTACTGGGACACCGCGCGCAAGGCGAAGGCGGCCAGCTTCCAGTTCGTGTTCCTGACCGACAGCAGCACGCTGACCAGCGCGTTGCTCTCCGGCGAGGTGGACGGCGTCTACGGCGCGCCGGCCGGCAGCATCGCCGCCCTGCAGAAGGCCAGCGTGGGCAAGCTGTACTTCGGGCCGAGCACCGAGACGTTCAGCCTCGGCGCGGTCGCCACCGACGGCCCGGCCGCCGACCCGAGGATCCGCCAGGCGCTCGACCTGGCGATCGACAAGACCAGCTTCGTGACGAGCGTGCTCAAGGGCGCCGGTGAGCCGCTCAAGACGTTCACCCCGCCGATGGCCTGGAACGGCAGTCCGGCCAAGAGCGTCTACGACGCCGGGTACGCGGCCCTGCCGGACACCTCGAAGGCCGACCTGGCGAAGGCCAAGCAGTTGGTCGCCGACGCCTCGCCGAGCCGCACCGACCTGGTGATCGCGCTGCCGGCCGGTGACCAGTCGCTGCTGCAGACCGCCACGATCGCGCAGGCCGCCGCCCAGCAGATCGGGCTGAAGATGACGATCAAGCAGTTGCAGGCGGCCGAGTTCGCCGGGCTGTTCTATGACCCGGCGCTGCGCAAGGGCATCGACTTCATCGCCACCACCGGGTATCTCGAGGTGCCGGGCGCGCTGTACTACGCGCCGGGCTTCGTGCTCAAGGGCGCGCTGTTCAACTGGACGAACTACGAGGACACCGCGGTCACCAAGAACATCGTGACCGCGGTGTCGGCGACCGACCCGGCCGCGTCGGCGCAGGCGTTCGTGGCCGCGCAGGCGATCTTCGGGCCGGCCAAGCTGCAGATCACCCTGGCCGAGTCGTACAACCGGCTGTTCCTGAACAAGCGGGTCACCGGGGCGCCGGCGTCGTTCTCCTACATCAGTTCGGCCTGGGCCGCTCAGGTGGGCACCGCATGATCTGGTTCGTGGCCCGGAAGCTCGGCGGGATGCTGGCCACCGTGGCGGTCGCCAGTGTGGTCATCTTCGGGGCGCTCTACCTGGCACCGGGGGACCCGGCGAGCATCCTGGCCGGCGGGCACGAGGTCACACCGGCGACGATGGCCGCGATCCGCGCGCAGTACCACCTGGACGACCCGTTCTGGGTGCAGTACGGGCACTGGCTCGGTGGCCTGCTCACCGGTGACCCGGGCACGTCGATGGTGCTCAAGGAGCCGGTCACCACGCTGATCTCGTCGCGGATCGGCACCACCGCGCTGCTGGTGGCGTACGCGTCGGTGGTGATCCTGGTGATCGGGGTGGTCTCCGGTGTGCTCGCCGGAGCGGCCGGCAAGGTCGTCGACGGCGCGCTCACGGTGGTCACCACGATCCTGATGGCGGCGCCGGCGTTCGTGGCCGCGATCCTGCTGATCTGGATCTTCGCGACCAAGCTGTCCTGGTTCCCGGTCTTCGGCTCCGGCGAGGGGTTCGGGGACCGGATCCACCACTTGACGCTGCCGGCGCTCGCGCTCAGCGGCGGCTACCTCGCCTACGTCAGCCGGATCACCCGCACCGAGGTCCGCGCCGAACTCGCCGCCGACCACGTGGCCGCGGCCCGGGCCCGGGGCCTGCCGCGCCTGGCGGTGCTGCGCCGGCACGTGCTGCGCAACGCCGCGCCGCCGATCCTGGCGGTCTCCGGGGTGACCGTGGCCGGGCTGTTCGCCGGCACCGCGGTGGCCGAGCAGGCGTTCGGGGTGAGCGGGCTCGGCTCGCTGCTGGTGCAGAGCGCGGCCCGGCAGGACCTGGTGGTGGTGCAGGTGCTGTCGCTGCTGCTGGTGGCCGCGTTCCTGGTGGTCAACATGCTGGTCGACGTGCTCAACGCGGTCCTCGACCCGCGGCTGCTGACGGAGCGGACCGCATGATCCGCCGACGGGGAAGTGACTCGTGAGCACCCTGGCTCTCCCTCGACGTTTAGTAAAAATCCGATTTGTCCCCATGGCGGCCGCCGTCGTCTGCGTGCTCGTGGTGCTGCTCGCGCTCCTCGCGCCGTGGATCACGCCGCACGACCCGACCGCCGTCGACCCGCTGAACGCCTACGCCCCGTTCACCGGCGACCATCCGCTCGGCACCGACGACCTGGGCCGTGACCTGCTGTCCCGGCTGATGGCCGGCGCCCGCACCAGCCTGGCCGGCCCGCTGATCGTGGTCCTCGCGGCCGGCACCGCCGGCACCGCGCTCGCGGTGACCGCGGCCTGGTTCGGCGGCTGGTTCGACGCGGCGGTCTCCCGGCTGCTCGACATCCTGTTCGCGTTCCCCGGGCTGGTCCTGGCGATCACCGTGGCGGCGATCTTCGGGGCCGGGTTCACCGCGCCGGTGGTCGCGCTGTCACTGGCCTTCGTGCCGATGATCGCCCGGGTGATGCGGGCCGCGGCCTTGCGTGAGCGGAACCTGCCGTACATCGAGGCGCTGCGGGTGCAGGGCTTCTCCGGATGGCACATCTGCCTGCGGCATCTGCTGCCGAACCTGGCGCCGCTGCTGGTGGTCCAGGCCGCGATCGGTTTCGGGTACGCCATGATCGACCTGGCCTCGATCTCCTTCCTCGGCCTCGGCCTGCAACCACCGGCCTCGGACTGGGGCCTGATGATCGCGAACGGTCAGCCGTCCATCCTGGCGGGTTTCCCGCAACAGTCCATCGAGGCCGCCGTCGCCGTGGTGATCACCGTGGTGGCCTTCACCGTGGTCGCCGAGCGGCTGGCCGAACGATTCGGCGGAGGTGTCCGGTGACGATGCTGGAGTTCGACCACCTCCGGGTGGAGATCAACGGCCGGCCGATCCTGCGGGACGTCACCCTGTCGGTGGCGGCCGGGGAGGCCGTCGGCCTGGTCGGCGAGTCCGGTTCGGGCAAGTCGATGACGGTCAAGTCGGTGCTGCGGCTGCTGCCGCCGGGCGCCCGGGCCACCGGCACGGTCCGGTTCGGCGACACCGACGTGCACACGCTGGACGGCGCCGGGCTGCGCCGGATGCGCTCGCAGGACGTGGCGATGGTCTTCCAGGACCCGCGGGCCACCGTCAACCCGGTCCGGACGATCGGCGACTTCCTCACCGAGGTGCTGCGTGACCAGGGTGTCAGTCGGTCCGACGCGCGGACACGGGCGGCCGGGCTGCTCGCCGACGTCGGTGTCGACCACGTCGCACGGCGGCTGCGCCAGCGCCCGCACGAGCTCTCCGGCGGCCTGCTGCAACGGGTGGTGATCGCAGCCGCGCTGGCCACCTCGCCGAAGCTGATCCTGGCCGACGAGCCGACCACGGCGCTGGACGTCACCACCCAGGAGGAGGTGGTGGCGATCCTCAACGAGCGGCGCCGCGAGCACGGCAGCGCGCTGCTGTTCATCTCGCACGACCTGGAACTGGCCGCCGCGGTGTGCGACCGGATCGCGGTGATGTACGCCGGGGAGATCGTCGAGATCCTGCCCGCCGACCGGCTGCACGAGGACGCCCGGCACCCGTACACGCAGGCGCTGCTGCGCTCGCGGCCCGGGACGGTGGCGCCGGGGGAGCGGCTGGCGACCGTGCCGGGGTCACCGCAGTCGGCGTTCGACGCGCCGGCCGGGTGTGTCTTCGCCGACCGGTGCCCTCAGGCGGCCGGGCTGTGCCGGGACGTCCGCCCGGCGCTGCTGCCGATCGACTCCGGACTGGCCGCCTGCCACCTTCTTCCCAGGGAGACGCCGAGTGTTGCTTGAGGTACGTGACCTGCGCAAAGTGTTCAAGGGGCGGTTCGTCGCGGTGGACGGGGTGAGCTTCTCGGTGCCGACCGGCGGGTCCCTCGCCGTGGTGGGGGAGTCCGGCTCGGGCAAGACCACGTGCGCGCGGATCATCACGGGGCTGGAGAAGGCCACCTCCGGGACGGTCACGATCGAGGGCGAGCGCCGGGCGTCGACGGTGCAGATGGTGTTCCAGGACCCGTACCAGTCGCTGGACCGCCGGCAGACCGTGACGAGCTGCCTCACCGAGGTGCTCGCGCACCACACCACGCTCGACCGGGCCGGGCGCGCCGCCCGGAGCGCCGAGCTGCTGAACCTGGTCGGGCTGGACGAGCGGCACGGCCCGGCGCTGCCCCGGGCGCTCTCCGGCGGGCAGCGGCAGCGGGTGGCGATCGCCAGGGCCCTCGCCGCCGACCCGAAGCTGCTGGTCCTCGACGAGGCGGTGGCCGCGCTCGACGTGTCGATCCAGGCGCAGATCCTGAACCTGCTGGTCGACGCGCGGGCCGCGACCGGGGTGGCGTACCTGTTCATCACCCACGACCTGTCCGTGGTGCAGCACGTCTGCGAGGACGTGGTGGTGATGCACCGCGGCCGGGTGGTCGAGTCGGGCACGGTGGCGGAGGTGCTCTCCGCGCCGTCCGACCCGTACACCAGGAAGTTGATCGGATCGGTCCCGCGCCCGGGCTGGGTGCCGACCCGGGAGGTCAACCGTGTCTGCTGAGCCGTTCCAGCAGGGACTCCGCGGCCGCGCGGACCAGGCCGCCGGAGGCCACCGGCAGCTGCAGCTCGGCCATCATCGAGTTGCCCATCGCCAGGCACCACAGGCCGTAGGCCACCGCGCGCCGCGCTCCCGGGGAGGCCTCCGGGTGTTCCGCGGCGAGCGCGTCCTCGACCGACTGGATCGCCTGCGTGTAGTGGGTCTGCATGACGACCCGGATGCGCTCGTCGGCGATCCCCGCGGTGATCAGCTCGCGGATCACCGTGTCGTCGTCGCTGATCGGCAGGAAACCCGTGCTGAACAGGTAGTCCATCACGATCGGCAGCTTGTCGCGGCCGTCCGCCCCGGCGATCCGGCCGATGAACTCGGCCTCGTACCCGGAGTAGAGCCAGTTCGCGAACTTCTGCAGCAGGTCGTCGCGGTTGCCGACGTAGTGCCGCACGTGGCTGCGGCTCAGCCCGGACTCCTCGGCGACCCGTTCCAGGGTCGTCCCGGCGAGACCGTGTTTCTGCAGGCAGCGCGCGGTGGCCTGCATGATCTGTTCGGTCCGCTCGGCTGCCATGCTCGGCCGGCCCATCCCCGCCCCCTCCGGTCGATTTCGCTCAGCCTAATTGATTGTCATTTCGGAAAAGAAAACGAGGACCGTCATGCCTGAACTCCCCGACCCCCGCCTGGTCTTCGTCTTCGAGGCCCGGGTCGACGTGGCCGAGACCCGGCACGTCGGCCGCGGCCCGGACGAGGTCCTGATGTTCACCCCGATCACCGGCGGCACCGTCTCCGGACCCCGCCTGAACGGCACGGTCCTGGCCGGCGGCGGCGACTGGTCGGTGACCCGCGGACAGGTGACCGAGCTGGACGCGCGGTACCTGCTGCAGGCCGACGACGGCAGCGTGATCGACATCGACAACCGCGGCTTCTGGCGGGCCACCCCGGAGATCGACGCGCGGGTCGAGGCCGGCGAGGACATCCCGGAGACCGAGTACTACTACCGCACCAGCCCGAAGTTCAGCACCGACGCCCCGGCACACGCGTGGCTGAACTCCTCGGTCTTCGTGGGGCTGGCCCGCGGCGAGGCCGGCCAGGTCCGCATCCGCTTCTTCGAGGTGCTCTGATGACCATCTCCGTCCAGCGCACCGGCCCCGGGCCGGTCTCTCCCGCGGCGACCCAGCACATGGTGCGGATGCGCGACGGTGTCCGTCTGGCCACCGACGTCTATCTTCCCGTAGATCCGCAGCCCGGCCCGGTCATCCTGACCAGGCTTCCGTACGACAAGTGCGGCGAGTACACGTTCATGCCCCGGGTGGCCGCCTACTTCACCGCCCGTGGTTACACCATGGTGGTGCAGGACGTCCGCGGGAAGTTCCGCTCCGAGGGCGAAACCCTGCTCTTCGTCAACGAGGCGTACGACGGCCACGACACCCTCGACTGGATCGTCCAGCAGGAGTGGTCGGACGGCGTGGTCGGGATGTGGGGCGACTCGTACTACGGCTTCACCCAGTGGGCCGCCGCCTCCACCGGGCATCCGGCGCTGCGCGCGATCGCGCCCCGGGTCACCGGCACCCGCCTCGGCGAGCTGCCCGGTCCGGTCCCGGGGCAGCGCACCCACGACACCGAGATGGGCGTAGCCCGGGTGTACCCGCTCAGCATGTTCCACGATCAGGACATGCTCGAGTGGGAGTTCGACTGGTCGCGGCGCCCCCTGGCCGCGCAGGTCGAGGAGTTCTTCGCGACGGTCGGCAGCCGCTCGGCGTCGTACGACGTGTGGTTCCCGCACCCGGTCACCCTGCGCCGCTTCCCGGCCGGCAGCCCGTTCGACGCGCCACCGGTGCCGGTGCTGATGACCATCGGCTGGTGGGACAACTGCGCACCGTGGTCCTGGCACGACCACCGGGAGATCCAGCGCCGCCCGGCCTGGGCGCGCAACGAGTACCTGCTGCTCGAGGCGATCGACCACGAGAACCACAGCCACTTCGAGCTCGACCCGCTGGTCCGCACGGCCGACTCGGACGCCGCGCTGCCCCGGTACCTGGACCCGGCGATCGAGTTCTTCGACGTCTTCCTGCGCGGGCAGGACCGGGACCTGCCGCGGGTGCGCTGGCAGCTGGCCAACTCCGGCGACCCGGCCCACCGCGCCGACGTCGCCTGGCCGCCGCCCGCGGCGCACGAGATCGTCCTGCGCCCGGCCGGTGCCGCCGCGGCCGCGGGCGCCGCGCCGGGCGGCACGCTGACCACCGCGCCGGTCGCCGGGACCGGCCCGGCCGAGACCGCCACCTGGATCCACGACGCCGCCGACCCGGTGCCGTCCCCGGTCGCCGACGCGTTCTCGTTCCTCGCCGAATACCCGGACGAGCGGCACCTCGCCGACCGCCCGGACGTGCTCGCCTTCACCGCCGCACCGGTCACCGCGCCGCTCGACCTGGCCGGCCCGATCCGGCTGCGCGCCACGGCCGGCTCGGACGGCCCGGAGATGGACCTGTTCGCCCGGCTGCTCGACGTCGCACCCGACGGCACGGCCAAGCTGATCGCTCGCGGACAGCAGACCATCCTCGACCCCGGCGCCGCGTTCGCCGTCGAGCTCGACCTGGGTCACGTCGGGTACCGGCTGCCGGCCGGGCACGCCCTGCGGCTCACCGTGGCGAGCAGCGACGCGCCGGAGTTCGTGCCCGCACCGGGCACCGGCGAACACCGCTGGCTGGCCGTCACGACCGTCCCGAACCGGCAGCGGCTCCAGCTCGGCGAGACCGCGCTGACCTGCACGGTCCTCCCTGAAGGAAAGGCACCACGATGAACAACCTGACCGCCACCGAGATCGCCGGCGGGGTGCGCCGCGGCACGTTCACCGCGGCCGCCGTCGTGGACGCCTCCCTGGCCCGGATCGGTGCGGTGAACCCGCAGGTCAACGCGGTCACCGTGGTCCTCGCCGAGCGGGCCCGGGAGGCGGCCGCGGCGCTCGACGCCCGGATCGCCGCCGGGCAGGACCCGGGCCCGCTCGCCGGGGTGCCGATCTCGGTCAAGGAGAACATCGACCTGACCTGGTCGGCGACCACGTCCGGGCTGCCGTTCGCGGCCGGCAACGTGCCGGCGGCCAACGCCACGTTCGTCGACAAGCTCCTGGCCGCCGGCGCGATCCCGGTCGCCCGCGGGAACATGCCGGACATCGGCCTGCGCTGGGACACCGACAACGACCTGTTCGGCCGCACGGTCAACCCGTGGGACGACACCCGGGTGCCGGGCGGCTCCAGCGGCGGCGACGCGGTCGCGGTCGCCACCGGCATGGTCGCGATCGGTCTCGGCAACGACTACGGCGGCTCGCTGCGGCTGCCCGCGCACGCCGCCGGGATCACCGCGCTGCGCACCTCGGCCGGCCGGGTGGCCGCGCCGTCCCGGAGTGTCGAGCCGCTGCCGCTGTCGATTCAGCACATGGCGGTGAACGGTCCGCTGGCCCGCTCGGTCGCCGACCTCGACCTGCTCTTCGGCGTGATGCACGGCGCCGACGACGTCGACCCGCTGAGCGTGACCGTCGAGCACCCGTCCGGTTATGACGGTCCGCGCCGGGTCGCGGTCACCGTCGACCCGGCCGGGTGGGGCGTCGACGCGCAGACCGCGTCGGCGGTCCGGGCTGCGGCGGCCGCGCTCGCCGCGGCCGGCTGGGACGTCGAGGAGGTCGAGCCGCCGTCGGTGGACCGCTGCGCCACCCTCTGGCGTCAGCTCTCCTCGACCGAGAACGCACCCATGCTGCTGACCCCGGGGATCTTCCCGGGCCCGCTGTCGGCCGGCACCGTCCAGTACTTCAAGGACAACATCGTCGACGTCGAACTCCTGGACACCTCGGCGGCCTACCAGGGCGCCTGGGCGGAGCGTTTTGTGCACGCCGCCGCGTGGCGCGCGTTCCACGCCCGCTACCCGATCGTTCTCGGTCCGGTCACCACCCAGCCGATGCCGCTGATCGGTTTCGACCTGTCCGGCCCGGCCGCCACCACCGCACTCTGGAAGGCCCACCGCCTGCTGGTCACCGCGAACTTCCTCGGCCTGCCCGCGGTCGCCGTCCCGACCGGCGTCACCGGCCGCCGCCCGCTCGGCGTCCAGGTCATCGCCCGCCTGCACGGCGAGCACATCGCCCTGGCCGCCGCCCGCGACCTGGAGGACGCGTTCCCGCCGATCCGACCGCTTTAGATCAACCCCATACGGTACGAACTCGGGCCATCACGAGAGCAGCAGCGGAGTCCCGGGCCTCCCCGCGACGCAGTCCCACCCCAGACCGCTGAGCGCCGCACGGGTGTATCCCGGCCCCGCAAGACCCGCCGCACGCCAGACCGCAGCGCGACTCCCGGTCTTGGCTGGTCCTCAGGGGTGCCTCCGCGTTGCGGAGGCACCCCTGAGCGCCAGCCGGTCTGCCGGCCGTCCGCCGAGCGGCGGGTGGCGGGTGGTCACCGCGTGAGGTCCGCCGCACTCCGGGCCGCGGCGCGGCTCCTGGCCTCAAGCTGGTTCTCGGGGGTGTCTCCGGGGGTGCGAAGCACCCCTGGGGGCCAGCCGGGACACGGCGCGCGCCTGGCGGTCCGGTGGGGGACTGCGTCGCGGGCCCGGGATACACCCGTGCGGCGACCAGCGATCCTGAGCGGGGCAGCGTCGCGGGGAGGCCCGGGACTCCGCAGCTGCTCTTGTGAAGGCACCCAGGTCGTAGCGGACAAGGGCGGCGCGGAACCAGAAGCGGTCATGAGGCGGCGGCATGGTCTTGATCCGTCGCATCAGGTGAGCGCCTGCCAGGCGGTGATCAGGGTGTCGCGGAAGGCGGCGGACTCGGCCTCGGTGAGTTTGGCGATCATGCGGGTTTCCAGGTCGTGGACCGGGGCGGCGACCGATGCCAGCAGGCCGCGGCCGTCCTCGGTGAGGTGCAGGAGGAGCTCACGGCGGTTGGCCGGGTTGCGTTCGCGGCGGAGCAGGCCGTGGCTCTCCAGGGTGCGGACCATGTCGGCCATCGACTGCGCGGTGACGAACGAGTCGCGGGCGAGCTGGGCGGCGGAGAGGCCGTCGTGGCGTTCAAGAACGGTCAGCGCGGTGTACTGCAGCGCGGTGATGCCGTGGCCGCGGACCAGCTCGTCGAGGCGCGCCCGCACCGCGAGTTCGAGCTGTTTGACCAGGTAGAGCAGCGATGGCATCAGTGGATCTCCTCGGCGAAAGATACCGGCAGACTACCCCATTGACAGGAAACCTGATCGTCATGAAGACTCGGCATCAACAGGAATCCTGTTGATTGTGGGCGGCGCCGGATTCGACGGGCTGCGGGGCCCGAAGCCGTCGCGCCGCCCACCCCCTTCGTGAGAGGTTGACACACATGGATCTGACCGGCAGGGTCGCCGTCGTCACCGGCAGCGGCCGGGGCCTCGGCCTCGCGTATGCCAAGGCCCTCGCGGCGGCCGGCGCGTCCGTCGTGGTGAACGACGTGGACCAGGCGGCGGTCGACGCCGCGGTCGCCGAGATCCCCGGCGCGGTCGGCGTGGCCGCCGCGGTCGGCGACACCGAGAGCGCGGACCGTCTGGTGGCCGCCGCGGTCGAGGCGTTCGGCCGGCTGGACGTGCTGATCACCAACGCCGGCATCCTGCGCGACCGGGTGCTCTGGAAGATGACCGACGACGACTTCGACGCGGTGGTCCGGGTGCACCTGCGCGGCACGTTCACCTGCGCCCGCGCCGCGGCGATCCGGATGCGGGCGCAGGGCACCGGCGGACGACTGATTCTGATCGCCTCGCCGGCCGGCCAGCGCGGCAACTTCGGGCAGACCAACTACGCGGCGGCCAAGGCCGGCATCGCCGCGATGGCCCGCACCTGGGCCCTCGAGCTGGCCCGCAGCGAGATCACCGTGAACGCGGTGGTGCCGATCGCGGCCACCGAGATGACCAAGACGATCCCGGCCTTCGCCCCGGTGATCGAGGAGGCCGAGCGGACCGGGCAGCCCTATCCGGCCTGGCTGCGCCGCGACGAGGGCCTCGGCACGGTCGACGACGTCACCGGGCTGATCACGTTCCTGGCCTCGGACGCGTCGAAGGGGATCACCGGGCAGGCGATCGGGATCGGCGGCGACAAGCTGGCCCTCTGGTCGCACCCGGCGGAGAAGCAGGTCGTCTTCCACGACGGCGGCTGGTCGGCATCGGACATCGCGGCGTCCTGGGACTTCCCCGCGGAGACCTACGGCATCCCGGCGCCCCGGGTTCCCTCGTGAAGATCGACGATCTCGTCGCCATCGACGTGCACACGCACGCCGAGGTGAGCAAGGACGGTCACAGCTCGCTGAGCCCCGAGCTGCTCGGCGCGTCCGCCGACTACTTCCAGGCGCACGGTCACCGGCAGCCGACCATCGCCGAGATGGCCGATTACTACCGTTCCCGCCGGATGGCCGCGGTCGTGTTCACCGTCGACGCCGAGCACGCCACCGGGCACCCGCGGATCGCCAACGAGGAGATCGCGTCGAGCTGTGCCGACCACCCCGACGTGCTGATCCCGTTCGCCAGCATCGACCCGCACAAGGGCAAGGCCGGCGTCCGCGAGGCGCACCGCCTGGTCGACGACTACGGCGTTCGCGGTTTCAAGTTCCACCCCAGCATCCAGGGTTTCGCGCCGGACGACCGGCTGGCCTACCCGCTCTACGAGGCGATCGAGGAGCTCGGCGCGGTCGCGCTGTTCCACACCGGGCAGACCGGGATCGGCGCCCGGGTGCGCGGGGGCGGCGGCATCCGGCTCAAGTACTCCAACCCGATGCTCGTCGACGACGTCGCGGTGGACTTCCCGGACCTGCGGATCATCCTGGCCCACCCGTCGTTCCCGTGGCAGGACGAGGCCCTCGCGGTCGCCACGCACAAGGAACACGTGTACATCGACCTGTCCGGCTGGTCGCCCAAGTACTTCCCGCCGCAACTCGTCCGGTACGCCAACAGCCTGCTGCAGGACAAGGTGCTGTTCGGCTCGGACTACCCGGTGATCACGCCGGACCGCTGGCTCGCCGACTTCGCGCAGCTGGAGATCAAGGACGCGGTCCGGGAGAAGATCCTGCTGCGCAACGCCGCCCGTCTGCTTCTCGGAGAGGAATCGACATGACCACGATCGTGAACGGTATCGACGGCATCAAGTCGCTGGTCGGCAAGGACCTGGGCGCCAGCGAGTGGCTGGAGATCACCCAGGAGCGGGTGAACACGTTCGCCGACGCCACCGACGACCACCAGTGGATCCACGTGGACACCGAGCGCGCCACGGCCGGCCCGTTCGGCGGACCGATCGCGCACGGCTACCTGACCCTCTCGCTGGTCATCCCGCTCTTCGGCAGCCTGCTCACGGTCGAGGGGATCTCGATGGGCGTGAACTACGGCCTGGAGAAGGTGCGGTTCCCCACGCCGGTCAAGGTCGGCGCGCGGATCCGGCTGGCGGCGACCGTGGTCAGCGTCGAGGACGTACCCGGCGGGGTGCAGAGCACGTTCGACTTCACCGTGCAGATCGACGGTTCGGCGAAGCCGGCGTGTGTCGCCCGCACCGTCTACCGCCAGTACGCCTGAGGTCCGACCATGCACAACGCAGGGCTGGGCTCCTGGCCGGCGCGCCGGGCGGCGATGTCGCCCGGGCGCACCGCGCTGATCTTCGGCGAGCAGCGGATCACGTACGCCGAGTTGCACCAGCGGATCGCCCGGCTCGCCGCCGCACTCCGGTCGTCCGGGGTGCGGCGCGGTGACCGGGTCGCGTACCTGGGGCCGAACCACCCGGCGTTCGTCGAGACGATGTTCGCGACGTGGGCGCTCGGCGGGGTCTTCGTGCCGCTGAACTTCCGGCTGACCGCGCCGGAGCTGGCATATCAGCTCCGGCACAGCGGGGCGTCGGTGCTGATCCACGATCCGGCGATGCCCGCCGTCGAAGCACCGGTGACCGTTGCGCTGACGTCGCTTGCCGAGTTCGCCGAAAGCCCGATATTCCCGGACGAGCCGGTCGGGCTGGACGACGCGGCCTGCATCCTCTACACGTCCGGGACCACCGGGCACCCCAAGGGCGCCGTGCTCACCCACGGCAACCTGGTCTGGAACAGCTATCACCTGCTGATCTGCGTGGACGTGGCCAGTGACGAGGTGACCCTGGTCAGCGCGCCGCTGTTCCACGTCGCGGCGCTCGACCAGTGCCTGCTGCCGACGTTCCTCAAGGGCGGCACCTCGGTGATCATGCCGGGCTGGGACGTGGACGGCTGTTTCGACCTGATCGCGCGGCACCGGGTGACCTGGATGTTCGGGGTCTCCACGATGTACGCCGGGCTCAGCCAGTCACCCCGCTGGGCGGACGCCGACCTGTCCTCGGTGCGCAGCCTGATGACCGGGGGCGCCGCCGTGCCGGAAGCGCTGATCCGCCGCTATCAGGAGCGCGGGCTGGCGTTCTGCCAGGGCTACGGGATGACCGAGACGGCGCCCGGCGCCACGTTCCTGGAAGCGCGGGAGAGCCGGGAGCACGTCGGGTCGGCCGGGCTGCCGGTGTTCTTCGCCGACGTCCGGTGCGTACGGCCGGACCTGACCGACGCGGAGCCGGGCGAGCCCGGGGAGGTGCTGGTGCGCGGGCCGAACGTGACCCCTGGCTACTGGAACGACCCGCAGGCGACCGCGGCCGCGTTCGTCGACGGCGGGTGGTTCCGCTCCGGGGACCTGGCCGTCGTCGACGCCGACGGGCATTTTCACATCGTCGACCGGACCAAGGACATGTACATCTCCGGCGGGGAGAACGTGTATCCGGCCGAGGTGGAAGCGGCGATCTTCGAGCACCCGGGAGTGGCCGAGGTGGCCGTGGTCGGAGTGCCGGACCCGAGGTGGGGCGAGGTGGGGCGGGCGTTCGTCGTACCCCTGGATGGTGTTGATCTGAAGCCCGGTGACGTGCCGGTGTTCCTGCGGGAGCGGCTCGCCAAATACAAGATCCCGGTGTACGTCGACGTGGTGGCGGAACTGCCGAAGACAGGTTCGAACAAGGTGCGAAAGGGGCCGCTGCGGGCGCTGCCACTACCTTCCCGCTGATTCCCTCTCAGCTCCCGTGGCGCTCCGACGATGAACGCGGGCATGCGAATCCTGCCGGTGGTAGCCGCTGCGACCGTTCTCCTGCTGCCCGGGGTGGCCTGTGCCGCGCCGCCGGCGACGACGTCCACCACCCGGACCTACGACGCCTCCGACGCCGACTTCGCCAACCCGGGCCGCGGCTTCTTCTCCTGGTCCGAGACCCATCTGTACGCCGACGGCACCGGCTGGGCGCCGCTGGACGCCGACGCCCTGGCCGCGGCCCGGGAGTCCGAGGCGCACAGCGTCGTCTACCGGATCGTCTACCTGGAGCGCTACCGCGACAGCGACACCCTCGCGGCCGCCGACCTGAACCTGATCAAGGCGGACTTCGCCGCGGCCCGCCAGGCCGGGGTGAAGCTGGTGCTCCGGTTCGCGTACACCGCCGACGACGACGCCGACGCGCCGGTCGCCCGGGTGGTCAAGCACATCCGGCAGCTCGCCCCGCTGCTCACCCAGAACGCCGACCTGATCACCGCGCTGCAGGCGGGCTTCGTCGGCCGCTGGGGCGAGTGGTACTACACCCAGAACTTCGCCGCCTGGCCGGACCGCCGCAAGGTGATCAACGCGCTGCTCGCCGCCACCACGGCCCCGATCCAGGTGCGCACGCCGGAGATCAAGAAGCGCCTGGTCCCGGCGGCGTACGCGGCCCGGGTCGGCATCCACGATGACTGCTTCCTGGCCGGCACCGACGACTACGGCACGTTCCCGGCCGACACCGACTTCGCCTGGATGGCCGCGCAGAGCCCGTCGATGCTGGTCGGCGGGGAGACCTGCGCACCGTCCGACCGGTCCGGCTGGGCGTCGGCGTCGAGCGAGCTGGCGGCCTATCACTGGACGTACCTGAACCCGAGTTTCAACACCGACGTGCTCACCTCGTGGGGTGCCGACGGCCTGGCCGAGGCGTCCCGCCGCCTCGGTTACCGGTTGAGCCTGGTCTCGGCCGCGGCGCCCAGCACGGTCAAGGTGAACGGCGCGGTCACGGTTCGCTTGACGCTCACCAACCAGGGGTACGCGGCGCCGGCCCAGAAGCGGCCGGTCCGCCTCGTGCTGAGCGGCCCGATCACCCAGTCCGTGATGATCCCGGCGGACGTGCGGACCTGGGCGCCGGGGAGGACGGTCGCGCTCACGGTCTCGTTCACCGCCCCGTCGAAGGCCGGAGCGTATGACCTGGCGCTGTCGTTGCCGGACCCGTCGACGCGGCTGGCGGCGACCCCGGCGTACGCGATCCGCCTCGCCAACCCGGACACCTGGAACCCGGACACCGGCACCAACCCGCTCGGCCTCACGGTGACGGTCAAGTAGCGGCGCCCCGGCTGGTGCCCAGCGGCCGTTATGGGGTGGGCAGCGGCGGTCAGGGCCAGGTGGTGGTGAGCAGGGCGGGGAGCAGTTCGGCGGCGGGGCCGGGGAGGTTCACCGCGGCCAGGGGATCCAGCGGGGTGGGCTGGGGGTTGACCTGGATCACGGCGGCACCGGAGCGGGCGGCCAGGCGGGGGATCTCGGCGGCCGGGTAGACCAGGCCGGACGTGCCGACGGTGAGCAGGACGTCGCAGGACGAGGCGGCGCGGACGGCGGACTCCAGGGCCTGCTCGGGGAGGGCCTCGCCGAACCAGACGACGCCCGGGCGGACCGGGCCGGCGCAGTGGGCGCAGCGGGGCGGGGGCACCCGGCTGCCCTCGGCGGGCTGCTCCTCCGTGGTCGCGGGCAGCGGGGCCGGGCGGGAACAGGTGGCGCAGCGCGGGGCGAAGAGACTGCCGTGCAAGTGCGTCGGTGTGTCGGAGCCGGCGCGTTCGTGCAGGTCGTCGACGTTCTGGGTGATCACCGTGAGCTGGGGGACGTGGTCCTTCAGCCGGGCCACGGCGAGGTGGCCGTGGTTCGGGCGGACCTGCTGGACCTGCTGGCGGCGCCACTCGTACCAGCCCCAGACCAGGTCCGGGTCCTCGGCGAAGGCCTGCGGGGTGGCCAGGGACTGCGCGTCGAACCGGGACCACAGGCCGGTGAGCGCGTCCCGGAACGTGGCGACGCCACTCTCCGCCGAGATGCCGGCGCCGGTGAAGACGACCACGTGGCGGGCCTTCTGCAGCAGTTTCGCGGCGTCGCTCAGGGCCATCTCGGTGTGCTCCTCGTCCGGGGCGGGGTGCTCCCACGTATCGGTGAGAAGTGTGGCAGCGGCCGCGGCGGGCCGCATCACCGTTCCCGCCGTGGGTCGTTTGAGGAGCAGACGGCTCGGTGGTGGAGGTGCGGTGAAACGAGGACGGTTCCTCCTGATGGCCGCGGTGCTGGCCGTGACGCCGCTGGCCGGGTGCGGTGGGTCCGCTGCGGACTCGGCTCAGGCGCCGCGGATGTTCACGCCGGTGGCGGACAGCCTGCCGCCCGGCCCGGCCGGTGCTGGTCAGCCCGGCGGCAGTGATCCCGGCGCCGGCCAGCCCGGTGGAGCCCGGCCCGGCGCGGGGCAGCCGGATCTCGCCGGTGTTGCGGCCCAGCCGATCCCGGCTCAACCCGGTGTGGCTCAGCCCGGGGTCGGGCAGTCCGGTGGGCCGGGGCGGATCGTGCTCGCTCCGGAAGGGCCGGTGCGCGATGTCCTACCGGGTGACGAGCTTCCGGGTGACGAGACCTCGGCGGCCGGTGATCCGGCGGGAAGTGCCCGCTCGGCTCCGGGAACCCTCAGCGCGCCCGGAACCGACGGCGCGCCGCGGAGCGGGACCAACGATGCGAACCGCGGCGGGACCAACAGTGCGAACCGCGGCGGGACCGATGGTGCGAACCTCAGCCGAAACAGCGGGGTGACCCGGAACGGGGCCGGCGGGGTGACGCGGGATTCCGGTTCGGCCGGGAGCGCCGCGCGGCGCAGCGATCGGGAGCGGCCGTCGGTCCGGTCCGGGCGGTCGCGAGGCGACGATCGTTCCCGGACCACCCGGGATCGATCGGGCATGCCGGATCGGCGGGGTATGCGGGATCCGTCGGTCACCTCGGACACCGGAACCCCATCGAAGCCGTCGAACCGGCCGAAGAGGCCGGTGAAGAAGGATCCGAATCCGGCGACCGAACCGGCCTCACCGGTACAGCCCGACCCGGCGGACCCGCCGGCGGCTCCGGCGAAGACCGCCTCGCCGGCGAGGACCACGGCGCCGGAGAAGGCCGCGGCGCAGGGCAGGACTGCGGCCTCGGTGAGAGGTCTCGTACGGGAAAAGGGGCGGGCCGTGGGTTGCGGGAGTTCGGGGTGCCTCTGACGCCGGCGCGGGGCGTGGCGGACTGGCGGGAGCGGCTGGACCGGGTGGGTGGCCGGGCGATGACCGTGGTCGGGGACTGGCTGTCGCCCGGGGAGCGGGTCAGCCGGTCCGAGCCGCGGATCAGCGCGCTGGTCGCCGTGGTGGCGGTGGCCGGTGGGGTGCTGCCGATCCTGGTGATGGCGGTGACCTGGGCGGCCAAGCCGGATCCGGTGGCGCACGTGCCGGCCTGCCGGGTGGCGCACGAGATGACCGGGTACGTGCTGGCCGACCGTCCCGCGGAGGACCGCTACCAGCCGGACCGGCAGTGCAACTCGGCGGACGCGCCGAACACCGTCGAGCGGACCGGGACCGGGCGCTACCTGGTCGTGTTCGGCAAGCTCGGCCGGGACGGCGGCGTCGCCGCGGTGACACCGGTGACCGGTGATGACCGGATCTGCACACTGCCGGACTGGCGGCCCGAGGGTGCCGACGAGCTGGTCCAGGTGGACTGCTTCGACAGGTCCGGCGCGGCGGCGGACAGTGGTTTCACCGCACACTTCTGGGACGTGAGCCCCGGGGGCGAGACCGGGGGGACCGCCGCCTACCTGCGACTGGGTGATCCGGGCCGGACCAGTCAGACCGTGGAGGACGCGTACAGCCACAACTCCGCGGGCGGGGCGAACTCGGCCGGGCGCGAGGACGTCGGGTCGTACGTGGTCTATTTCGGTGGGTTGGAAGCCGTCGAGGGCGGGACCGTGCGGGTCACGCCGGTGGCCGACGCGGCGACCGTGTGCGGGGTGGAGCGGTGGTTCGCCTACCCGGAGGGGCGCTATCTCGCCGCGCGGGTGCGGTGCCGCGACGCCGGTGGGCAGCCGGTGGACGCGCGGTTCGCGGTGACGTTCACGCTCGGTGTCGGCGCGCCCGGTGTCGCCGGCGCCCACGTGCTGGCCGACCGGCCGGCCGAGGCCTCCTACACGCCGGAGGGCGTGGCCCAGTTCAGCAGCGGCGGGCAGGCGGCGGCGGTCACCCGGTCCGAGCCGGGTGAGTACCGTGTCGAGCTGCCCGGGCTGGCCCTGAAGAGCGGGAATCTGCAGGTCACCGCGTATGACACGGCGGCGTCCTGCGTGGCCCGGACCGCGACTGGCGACGTACGGATCACGTGCCGCGACCCGTCCGGCGCCGCCGCCGACACAAAGTTCCTGCTGACCTACTGGGACTGAGCCGACAGCAGCAACTCGGCGCAGCGGTCCGGCGCGTCCGGGAACGGCAGGTGCCCGCAGCCCGGCAGCGTCACGTGCCGGGCACCCGGCAGCGCCGCGCGGGCCCGGAAGGCCTGTTTACGGTACGGCAGCACGGCATCCCGGGTGCCCCACGCGATCGTCACCGGCACCCCGGCCAGCGGCCCGATGTCCGCTCCTGACCACGGCGTGAGCCCGCCGAACGCGGTCCGTGACGCCGCAAACCCGGGCGCCCGCGCCAGCGCACGGGCCGCCGACAGGCACTCCTGCGGGTCCAGCCGGGACGGGTGGGCGTAGAAGACCGAGCACAGCGCGGCCCGCCCGGCCCGGGTCGCCAGCAGCCGGGGCAGCAGCGGGTCCAGCGTGGTGCTGCCGGCCCGCGCGGCGCCGACCACGAACCGGCCCCAGCGCCCGCCGCCGGTCGGCCAGAAGCCGACCGGGGAGAACGCGGTGACGGCGCTCGCCCGGCCGCGCCGCCCGAGTTCCAGGGCGATGCCGCCGCCCATCGAGCTGCCGCCGACCTCGACGGCGCCCAGGCCGAGCGTGTCCAGGAACGACTCGACCAGGCCGGCGAGGTGCGGCACCGAGCCGGGCGTGACACCGGCGGCCGGCGCCGGCCAGAGCGGGGACGTGCCGAAGCCGGGCAGGTCGACGCTGATCACGTCGCGGTGCGGGGCCAGCCGGTCGAGCAGCGGCGCCCACACCTGCCAGTGGCTGCCGATGCCGTGGATCAGCAGCAGCGGCGGGCCGGCGCCGCGCCGGTCGTGGGTCAGCGAGGTCATCGGAGCACCATGCCGGGAGCCGGGCGGGATGGGGAGGGTCAAGCGGGTGGATTGACGCTGCGAGCAAGACCGGAAACACGTTGTTGACATGTTGCCAATAAGGGCGTGATGCTACGGCGATGTCGTACGACTACGACGTCCTCGTGATCGGCTCCGGGTTCGGCGGCAGCGTGACCGCGCTGCGGCTGACCGAGAAGGGCTACCGCGTCGGCGTTCTCGAGGCCGGCCGCCGATTCACCGACGAGCAGTTCGCCACCACGTCCTGGCGGCTGCGCGACTACGTCTACGCCCCGGCGCTGGGCTGTTACGGCATCCTCCGGCTCACCCTGCTGAAGAACGTGCTGATCATGTCGGGGGCCGGTGTCGGTGGCGGCTCCCTCGGCTACGCGAACACGCTCTACGAGCCGCCCGCCGCGTTCTACGCCGACCCGCAGTGGTCCGCGATCACCGACTGGGAGCGGGAGCTCGCCCCCTACTACGACCAGGCCAAGCGGATGCTCGGGGTGACCGTCAACCCCGTGGAGACCGCCTCCGACCGGGTGCTGCGAGCCGTGGCCGAGGATCTGGGTGTCGGGCACACGTATCGACGTACCCCGGTGGGGGTCTTGTTCGGCAGCGAACCCGGCGCCGCAACGCCGGACCCGTTCTTCGGCGGGGCCGGCCCGGAGCGCAGGACCTGCACGCTGTGCGGCTCGTGCATGACCGGCTGCCGGGGCAACGCCAAGAACACCCTGGTCAAGAACTATCTCTACCTGGCCGAGCGGGCCGGTGCGCGGGTGCACCCGCTGACCACGGTCCGCGACGTGCGGCCGCTGCCCGGCGGCGGGTACGCGGTGCACACCCGCCGGACCGGTGGCCTGCGGAGCCGGACGTTCACCGCGGAGCAGGTGGTGTTCGCGGCCGGCGCGCTCGGCACCCAGCGGCTGCTGCACCGGCTGCGTGACCGCGGCCGGCTGCCCGGGGTCTCGCCGCGGCTGGGCGAGCTGAGCCGGACCAACTCGGAGTCCATCCTGGGCGCGCGGACCCGGCGCACCGACCGCGACTACAGCCACGGGGTGGCGATCACCTCGTCGATCCACCCGGACCCGGTCACCCACGTCGAGCCGGTGCGGTACGGGCCGGGCAGCAACCTGCTCGCGCTGCTCTCCACCGTGCTCGTCGACGACGCCGGCAACCGGCCGCGCTGGTGGGCGGGTCTGAAGACGCTCGCCCGGGCGGGCCGGGACCTGCGGTTGTACCTGTCGCCGCGGGACTGGTCCCGGCAGACCGTGGTGCTGCTGGCCATGCAGCCGCTGGACAACTCGATCACGGTGTTCCGCCGGCGGGGGCGGCTGAACAGCCGGCCCGGGGTGGGCGAGCCGAGCCCGGAGTGGGTGCCGGCCGCGCACGACGTGGCCCGGCGGGTCGCGGAGAAGGTCGACGGGGTGCCGCTGGGTTCCTACACCGAGCTGGTCGGCAAGCCGGTCACCGGGCACTTCATCGGCGGGTGCGCGATCGGGGCGGATCCGGAGCACGGGGTGGTCGATCCGTATCACCGGCTGTTCGGGCATCCCGGGCTGCACGTGATCGACGGGTCGGTGGTGGCGGCGAACCTCGGGGTGAACCCGTCGCTGACCATCACGGCCCTCGCCGAGCGGGCGGTGGCGCTGTGGCCGAACAGAGGGGAAGACGATCGTCGGCCAGCCGATAGCTATGTACCGATAAATCCGATACCGCCCCGCCATCCGGTGGTCCCGGGCACCGCGCCGGCGGCCCTGCGACTTCTCCCCATCGAGAACCGATGACCCGGATCCTGATCATCGGGGCCGGGTTCGGCGGGATCGCGGCCGCGAACGAGCTGCTCAAGGCCGGGTTCACCGACATCACCCTGCTCGACAAGGCGGACCGGCCCGGCGGGGTGTGGCGTGACAACGTCTATCCCGGCTGCGCGTGCGACATCCCGGCGCCGCTCTACTCCTATTCGTACGCGCAGAATCCGGCCTGGACCCGCCGCTTCCCGCCGCAGGCCGAGATCCTCGCCTACCTCGAACGCTGCGTGACCGATTTCGGTCTCGCCGGAAAGCTTCGGCTCGGTGTCGAGGTGACCGCGGCCGACTGGACCGGCACGGACTGGCGGGTGACCACGGCCGGTGGCGAGGTCCTCGAGGCGGACGTGCTGATCCCGGCGGTCGGCCAGCTCTCCCGCCCGCTCGTCCCGCAGCTGCCCGGAACGTTCGACGGCCCCGCGCTGCACACCGCGCACTGGGAACCTGGGCTGTCGCTGGCCGGCCGGCGGGTCGGGGTGATCGGCACCGGCGCGAGCGCGATCCAGCTGGTCCCGGAGATCGCCGGGACGGCCGCGCACGTCACCGTCTTCCAGCGGACGCCGCCGTGGACGCTGCCCAAACCGGACCGCCGCTACGGCCGGGTCCGGCGTGCCCTCTACTCGCGATTCCCGGCGCTGATGGCCCCGGCCCGCGCCGGGACCTGGGCGATGACCGTGGTCACCGGTGCCGCGCTGCAGGGCAACCGGGCCGCGGGCGCGCTGCTGCACGGCGCGTCCCGGCTCCAGCGGAGGCTGCAGGTGCGCGATCCGGAACTGCGCCGCAAGGTCACCCCGGACGAGCCGATGGGCTGCAAGCGGGTGCTGTTCACCAACGCGTGGCTGCCGGCCCTGGCCCGCCCGGACGTCAATCTCGTCACCGAGCCGGTGACCGCGGTGACGGCGGGCGGCGTGCGTACCGCGGACGGCGCGGAGCATCCGGTGGACGTGCTGGTCTACGGGACCGGCTTCGCGGCGACCGAGTTCCTGGTGCCGATCACGGTGACCGGCCGGGACGGCGTGCGCCTCGACGAGGTGTGGCGCGACGGCGCGCACGCCTATCTCGGCCTCGTGGTGCCCGGATTCCCGAACATGTTCCTGGTCTACGGACCGAATACGAACACCGGCAACACCTCGGTGGTCTACTTCCACGAGGCACAGGCCCGCTGGATCGGCCAGGCCGTCCGGCAACTAGATCAAGATCAAAAACCTTGTGAGGTACGGGCGGACGTCGCCGAGGCCTACGACCGGGAGCTGCAGTCCCGCCTGGCCGGCAGCGTGTGGACGTCCTGCCGGAGCTGGTACCGCACGGCGACCGGCCGGATCGTCACGAACTGGCCGGGCATGGCCGCCGAGTACCGCCGCCGCACCGCGCGCCTGCGCCCGGCGGACTTCCGCGGCCGGGACGACGCTTCCCAGCACCTCCGCTGAACCGCCGGCACCTGACCGGCTCGGCGCTGATCCTGCTGCCGGCGGCGTTCGCCAGGTTCCAGCGGTCGCTCAGCGGTGCTTCGCCGGCTCGGCGTGGGTGATCGATGCCGATGGGGCGGCGGAGGTCCGCGCTCCCCACCGGAGGGGCGGCCGGAGTCCGCGATCGGCACGGAACGGGCGGCGGGAGTCCGCGCTCGGCACCGGAGGGGCGGC
>NZ_BOMS01000003.1 GCF_016862315.1 Actinoplanes palleronii | reverse complement strand
CACCGGCACCGGCACCGGCACCGGCACCGGCAGCGGCGCCGGTGCCGGTGCCGGGCCGCGCGCTGGGGTGGTGCTCAGGTCGTACCGGAGGATCAGACGATCCGGACCAGGGGGCGGACCGGGAGCAGCGGGACTGCCTCGGGTGGGGTGGGGCGGTTGAGGTGGAAGCCCTGCAGCAGGTCGACGCCGGCGCTGGCCAGGTCGGCGGCGGTCTGTTCGTCCTCGACGCCCTCGGCGACCACCTTCATGCCGAGCGCCTTGGCGATCGCGATCACCGAGTCGATGATGGTGGCGTGTGCCGGTGAGTCGTGCATCTGGACCACGAAGGAGCGGTCGATCTTCAGCTCGTCGATCGGCAGCCGGGGGAGCAGGCCCAGCGACGTGTAGCCGGTGCCGAAGTCGTCGATCGCCACCCGGACGCCGCGCAGCCGCAACTCGGAGAGCTGTGCCGCGACCTGATCCGGATTGGTCAGCACCGCGGTCTCGGTGATCTCGACGGTGAGCAGGTCCGGTGACACCCGTTCCAGCTCGAGCATGGCCAGGATGGTCCGCACCGCGCGGTCCTGTGCCAGGTACGCGGCCGGCAGGTTCACCGACACCGGCACGTGGTGGCCGTCGCGTTTCCACGCCGCGGCCTGGTGCAGCGCCTCGGCGAGCACCCAGTCGGTGAGCTCCAGGATCACGTCGGAGCGTTCCGCGTCGGGCAGGAAGACGCCGGGCGGCAGCAGGCCGCGCTGCGGGTGCTGCCAGCGGACCAGCGCCTCCACGCCGTGCATCTCCCGGGTGGTGGCGTCGTGCAGCGGCTGGTAGTGCAGCCGCAGGTGCCCGGCGCGCAGCCCGGTCCGCAGCTCGGTGAGCTGCCGCAGGTCGACCCGCTGGGTGCTGTCCAGGCCGGGCGTCCACTCGACCACGCCGGTGCGGTCCTGCTTGGCGCGGCGCATCGCGGCGGCCGCGCGGCGCTGCAGCACGGTGATGTCGTGATGGTCGGCGGCGCTCACGCCGATGCTGACCTCGACGCTGATCGGCAGGCCGTCGATCGGGTGCGGCCCGCGGATGCCGGTGGCCAGAAGCCGGCCCATGCTCTGCGGGGTGTGCCCGGCCGGCAGTTCGGAGACCAGCACCAGGAACTGGTCGCCGTCCAGCCGGGCGACCAGGTTTCCGGGACCGCGGACGGCGCTCAGCGTGGCCGCGACCCGGTGCAGCAGGGTGTCCGCGCCGTGGTGGCCGAGCACGTCGTTGGCGTCCTGGAACCGGTCCAGGCCCAGGTGCAGCACGGCGACCAGGCCACCGGCGTCCAACCGGCTCTGCCCCTCGGCCGCGATCATGCTGCGGTTGGGCAGGCCGGTGAGCTGGTCGGTGCGGGACAGCCGGGCGTACCGGCCGGCCATCGCGGCCAGCAGGTCCATCATCGGTGCGATCCCGTAGCGGCCGTCCGGCCAGCTGACCAGCACCGGCTCCTCGCGGTCGTCGGCCGGGCGGGCCAGGGCGGCCTCGGCGGCCACGTCGATGTCGGTGCCGGCCGGCAGGGCCTGCGCGTCGGCGGGAGTCAGGTCGCCGGCGGTCCGGTGCACGGTCAGGGCCCGGCCGAAACCGAGCCGCCCGGTTGCCGTCCGCTCCAGCAGGGAACGGCTGACCAGGCGGTGCCCGGTCTCGGTGCGGAGGATGACGCCCGGCCGGTGCCGGTCGTCGCGCAGCAGCGCCTCCAGCTCACTGACCGGGGTGTCGGCCGGCATCGGGGTCATCGGGATGCTGATCTCACCGAGCTTGCGGGGCAGGCGCGGTCCTGGCCCTCGCCCCTGCTCCGTCACGGACGTTCCTCCATCGGGAAGCCGGTGCCGTCGACGACCAGGCGGTCGTCCTCGGTGCGTGGGCGCAGGCGGATCCAGAGCCTGCCGCCGTCCGGTCCGGCAGCGGTCAACTCGGCGTCGGCCGCCTCGCCGGAGCGGGCGACGGCCCAGATCCGGGCGAGCTCGTCGTGGCCGGCCGGGTCGACCAGCTCGGCGATCGGGTCGGTGAGGTCGTCGGCGGCGGTCGTGAACGAGATGGTGGCCAGTCGCCGGGCGAGATCTTCCAGGTCGCAGCGCGCGGCGTGCTCGCGGGTGCGGTCGAGCAGCATGCCGTCCCAGACGGTGGCGCCGCCGGGCTCGCGGTGCGGGCGGGAGACGCCGTACAGCCAGCGGCGCTGACCGTCGCGGCGCAGGATGCCGCCCTGCCACTCCCACGGTTCCAGGGTCTGCATCGAGCGGTGCACCGCGGCCTGGTAGGACTTCCGGTCCTCGGGGGCGATGAAGTCCATGATGTCGACACCGGAGTGGGTGATCTGCTCGGCCTCGACGCCGTACAGGTCGCGGCACGCCGCGGAGACGAAACTGAATCCGTACGTGCCGTCCGGCTCGATCCGGAACTGGTAGAGCATGCCGGGCGCGTTGTTGACGGTGTTCCGGAACCGTTCCTCGCTCGCGCCGAGGGCGGCCTCGCTGCGGCGGCGGTCGGTGTCGTCGATCGCGATCGTGCAGACGCCGTAGACCGAGCCGTCCGGGTCGGTGAGCGGGACCCGGGTGACCACGTACTGGCGGATGTCGTCGCCGAACGGCAGCTCCTCGAGCACGGTCCGGGCCGCGCCGTTGCCGGCCACGTCGATGTCGTGGGCGCGGCTGCCGGCGGCCACCGCGGCGGGCAGCACGTCCTCTTCGCCCCGGCCGACCATGTCGGCGGCGGCGACCTGGAAGACCCGCTCGTACTCGCCGTTGACGAACAGGTAGCGGCCGTCCAGGTCCTTGGCCGAGATCACCGCGGTGGTGTGCTGCAGGATCGCGGTGATCAGCTGGTTGCTGCGCTGCAGCTCCTGCCGGGCCTGGTGCCACTCGGTCTGGTCGGAGATGAACGCGCAGAAGCCGTCCGGGCCGAGGGTGTTCATGGTCATCGAGATGCTCAGCTCGGAGCCGTCGCGGTGCACGGCGGGCAGCTCGAAGCGGTGGCTCATCCCGGGGCCGTCACCGTCGGCGACCCGCCGGGCGAACCCGGCGTTGTGCGCCGACCGCAGCGCGGCCGGGATGATGGTGTCCGCGAGCGGCCGGCCGACCACCTCGTCGCGGCGCCAGCCGAACAACTGCTCGGCGGCCGGGTTCCAGTCCTGGATCAATCCGGTGCGGTCGACCTGCACGAAAGCCAGTGCGGAGGCGTCGACGGCCCGGTACCGGGCGTCGGCCACCGGCTGCTCGATGATCTGAGGGGCGCTGAACACCCCCGCCTCATCGGGCCGCCGATGGCCGACCTGAGCCTTGCTCTTCGGTCAGCTGAGCCGGAACGCCGTTCCGCTCTTTCCTGCCGTGATCACTCCGGCGGTCTTCCGCAAGTGGATCGCCGGGTCGGCGGCGCTGCGGATCAGCACGCCGCCGCGGGCCGGTACCCGGCGGACCGGGGTGCCGGTGGTGGCCAGGGCCACCGTCGCGCCGTCGATCCGGACGAACAACGTGGGCTGGTCCACCGACTGGATCGTCTCGGTGCCGTCCGCGGCGGCCACGAACCGGAACTGGGTGGCGGCCAGGTCCCGTGGCGCCTGGGCGACGTCGACAACGGTGCCGGTGTGGTGGACGTACTGCGCGCTGGAGTCGGCCGGGGACAGCCGGACGATCGGCCCGCCGTCACCGACCGGCACGCCGAACAGCGGGGTGCCGTCCGGGTGCCAGTAGAGCTTCTGCACCCGGGCGTGCCGGTTCGGGTCGTAGAGCGGGTCGCCGGTGATGTCCCGGTAGTCGCGGGCGTGGTAGACCAGCACGTCGGTCTTGCCGTCCTCGGCCACCGTGAACGAGTTGTGGCCCGGACCCCAGCGCTCGGTCGCGTCGTTGCTCACGAAGATCGGGTCCGGGGTCTTCACCCAGCTCGCCCGGTCCAGCAGGTTCGCGCCGGCGTCCGCGGTGAGCAGGCCCATGCAGTAGCGGGCGTCGGTGGCGCTGGCCGAGAACGTGAGGAACACCCGGCCGTTGCGGATCAGCACGGCCGCGCCCTCGTTCACCCGGTACCCCTGGATCTCCCAGCTCTTCGTGGGCGTGGTGATCCGGGTGGGCTTGCTCTTCAGCGTCCACGGGTTCGCCATCTCGGCGATGTACAGGCTGGAGTTGACCGCGATCTCCGGCTCGCTCTGCGCCCACACCAGGTACCGCTTGCCGCGGTGCGCGAACGTGGTCGCGTCCAGGGCGAAGCTGTCCCACTCCAGGGCGACCTTGCCCTTGAGGGTCCAGCCGGCCGGGTCGCGCGGGTCGGCCAGCGACGACTCGAGCACGTAGATCCGGACCCGGAACACGTCGTCGGCGTCACCGGCGGCGAAGTAGACGTACCACTTGCCGTCGATGCGGTGCAGCTCCGGCGCCCAGATGTGCCCGGCCATGGTGCCGGTGGCCGGCCGCGTCCAGATGGTGGTCTCGGCGGCGTCGGTCAGCCCGGCGAGGGTGTCCGCGCCGCGCACCACGATCCGGTTGTACTCCGGCACCGAGCCGGTGAAGTAGTACGTGCCGTTGACCCGCGGGGTGATGAACGGGTCGGCGCGCTGGCTGACCAGCGGCTGGGTGGTCGGCACGCCGTAGATCGTGGCGTCACCGACGACCGGGTCGGCCTGGGGTGCGCCTTCGGCGCCGGCCGGCAGGACCACGGCGAGGGCTCCGGCGGCGCCGCCGATCAGCAGGGTTCGACGATTCATGATCGGGCTCCTCATCGGGTCCGGATGCGCAGGAAGGTGACCGAGTTCGCCGGGAACTCCCGGGTGAAGGTCGGCGCGACGCCGTGGATCGTGCTGGTCACCGGCAGGATCGGCTCGGCGGTGCGGGTGTTCTGCTCGCCCGGGTCACCGGCCAGCACCGTCGCCTTCGCCGTCGGCGCGACCTTGCGGCCCCCGAGGTCGATCTTCGTGACCGCCGGCTTGTCCTGGGCGTTCACCACCTTGACGATCAGTTCACCGGTCTTCGCGTCGCTCGTGACGACCTGGGCGAACGGCTCGGTGACCGCGTTGTCGTCGAAGCTGGCCCACTCGGCGCCGTCCAGGAAGAGCGTCACCTTCGTACCCCGGACTTGGATCTTGAGGTTGTAGGTCTGCCCGGTGTTGACCGTGTTCGGCTTGGTGAGCAGCTGCTCCTTGGCCGAGGTGACGCCCTTCTCGACGGCGCCCTGGGTGTTGTTCCAGCCGCCCAGGTTCCACCAGTAGAAGTTGCCGGTCTCCTGGATGCCGAACGCGACCAGGAAGCCCTCGGCGCCGGCCTGCTTGGTGGCCTTGAGCGTGTAGTCGTAGTCGGTGTCCGTGACGGTGGCGGCCTTGACCATGGTGTCCTCGGAGACCGTGTCGGTCTGCGCGTATCCGCCGCTCGCCGCGGTCCACGTGCCGCGCGGCTGCACCGCGGTCCAGCCGTCGGCGTCACCGTCGTTGAAGTCGTCGGCGAAGATCGTGCTGCCGTCCGGGCGGGTGACCGTGACGTCGTCGTAGGTCGCCGCGGTGCGCCAGGTGGAGAGGCCGATCGCGCCGGTGATCGGCTTCGGGGTGATCACGCCGCCGCCGGTGACCGTGCTCGGCACCACCCGGTCGCCGACGTTCGTCATGAACAGCTTCTGCATCTGGTAGCTGGTCGAACCCCACGACTCGTCGTTGTCGAACCAGATCATGTCCGGTTTCCACTGCACGTTGTCGATGTTGGCGAGCAGTGGCGCGTAGCTCGCCATCTTCACCACGTCGGCGTTGCGCTCCAGGCCGGTCATGTAGGCCGCCTCGGCCAGCGAGTTGGCGAACTTCGCGTCCAGCGAGGCATATTCACCGAGGAAAACCTTGGGACCCGAGCGATCGTACGAGTCGTAGCGCGCGTTGTTCTGCAGGAACCAGGCCGGGCTGTTGTAGTAGTGCTCATCGACCAGGTCGGTGCCGTTCGCCTTGTTCTTGGCCCACAGGTTGTCGAACGTGCTGCCCTGGTCGTCCGGGCCGGAGTTGCTGACCAGCGCGATCTCCGGGTGGGCCGCCTTGATCGCGGCCTGGAACTTCAGGAAGTTCGCCCAGTACTCCTCGGGCAGGTTCTCCTCGTTGCCGACCGCGACGGTGGTCAGGCCGAACGGCTTCGGGTGGCCCATCGACGCGCGCACCTTGCCCCAGGTCGAGGTGACCGGGCCGTTGGCGAACTCGATCAGGTCGAGGGCGTCCTGGACGTGCTGCTGCAGCAGGGCCGGGTCATTGGTGGCGCGGTTCTGGCCGCAGCCGGTGACCAGGGCCGGCAGCACCGGCAGCGGCATGGCGCCGATGTCCTCGGAGAACTGGAAGTACTCGTAGTAGCCGAGGCCGTAGGACTGGTTGTAGCCCCAGAAGTTCTTGTTCGTGGCCCGGGTCTCGACCGGTCCGACGGTGTCCTTCCACTGGTACGACCGGGCGCGCGGGTAGTTGTTCGCGGCGTCGTACGGGTACATGCTGCCGGTGTTGACCAGGCAGCCGCCGGGGAAGCGGACGAAGCCCGGCTTCAGCGCGGCGATCTTGTCGGCGAGGTCCTCGCGCAGGCCGTTGGCCCGGCCCTGGTAGGTGTCCCGGGGGAACAGCGAGATCTCGTCGAGGCTCACCGGCGCCGCTGAGCCGACCGTGAGCCGGCCCCGGTCGCTGGTCGCGGTGGCCTTCAGCGTGCCGGTGTACTTGGTCCAGACGTCGCCGGTGGTGCTCACGTCCACCGGCGCGGCGAGGGTGACCCCGGCCGCGGTCTGCAGCGTCACCTGGAGCGGCGCGCTGCCCCCGGCCCGCGCCCACACCGAGAAGTCGTATTTTTCGCCCTTTTTGACGGCGATTCCGGTGTTGTACCCGGCGTTGGTGACCGTGCCGGTCAGCTTGAGGTAGTTGCGGTTGCGGTCGTTGAGCCGCTGGGCGTCGTTGACCACGGTGGCGGTGCCGGTGGTCGTCCAGGCGGTCAGGCCGGTGTAGCCGCCGGCGTCGGTGGCGTTGAACTCGAACGAGCGGTTGCGCACCAGCTCGGCGTAGAGGCCGCCGTCGGCCGCGTAGTTGATGTCCTCGAAGAAGACGCCGTACTGCGACTTGGCCAGCGCGGGGCCGTCGGCCTTCGGGCTCAGGGCGATCGTGTAGTCGGGTTCGACCGCGGCCGCGGAGACCGGCGGGGCGATCGCCAGCGGCAGCGTGACCAGCAGGGCGGCCAAGCCGGCCAGGCGGGTGCTGTTCTTGGGCATGAAGAGTCCTCCGGTGCGGGATGGAGACGCAACGTGAGTGTGTCGGGGATGTTTCCGTAGGGGCGTAAGAGCAATGTGTACGCAAACATCGATGCCCCTGTCAAGAGGAAGACGTCGATGTCCTGGCTGGTAATACCCTGCTCTGGCGCTGTTTCCGGCAACTTGTTAGCGTTAACGAAAGTGACTGTCCGCGGCTCTGGTTAGGACGGTTTCCTGTCAGATCTGCGGAGCGCCGAGCACCGCTTGGATCCGGGCCAGATCCGGGTACCGCGCGGTCTCCAGCAACCCCAGCGCCTCGGCCCGGGCCCGTTCCGCCGCCGCGTCGTCACCCGCCGACCGGTGCGCGGTGTACAAACCGATCAACGGCTCGATGCGCCGGCTCGGCATCGACGTGCCGTACAGGTCGAGGGCCTGCTGGAACGCCGCGATCGCCGCCGGGAGATCGCCGCTGGTCTGCATCAGCAGGCCCATCTGGATCGCCGCGCCGGCCGCGCCCAGGGTGTTCTCGCCCCGCATGTGGATCTCGAAGCTCTGCTGGAACAGCTCGCGGGCCTTCGCCCGGCCGCCCGGCTGGTAGAAGTGGTACCAGCCGATCGGGTGCAGCGAGCTGGCCTCCTCGAACCGGGCCATCTCCGCGTTGTCCAGCCGGTACGCCTCGAGCGCCTCCTGGCCGTACGGATACGCCGCGATCGCCTGCTCCCGGGTCGGCGCGCTGTTCAACCCGATGATCGCGACCGCGGTGCCGAGCAGCCCGTGCGCCAGCCGCAGCTTGTCGCCGGTGCGCCGGCCCACCTCGATCGCCTGCTCCAGATAGGGCCGGGCCTCGTCCATCCGGTTGAGCCACAGGTGACCGCGACCGATCACATAGCTCAGGAACCCGATCCACCACTGGTCGTCGCTGCGCTCGGCGACGGCGAGCGCCCACCGGGACAGCGTGAACGAGTCCTCCAGGTGGAACCGGATGTCCTGCTGGTAGGGGATCAGCGCCCAGACGAACGGCCCCAGGTAACGCTCCCGCCCCGGGGTGCGGCACAGCTCGGCCAGCGCCATGGTGGTCTCGTACTCGGCGTCCATCCAGGCCAGTGCCGCCTCGCGGGAGGTGAACCGGTCCGGCACGATGTCCTCCGCCATCGCGCCGCCGCGGACCGGGCGAGGGTACGACAGGTAGACGTCCGCCGCGCGCAACGCCGTGTGCAGGTGGTACTCGACCAGCCGGCGGAGCACGTCGGCGCGGGCGGCCGGCTCGTCCTGCCGGTGTGCCAGCTCGACGGCGTACGCGCGGACCAGGTCGTGGTAGCCGTACCGGCCCGGGCGGCGCTCGCTCATCAGGTGCGCGTCGCAGAGCGTGCGCAGCAGCGCCCGGGTGCCGGCCCGGTCCCGCCCGGCCATGTTCACCGCGGCCGCCAGGGGCAGATCCGAGCCGGGGTGCAGCGCCAGGTGCCGGAACAGCTCGGCCGCGGCGGCCGGCAACCGCCGGTACGACCAGGAGAACACCGCGCGCAGGTCGTGTTTGACCCCGTCCACCGCGAACGCGGCCAGCCCCTCCTCCTCGGCCAGCTCCTCGGCGACCGTGCCCAGGGTGAACCCGACCCGGGCGCAGACCACCGCGAGCGCCAGCGGCAGGCCACCGCAGCGGGCCACGATCGCGTCCCGGGCGGCCGGCTCGCCGTCGGCGAGTGCCGCGCCCAGCCGCCCGCGCAGGTACGCCCGCGCCTGCTCGTCGCGGAACCCGTCCAGGTGCAGCGGCCGCGCCCCGTCCGTGACCAGCAGCCCGCCGAGCCGGTGGCGGCTGGTCACCACGACCGCGCAGCCGGCCGCGCCGGGCAGCAGCGGGCGCACCTGCTCGGCGTCCCGGGCGTTGTCGAGCACCAGCAGCATCCGCCGGCCGGCCAGCACACTGCGGAACAGCGTGGTGCGCTCGGTCTCGCCCGGCGGCACCCGGTGGTCGGCCACGCCGAGCGCGCCGAGGAAACCGAGCAGCACGTCGCCGGGGGCGAGCGGGGTGTCCTCCGGGCCGTATCCGCGCAGGTCGGCGTAGAGCTGGCCGTCCGGGTAGCGGCCGGCGGCCTGGTGCGCCCAGCGGACCGCGAGAGTGGTCTTGCCCACCCCGCCGACGCCGCTGATCACGGTCAGCGGGGTGCCGTCCGGGTCGGCGGTGTGCCGGTCCAGCTCGGCCATCTCGGACTCACGGGCCGCGAACGTGGCCGGTGACCGGGGGAGCTGGGCCGGGCGTACCGGAAAGGGGTCGTCCGCGGGCAGGCCGAACCGCAACTCGGCGGCGAGCACCTCGTGGCGCTGCTCCAGAATGGCCTGTTCCAGATCGGCCAGCGCCGGCTCCGGCTCCAGTCCCAGCTCGTCGGCGAGATGGCGGCGGTGCCGGCGCAGCACGTCGAGCGCCTCGGCGGAGCGGTGCGCGGCCCACAGCGCGACCGCCCACAGCCGCCAGGCCAGCCCGCGCAACGGTTCCGCCTCGGCCAGCGCCCGGGTCGCCGGGACCGCCTCGCCGAACCGGCCCAGCACCAGCAGCGACGCCGCGATCCGCTGCCCGGCGATCAGCCGGGACTCGGCCAGCCGGGTGATCACCGGGCCGGCCCAGGGCTCGTCGGCGAACTGCTCGTAGGGGTCGCCGTGCCAGAGGGCGGTGGCGCGGCGCAGCAGGGTCAGGGCGGCCTCCGCGTTGGCCGGTGACAGGCCCAGCGTGCGCATCTCCTGGACCTGCTGCAGCAGGCGCTCGAACTCCCACGCGTCGACGGCGCCGGCGGGCAGCCGCAGGGCGTACCCGGAACCCTCACTGACCAGGACCACGGCGGCGGCGCGCGGCAGGCGGTCCGGTTCCAGGAGGCGGCGCAACCGTGAGACGTACGCCTGGAGCGACACCAGCGGCCGCGGCGGCGGGGTCTCGCCCCAGAGCTGGTCGACGATCCGGTCGACGGTGACCACCTCGCCGCCGGCCGCGACCAGCATGGCCAGCACCGCCTGCTGCTGATGGCCACCGAGCGGGACGACGTCGCCGCGGACCAGAACCTCGACCGGGCCGAGCACACGGATCTCGATCATCGGGGGTCCTTCGCTCGGTCCGTTGTCACGCTGGGTGATTGGCGAGATGGCGCTCCGTGCTGCCGGCCAGTGCCCGGCGGTGTGGTTCCGGAACCACACGCAGGGTTACCGCGTGTGGTGTCGTCCCGGGATCTTAAGGGGTCACGCGAGTCGTTCTCGTTTCCTGTGCGGCTCTCGTCGGCAACGCGACAGTAAGGCGATTTCCCGTTGTCGATCACCTGTCGAGGCGGTTCACCGGCAACGGTGCGGGCCCCGACCGGCCCTACTGTCAACAAAGCGGGGAGTAATCGCCAGTGGGCCGGCCGCCGGTGCTCGCCGCCGTGGTGGCCGGGGCGCTGCCCGGCACGCACCGTGCAGATCGTCACCGCCGTGGCCGTGCTCGCCTCGCTGCACCCGGCTGGTGCCCAGGGGTGTGTCCCGGCCCTCGAGGCACCCCTGAGCACCAGCCGGGAATCGGGGGCCGCGGCACGGCGGTGGGTTCCGGGGGCGGCGCGCGGGCGGTTCGCGGGCTGGTCGTGAGGGGTGTCTCGCGGACCGCGAGACACCCCTCACGACCAGCCGGGGCCTGGGGGCGCGGCGCGGCCGGGAGGAGGCGGGACGTCGCGCGAGGCTGCCACGGGACGTGGCTGATGCCTGCGGACCGGACCCCTCACGCGGACAGAATCGGGGTGAACGTGGTGATCGGGAGCGGTCAAGTGGGGGAGGGGAGGAGGCGGCCCGGGTCGCCCAGCAGGATCCGCTGGTGGAGGTGGCGGAGGGCCGGAGTCGGCTCGACGCCCAGCTCCTCGGCGAGGATGCGGCGGACCTTGCGGTAGTGGGACAGGGCGTCGGCGGTGCGGCCGGCGCGGTAGAGAGCGGTCATCAGCAGCGCGTGGCAGCGTTCGCGCAGCGGATCCTCGGCGACCATGGCGCGCAGGTCGGCGATCGCCTCGGGGTAGCCGCCCAGCTCGACGGTGACCGCGACCAGGTCCAGGGCGGCACTGCGGCAGAGCTCGGTCAGGCGGGCGCGCTGGCCCTCGACGTAACCGCCGGCCGCGCCGGCCAGCGGGGTGCCCCGGTGCAGGCCGACCGCGGCGCGCAGGGCCGCCGCGGCGGCCGGGTGGTCGCCGCGCCGCATCGCGCCGGCGGCCTGGGCGGTGTGCTGGTGGAACAGCTGGACGTCGAGCGAGCCGGGCGGGGCGGACAGCACGTAGCCGCCGCCGATCCAGCCGATCCGGACCGCGTTCGGCGAGCCGGACGGCCCGCAGAGCAGCCGGCGCAGCCGGGACAGGTAGGTGCGCACGGTGGCGACCGCGGAGGCCGGCGGGCCGACCGGCCAGATCGCGTCGACCAACTCGTCGACGGTGGTCAGCAGGCCCTCACGGAGCAGCAGCACGGTCAGGGCGGTGCGCTGCTGCGGTGAGCCGAGCGGGACCTCGGCGCCGTTGCGCCAGGCGCGGACCGGCCCGAGCAGGGCGAAGGTGACCGTCATGCGACACCGCCGCGCAGCGTCGCCATCTGCCGGCGGTACTGCCGCCGGCCGACCAGACGCCACAGCAGCCGGCCGGGCGCCGGCACCTTCTTCAGGAACTCGGCGCGCTCGGCCGGGGTGGCGTCCTCCAGGATCGCGCCGAGGGCCAGGAAGATCTTCGACTTCGGCACGTTCTCCAGCCCCTGCTTGCCGACCTGCTCCCACTCCGGCGGGGTGAGGAAGTCCTCGACCAGCGGCATCACCAGCGACTCCTCGTCGGCGAGGTGCTGGTGCAGGATCCGCAGGTGCACCACGAGCGCGTCGGCCAGCGCGGCCCGGTCCTGCTCCTCGGCGGTGGCCTCCCAGCGCGGCAGGTGCGTCTGGATGTCGGTGAGGGTGCCGTCCAGCGCCTCGTGCTGCTGCTCCATCCGGACCACCAGGTCGTCGTAGACCTGGGCGCGGGCGTGCAGCAGCGGCCAGATCAGCTCGTCCTCGGTGGTGTGGTGGTGGTGCAGGGCACCGATGTACTCGCGGACCGCGTCGGCCACCTGCCGGGACCGCGCGACGTCGCCCTCCCCGGCCACGCCGACGAACTGCAGTAACAGGGCGGCCTCGCGGCGGAACACCCGATGGATCATGATCATTTCTTGGGTGTACGGGGTGCTCGTGCCGGGCAAGGGGTCGCTCCTCGGTGTGACTGTCGGCTTCGGAGCGGACAGTGTTCCCGGACCCACTTGCCTGTCACTTGCATCGGTGCTCAGCGCCCCTTGCGCACGACGGCGGGCGGCGGGCGCCCGGCGGCCGCCCGCCACCACGTACCCGCCGCCCCCGCCGTCAGTAGGGTGACGGCGCGTCGTTGTCGTGCCCTCGCATGCTGGCCGGGCCGGGTAGACGACGGATATACGACATCGACGTTCATCCCCCGTTCACCCGGATCCGGTGGTCGGTGCCGGGCGGTGCACCTACCTTCCCGAGAGCCGCCATCGGCGCGGACGACCACGAGGGAGATGCGATGACGGACGAGAAACGCCGCTTCCTGCCACTGCTGGGGCACAGCGGTGGCAGCCGGGACGCGATGACCTGTCTCTACCGCTGCGGGAACGCCTGCGACCACCCGGCGCCCAACGCGTCCGCCAACACGTACCTCGGTGACGTGGTCAACGCGGAGATGAGCCGCCGGGGCGTGATCCGCGCGGGTGCGGTCGGGGGCATGGTGCTCGGCTTCGGCGGCGCCGCGGCCGCCCTGGCGAGCCCGGCGACGGCCGCGCCGGCCACCGAGGTCCTGAGCAGCGGGCAGCAGCTCAAGCCCTCGAAGGCCGGCGCGCTGACCTTCGAGACGGTCGCGCCGAACACCCGGGACGCGGTGACCGTCCCGGCCGGCTACGAGACCGCCGTGGTGATCCGCTGGGGTGACCCGGTGGTGGCCGGCGCCCCGGCGTTCGACCTGCACCAGCAGACCGCCGCCCGGCAGTCCCGGCAGTTCGGCTTCAACAACGACTTCGTCGGCGTGCTGCCGCTCCCCGGCCGCCACGACCGGGCGCTGCTGGTGGTGAACCACGAGTACACCAACGAGGAGCTGATGTTCCCGGGCTTCACCAGCCTGGACGCGCTCACCGTCGACCAGCTCGAGGTGGCCATCGCCGCGCACGGGCTCTCCGTCGTGGAGATCGAGCGGGCCGGCCGCTCCGGCCGGTGGACGCCGGTGAAGAGCCGTCACCTGCACTACAACCGGCGGCTCACCGCGCTCGCGTCGACGTTCCGGCTGACCGGCCCGGCGGCCGGCTCGGCGTGGCTGCGGACCGCGGCGGACCCGCGTGGCACCACTGTGGTCGGCACCCTGAACAACTGCTCCGGCGGCGTCACGCCGTGGGGCACGGTGCTCTCCGGCGAGGAGAACTTCAACCAGTACTTCGTCGGCGCCGACCAGGCCCCGGAGGCCCTCAAGCCCAAGCTGACCCGGTACGGCATCACCACCACCGCCCGCTACCCGAGCGGCTCGCGCAAGTGGGACCGCGCGCAGGAGCGGTTCGACCTCGGCAAGCACCCGAACGAGGCGCACCGGTTCGGCTGGATCGTCGAGGTCGACCCGTTCGACCCGGAGTCCACGCCGCGCAAGCACACCGCGCTGGGCCGGCTCAAGCACGAGGGCGCGAACGTCATCGTGGCCAGGAACGGTCACGTGGTCGCGTACATGGGTGACGACGAGCGGTTCGAGTACCTCTACAAGTTCGTGTCCGACAAGAAGTTCCTGCCCGGGCACTCGCACCTGGCCCGCAAGCACAACCTGACCCTGCTCGAGTCCGGCACGCTCTACGTCGCCAAGGTGACCGGGGACAGCCCGGCCGGCGAGATCGACGGCACCGGCACGCTGCCCGCCGACGGCCGGTTCGACGGCACCGGCCAGTGGATCAAGCTGGTGTCCGGGAGCCGGTCGTACGTGCCCGGGATGACCGCGGCCGACGTGCTGACCTTCACCCGGCTGGCCGGCGACGCGGTCGGCGCCACCAAGATGGACCGCCCCGAGGACGTGCAGCCCAGCCTGCGCACCGGGAAGATCTACGCGGCGATGACCAACAACACCAACCGCGGTGTCGGCACGAACGCGCCGGCCGACGAGGCGAACCCGCGCAACGCCAACAAGCACGGCCACATCTTCGAGGTCACCGAGGACCACGGCGACCACACCGGCACCACGTTCACCTGGACGCTGCCGATCGTCTGCGGTGACCCGGCCGCCGCCGACACCTACTTCGGCGGGTACGACAAGTCCGCGGTCTCGCCGATCTCCTGCCCGGACAACGTCGCCTTCGACAGCGCCGGCAACCTCTGGATCTCCACCGACGGCAACGCGCTGGGCAGCAACGACGGCCTGTTCGCCACGCCGATCGAGGGCAAGGAGAAGGGCCACCTCAAGCAGTTCCTCACCGTGCCGCGCGGCGCCGAGACCTGCGGCCCGTTCATCACCGGCGACGACAAGTCGGTCTTCACCGCGGTGCAGCACCCGGGCGAGATCTCCGGCGCCACCGTCGACAAGCCGGCCTCGTTCTGGCCGGACGGCGGCTACGCCAAGCCCGCCGTGATCGTCACCTGGCGCCCGGACGGCGGCCCGGTCGGCAGCTGAGCGAGCGTCCCGGAACGGCCCCGGCGCACCACGCGCCGGGGCCGTTCCCACGCATGACTTAACTCACGGTAAGGGCTGGCGGCGACGAGCTACGTTTCTATCGCCAGCAGCCGGCCGGGGGAGAACACTGAGTGATCGAGTCGCCGTCCGTCCGTGACCGGGTCCGTGCCGTGCTGCCCGGGCTGGTCTCCGGCCTGCTGATGCTCGTGGTCGCGCTCTACGCCGCCACCCGTCCCCGGCTCAGCTGGGACGAGGTGACCTCGGCCGAGGTGGCGACGCGGACCACCGGGCAGATCTGGCAGCTGGTCCAGCACGTCGACGCGGTGTTCGGCGCGTACTACTGGTTCCTGCACTTCTGGACCGGGATCTTCGGCGACAGCGAGCTGTCCCTGCGGCTGCCGTCGATCCTGGCGATGGCCGGCGCGGTCGGGCTCACCGCCGAGCTCGGGCGGCGGCTGTTCACCCCGCTGATCGGCCTGACCACCGGCCTCATCCTGGTGATCATTCCGAACACGTCCCGGTACGCGGCCGAGGCCCGTCCGTACGCGTTCGTCTGTCTTTTCTCGATTCTGGGTCTGCTTCTGCTGCTCGCCGCGGTTCGCGGCGGCCCGGCCGGTCGGGTGCCGAAAGCCGTCGTCTGGGCGCTCTACGGGCTGTCGGTGCTGCTCCTCGGCGGCTTCAACCTGATCGCGCTCACCGCGCTGGCCGCGCACGCCACGGTGGCCGGCATCGTCGCCTGGCGCCGCCGGGACTGGCGGCCCGCGGGGGTCTGGCTGCTGACCGTGGCGCTGGCCCTGCTGCCGCTGGCCCCGCTGGTGTATTTCGGCACCCAGCAGGACAGCACCCAGCTGCACTGGGTCAAGCCGATCACGGTCGCCGCGATCCGCGCGATGCCCGGCGAGATCACCGGGTCCAGCCGGGTGGCCTGGCTGCTGATCGGCCTGGCGGTGCTGGCCGCCTGGCAGCCGGCCCGCCGACTGACGCCGATCGTGGTGCTGGCGCTCGGCCCGTTCGCCGCGGTCGCGCTGGCGTCGGTGCTGCTCTCGCCGATGTGGGTGGCCCGCTACATGATCGTGGCGCTGGCGCCGCTGGCGATCCTGGCCGCGGTCGCGCTGGTCGCCGACACGCCGGAGCCCCGCGCGTGGCGGGACCTGATCGGCGGGCGGATGGTGCGGATCGGCGCGGTGCTGCTCCTGCTGGCCGCGATCGCCCTGCCCGGCCAGCGGTCGATCCGCCTGCCGACCGCGAAGAACGGCCCGGACTACCGCGGCCTGGCCACCCTGGTCGGCACGTACGACCGGCCCGGCGACGTGATCGTCTACCCGCCGAAGAACCGGGCGATGCGCGCCGGGATGGACTACTACCTGCGCGGGGTGCCGGACCGGCCGCGGGACGTGCTGTTTCAGACTCCGGCCGGGCAGACCGGGCTGCTGACCGCCGGTGAGTTCACCGACGACGCCGCGCGGGTGGCCGGCGCCACCGGCGTCTGGCTGGTCATCGCGGATCAGCGCGCCGACCCGCTCACCGCCCGGCCGCACCTGCGCGCGCTGCTCACCGCGAAGTACGTCGAGGCCGGGCGCTGGAAGAAGAAGCACGCCACCGCGGTGCTGTACCGGCTGCGCGGCTGATCTGGTTAGCTCACCGGTCATGAAGGTGCTGCTGCCGGACTCGGTGGAACTCGACGTCAGCCTGCCCGCCGGCGTCACCGCGGTGGTCTACCCGATCGGCGAGCCGATTCCCGACGAGCACTGCGACGCCGAGGCGCTGGTGGTGTGGGGCAACCCGGCGCCGCAGCTGGCCGACGCAGCCCGGCGACTCCGGCGGCTGCGCTGGGTGCAGAGCCTGGCCGCCGGGCCGGACGCCGTGCTGCAGGCCGGGTTCGCGACCGATGTACTGGTCACCGCGGGGCTCGGGCTGCACGACCGGACCGTCGCCGAGCACACCCTGGCCCTGGTGCTGGCCGCCGCCCGCCGGTTGAACCTGCTGATCCGGGCACAGGTCGGGCACCGGTGGGCGGGGGAGCTGGGCGGGTTGCAACCGGTCCGGGAAGAAGGATCCTTCCGTACGCTGCGCGACGCGCACGTGGTGATCTGGGGGTTCGGCGGGATCGCCGGTACCCTCGCGCCGCTGCTCGCCGCGCTCGGCGCCCGGGTCACCGGGGTGGCCCGCACGGCCGGCGAGCGGTACGGCTTCCCGGTGGTCACCGCCGCCGAGCTCCCCGCGCTGCTCCCCGCCGCGGACGTGCTGATCTCGATCCTGCCGGCCACCCCGGAGACCGCGGGCGTGCTGGACGCCACGGTCCTCGGCCAGCTCCCGCCGCACGCCTGGGTGGTGAACGTCGGCCGGGGCAGCACCCTGGACGAGGCGGCCCTGCTCGCCGCGCTGCGGTCCGGCCGGATCGCGGGCGCGGCCCTCGACGTCTTCGCGACCGAGCCGCTGCCGCCGGGCTCCGGGCTGTGGGACGAGCCGAACGTGATCATCTCGCCGCACGCGGCCGGTGGCCGTCCGCTCGGCGCCGCCGCGCTGATCTCGGAGAACCTGGGAGCGCTGCTCGACGGACGCCCTCTCCGGAACCAAATATGCTGACGCAATTGAACAGACCGGACCATTTCGCCTGTTGGGTACCGGGCCGCGCGCCGCGGCCCGGCAGTCGGCCGCGCTCCTGGCCCTGGCCGGCGCGCTGGCCCTGCTCGGCATCCTGAACGATCCGGGCCAGTCCGCGAAGCTGGTGCTGGTCGCGGTCTGCGACGGCGTGGTGTCGCTGTTCGCGTTCCTGTTCCCGTGGCACCGGACCGGCCGGAACGCGGCGGCCTGGCTCGGCCTGCCGGCGTTCGCCGTGCTCGGCCTCTCCACCTGGTCGTTCGGCGGGGTGGCGACCGGCACCGGCCCGTTCCTGGTGCTGCTCTACGCCTGGGCCGGCCTGCACTTCCCGCGCTGGATCCTGCTGGCCTACCTGGTGCCGGCCACCCTCGCCTACCTGGTGCCGCTGATCGTCACCGATCAGCCGGAATCCATCCTGGGCAGCGCGTTCGTGCTGATGCCGATCGCGCTGGCGGTGGCGATGCTGATCGAGGCGCACGCCCGGCACCTGCGCGACGACCGGGAACGGCTGGCCCGGATCGAGCAGTGGCGCTCGGCGATGATGAACACCCTGGCCCACGACGTGCGCAGCCCGCTGAGCGCGATCCAGATCGTGCTGGACGAGCTGCGTGAGGACGCCACCGGGGTGCCGGCCCGGATGCTCGACATGGCCCGGCGGCAGACCGCCCGGATCAACCGGCTCGCCGACGCGCTGCTGGACGTGCAGCGGATCGACAGCACCGGGCACCTCAAGCTGGACCGGCAGCTGTACCCGGCCCGGGAGCTGGTCACCGACGCGCTGTCGTACATCCGGGTGGACCCGCCGATCGAGGTCACGATCGACACGGGCACCACGGTCTGGGTGGACAAGCAGCGGTTCGAGCAGGTGCTGCTCAACCTGGTCAGCAACGCCCAGCGGTACGGCGCGGCGCCGATCGTGGTGAGCCTGCGCCGCGACGGCGACGTCGACCGCCTGGAGGTCCGCGACCACGGTGCCGGCATCCCGGACAGTCTGCGGGACCGGTTGTTCGGTCAGTTCGCGGTCGGTGGTGCGGAAGGGGTCGGTCTGGGGCTGTTCATCGTCCGGCAGCTGGCCGAGGCGCACGAGGGGCGGGCGGTCGCCGAGGCCCGCGACCCGGGGGTGGCGATGGTGGTGACGTTCCCTATTCGCCGGTGAAGACCGGCGCGCGCCTCGCCAGACTTGCCGCGATGCCCTCGGCGCTGTCCGATGTCGTCCAGTGCACCCGCTGCTCGGCCAGCTCGTGATCGAGCGCCCGCCGGACCCGGGCGGCCAGGTCGCCGCGGAGCGTGGCCCGCATCGACCGGACCGCGAGCGGCGCCGACGCGGCGATCTCCAGGGCCAGCGCGCGGGCGGTGTCCCGGACCCGGCCGGGCTCGGCGAGCCGGTCGGCCAGCCCGATCCGGAACGCCTCCTCGCCACCGACCCGGCGTGCGGTCAGCAGCATGTCGGTGGCCTTCTGCGTCCCGATCAGCCCGGGCAGCGTCACGCTGAGACCGAAACCCTGGTGGAAGCCGAGCTTGCCGAAGTTCGCCACGAACCGGGTCGCGGCCTCGGCGACCCGGAAGTCCGCCGCGCACGCCAGGCCGAGCCCGCCGCCGACGGCCGTGCCCTGCACCGCGGCGACGATCGGCGTCCGCAGGTCGAACAGCTGCGCGGCCCGCCGGTACAGCCGTTCGGCCGCGGCCACGTGATCCGCCGCGAAGTCACCGCCGCCGAAGTCCGCCCCGGCGCAGAAGTGCCTGCCCTCGGAGGCGAGCAGGATCACCCGGCAGGCCGGGTCGTCGTCGAGCGCGGTCGCGGCGTCCACGATCCGGCCGATCAGCGCCTCGTCGAAGTGGTTGGCCGGCGGCCGCCGCATCTCGAGCAGCGCGACCCCGCCGTCGACCGTCACAGAAAGATCCACGATCAAAACCTATCCTTTGGTACGCGCGCGGACGTGCACGCGCTCGCCCTGCGGGCCGAACAGGTTCAGCACCTCGGCGGGTTCCTGGTCCGGATTGAGGATCTTGTGGGGCAGCCGGGTGTCGAACTCGGCGGCCTCACCCGGGGTCAGCACGATGTCGTGCTCGCCGAGCAGCAGGCGGATCCGGCCACTCAGCACGTAGATCCACTCGTACCCCTCGTGGGTCTGCTGTTCCCGGTCGTGGTCGGCCGCGTTGAACGGGATGATCTGCTTGAACGCCTGCATCCCGCCGGGCCGCCGGGTCAGCGGGATGTACGTGTGCCCGTTGCGCTCGATCGGCCGCTGGCGGACCCGCGGATCGCCGGTCTCCGGCGCGTCCACCAGCTCGTCCAGGGTGACCTGGTACGCCTCGGCGAGCGGCAGCAGCAGCTCCAGGGTGGGCTTGCGGTCGCCGGACTCGAGCCGGGAGAGCGTGCTGACCGAGATGCCGGTGGTCTCGGCCAGCTGGGTCAGGGTCAGCTCGCGCCTCTGCCGCAGGGTGCGCAACCGGGGGCCGACGGCGGCCAGCGCGGCGTCCAGGTCTTTTGCCATAACAGCAACGATACTTGCCGGTTTTGCGGCTCCGGGGGCACGGTGGGTTCCCGGACGACGAGAAGGAGCGGGCGATGGACGAGCGGACGTACGACGTACTGGTGATCGGCGGCGGCGCGGCCGGGCTGAGCGGGGCGGTGACCCTGGCCCGGTCGGCCCGGTCGGTCCTGGTGATCGACAGCGGCGACCCGCGCAACGCGCCGGCCGGGCACGTGCACAACCTGCTGGGCCGCGAGGGCGTGCCACCCGCCGAGCTGTACCGGGCCGGCCGGGCCGAGGTCGCCACGTACGGCGGGGAGTTCCGCGAGGGCACCGCCGAGCAGGCGGAGCGCACCGCGGACGGCTTCCTGGTCACCCTGGCCGGCGGCGCCCAGGTGCGCGGGCGGCGGCTGCTGGTCACCACCGGGCTGACCGACGAGCTGCCGGCCGTCCCCGGCCTTGCCGAGCGGTGGGGGCGGGATGTGGCGCACTGCCCGTACTGCCACGGGTGGGAGCTGCGCGGCAAGCGGATCGGCGTGCTGGTGGCCGGCCCGATCAGCATGCACGGCGCCCAGCTCTGGCGGCAGCTCAGCGACGACGTGCTCTACCTGCTCGACGGCGGGCCGGCCCCCGAGCCCGAGCAGGCCGAGCAGCTGGCCGCCCGCAGCATCCCGGTGGTCGGCGAGCAGGTCGAGGCGGTCGAGGTCACCGATGACCGGATCACCGGCGTACGCCTGGCCGGCGGCCGGGTGATCCCCCTGGAGGCGATCGCGGTCGCCCCGCGCTTCGTGGCCCGCTCGGCGTTCCTCGAGTCGCTCGGCCTGAAGGCGGAGCCGCTGGAGATGAACGGGCACGTGATGGGCCTGCGGATCCCGGCCGAGGAGACCGGCGCCACCACGGTGCCCGGCGTCTGGGTGGCCGGCAACGTGACGAACCTGGGCGCGACCGTGGCGGTCGCCGCCGCGGCCGGGCAGACCGCCGGCGCCATGATCAACATGGATCTGATCGCCGGGGAGACCCGGGCCGCGGTCGAGGAGTACCGGCGCCAGCAGGAGAGCATGCACGAGCCGGCCGCCTGGGAGGAGCGCTACCGGTCCCGGCCGGCGATCTGGAGCGGCAAACCGAACGTGCAACTGGTCGCCGAGGCCGCCGGGCTCCCGGCCGGGCGGGCCCTGGACGTCGGGTGCGGCGAGGGCGCCGACGCGGCCTGGCTCGCCGAACGCGGCTGGCAGGTGACCGGGACCGACATCTCCACGGTCGCCCTGGAACGGGCCGCCGGGCACGCCACCGCCGCCGGGCTCGCCGAGCGGATCACGTTCACCCACGCCGACCTGCGCGCCGACCCGCCCGCCGAACGGTCCTACGACCTGGTCTCGGCGCACTTCATGCACCTGCCCGGCCCGGCCCGCCGCGAGCTGTACGCCCGGCTGGCCGCCGCCGTCCGGCCCGGCGGCACCCTGCTGATCGTCGGTCACCACCCGGACGACCTGGCCACCGTCGCCGGCCGGATGCACTTCCCGGACATGATGTTCACCGCCGAACAGGCGGCCGCCGACCTGGATCCGGACGTCTTCGACGTGCTGACCACGGCGAAACGCCCCCGCGCCGCCACGCTGCCGGACGGCACCGAGGGCATCATCCACGACACGGTGCTGGTGGCCCGCCGCAAGCGCTGAACCCGTCCCCGGAACGTCGCCCGCCGCGTCTCGAACCGATAGTGGCGGGTGTCATTCGGACGAATCGCCAGCATGGCACCGGTTGCCTTGCTGCAATGGGCACATGCGGCGCGATGAAGCAGATGGACAGCTCGGGCCGGGCGACGACGCCCGCACGGCGCTCGCCGCCTGGCGCGCGGGGATCGGCGACCCCGGCGCCGCGGACCGGCTCCTCGATCTTCCGAGGGCCGGCGCCGACCTGGTGGAGATCACCGGCCCGGGCCCGGCCGCGGTGACCGACCGGCTGCGGCGGGGCCGGGACTGGTCGTTCGGGCCGGGTGGCGCCGAGCGGCTGGAGACCGGGCTGCCCTCCGACACCCTGCAGACCCTGCTGCGGCACCTGCGCCGGCACTCCCACCAGGAGAGCCTGGACCACGGCGAGGACGTGCTGCACCTGGCCACCGGCCTGCTGCACTGGCAGGACGCGGACGGTGCCCGGCACGCCAGCCCGCTGCTGCTCACCCCGGTCGAACTGGTCGCCCTGGGCCCCGGCGACGTGCCCCGGCTGCGTGCCGGCACTGGCGACCCGGTGCTCAACCCGGCTCTCGCGCACCGGCTGGAGCCGCTCGGCGTCGAGCTCACCGCCGACCTCGACGAGCTGCGCAAGCGCCTCGAGGGCAGGAACGGCTGGCGGATCGCCGACGCGGTCGTGCTGGCCCGCTTCGACCTGGCCGGCGAGGCGATCCGGCAGGACCTGGCCGAGCACGAGGACCTGATCCTGGCCCACCCGGTGGTGCGCGCGCTGGCCGCCGAGGACGGCGACCTGGAGTTCGAGCCGATCGGCCCCGACCGGCTCGACGAGGCGGAGACCCCGCTGCTGCTGGACGCGGACGCCGCCCAGCGGGCCTGCGTCGCGGCCGCCCTGGACGGGCACAGCTTCGTGATCGACGGGCCGCCCGGCACCGGCAAGTCGCAGACCGTGGCCAACATGATCGGCGCGCTGGCGCACGCCGGGAAGCGGATCCTGTTCGTCTCGGAGACCGCGTCCGCGCTCGACGTGGTCCAGCACCGGCTGGCCGCGGCCGGGCTCGGCAACTACCTGCTCGACCTGCACGGGCACCGGGCCGGGCGCAAGCAGGTCGCCGCGACCCTGGCCGCCGCGCTCGAGGCGGTGCCGCTGCCGTCGCCCGGGATGGACGAGCTGGACCGGCAGACGCTGCGCGACCGCCGGGAACGGCTGGACGCCTACGCGACGGCGGTCAACGAGGACCGCGCCCCGCTCGGGCGGAGCCTGCACGACGTGCTGGGGCGGGTGGCCGCGCTCACCGGCGTACCCGATGGTCCTGTTCCCGCGTGGCAGCCTCTGGCCCTGACCGACGACGTCCTGGACCGCATCCGGACCGCCACCGACCGGCTGACCGGCGCGTGGCGGCCGGCCACCGAGCGCAGTGGCTTCCGCTGGCGTGAGGTGATCGAGAAGGAGCCGCTCGGCGCCGCGCTGCAGGACGCGCAGCTCGCGCTGGAGGTGCTGACCGAGGCCACCGACGGGTACGCCGCGCTCGCCACCGCCTTCCACCTGCGGCTGCCGGTAGACGTCGCCGAACTGGCCGACCTCGCCGGTGCCGCCGCCGGCCGGCCCGCCGCGGTCATCGACGCGTGGCTCACCGCGGCCGGCCTGCGCCCGGTCCGCGAGGCCGTGGAGACGCTGACCCGGCAACTGGCCGAGATCCGCGCCGCCGAGGAACTGGCCCGCGAACGCACCGGCCTGCCCGCCGCCGAGCTGGCGCAGCAGGACGTCACCGAGCTGCCGGAACGGCCCGCGCTGGACCCGCCCGCGATCGACCTGGCCCCGCTCACCGCGCCCGCCGCCAAGGCGCTCGCCGGCCGGTTCGCCGCGGACGCCGACGAGCTGGAGCACCAGCAGCGCGACCTGGACCGGATCACCAGCCGGCTCGGCCTGCCCGACGTTGTCAGCTTCTCCGACGTCGAGCTGGTCACCGTGATCGCCGAGCTCGGCTCCCGGCCGGACAAGCCCGAGCCGGCCTGGTTCGGCCCGGGCGCGCAGGCCGGCGTGCACGCCGCGGCCGGCCAGCTGCGGCGGCACGTCGAGGCGGTCGCACAGGCCCGGGCGCAGGCCCGGGAGTACTTCACCGAGGCGGTGCTGCACGAGCCGGTCGAGGACCTGGCCGAACGGTTCGCCACCGTGCACCGCGGGATGCGCCGGTTCCTGGCCGGGCACCGCTGGGACAAGGAGACCGTGGCCGCGCTCGCCGAGCCCGGCGTCACCGCCGAGGCGGCCGTCGCCCAGCTGCCCCTCGCGGTCGCCTGGCGCCGGGCCAACGAGGGCCTGATCGCCGCGGAACGGCAGCACGCCGCCCTGCTCGGCCGGTTCTGGAAGCGGCTCGACACCGACTTCCTGGCGATCGGCCGGGCCCTGGAGACGGTCAACGAGGCACTCCGGGTGACCCCGCCGGAAGCCGTCCCCGCGGTCATCGAGTACGTCTGCAACCGCGGCGGCGACGGCGAGACGCTGCGCGCGGTCACCGAGGCCCGCGACGTGTTCCGGCACTGGCGCGGCACCCTGCGCCCGGCGCCGGAAGCGGCGGCCCGGCCGGAACTCGGTCACGGCACCATCGCCGCGGCGATCGGCTGGCTGCGCGCGCAGACCGGTCCGCTGCGGGCCGCCGCCGAAGCGCTCGGTCAGCTCGGCAACGTGGCCGGGCGGGAACTGGACCTGGCCGAGGCGCAGGCCATCGCCGAGGTGCGCGGCACCGTGCTCGGCACCGCGCAGGAGCTGGCCGAGAGCGCGCCGGCCCTGGCCGCCGCGCTGGGCGACGTCTACCGCGGCCGCGACACCGACCTGCGGGCCGTGGACCGGGCGCTCGACTGGGCGGCGCACGCCCGGACCCTGCGCAGCGGCGCCGACGTGGCGCTGACCGCGGATCAGGCGGCCGCGCTGGCCCCGGCGCCGGCGGCGGTGCCGGCCGGTGAGCTGCGCATCCTGATCGACGGCTGGCAGCAGGCCCGGCAGCGGATCCTGGACGCGTTCGGCCCGGCCCGGCAGGTCCGCCTCGGCACCAGCCTGGACCGCTACGAGACCGCCCGGGACCTGCTGCGCGACCTGCACGACGACGACAGCGGCCAGCGTGAGTGGTTCGACTACCTGGCCGCCCGCGGGGTGCTCGCCGAGCACGGTGTGGACACCGCCGTCGACTTCTGCGCCGACCACGGCGTCGAGGTCGGCCGGCTGCGTCCGGTGATCGAGCGGGCGCTCTTCCGGGCCTGGGCCGACGCGGTCATCGAGGGCGACGAACGGCTCGCGCCGCTGGCCGCGGCCGAGCGCAACGAGCTGGTCGAGGAGTTCCGCCGGCTCGACGCCGAGCTGGTCCAGGACGCGGCCGGCACGATCATCGAGGCGGTCAACGCGCGGCGGCCGGCGGTCACCGCCGACGGGGCGCCCGCGGTGATCCGCGCCGAGGGACTCAAGACCGATGGTCACCTGCCGGTCCGTGAGCTTCTGGATCGTACGTGGGAGGCGACCGCCGCTCTCAAGCCGTGCTTCGTGATGCCGCCCGCGGCGGTCAGCCGTTACCTGCCCGCCGAGCGCCGCTTCGACGTGGTGATCATCGACGAGGCGTCCCGGATGACCCCGGCGGCCGCGGTGGCCTGCGCGTACCGGGGTGACTCGCTGATCGTGATCGGCGACGACGCCCAGCTGCCCCCGGCCGGCGGCCGTACCTCGGTGCTGGTGGCCGCGAACGACTCGGCGGCCTTCACCCGGCTCGCCCTGACCCGCCACTACCGCAGCCGGCACGAGTCGCTGATCGCGTTCGCCGGCCGGACGTTCTACCAGGACCGCCTGGTCACCTTCCCGAGCGCGCACCCGGCCGGCCCGGACCTGGGCCTCGCGCTGCTGCCCGCCGTCGACGCGCCGGTCGAGGCCGCGCTGGTCGCCGAGCGGGTCGCGCACCACTTCAGCACCCGGCCCACCCTGTCGCTCGGCGTGGTCACGCTGACCGCCGGGCAGGCCGACGCGGTCGCCGACGCCGTCGACACGGTCCTCGGCGCCCGCCCCGACCTGGAACGGTTCCTCGGCGACGACCCGCTCACCGGGTTCTTCGTCAAGCCCGCCGACGCGGTGCAGGGCGACGAACGCGACGTGATCATCCTGTCCACCGGCCCGGACCCGGCGGCGGCGGGCGGCCCGGCCGGCGCGCGCCGGCTGGACGTGGCGATCACCCGGGCCCGGCAGCGGGTCGAGGTGGTCACCTCGATCCCGGAGAGCCGGCGCGAGGAGCCCGCCGACGAGGGCGAACGGTGCCTCGCGGCCTATCTCGACTTCGCCTCGGGAGGCACTCTCGCGGCGGTGACCGATGGTGACTCAGGGCCGCTGGCTGACGCGGTCGCCACCACCGTCGAGGGCTGGGGTTACGCCGTCACGCGCCAGGTCGGCGCGGGTCGATGCCGCATCGAGATCGGGGTACGGCACGCCGACCCGGCCGTCGACGCCTACGCCCTGGGCATCCAGTGCGACGGCCCCTCCTACGGCGACGCCGCCGTGGCCCGGGACCGGGACCGGCTCCAGGAGCAGGTGCTGCACGGCCTCGGCTGGCACCTGCACCGGATCTGGAGCGTCGCCTGGTACTCCGGCCGCGCCGAGGAGGAGGCCCGGCTGCGCACCGCGATCGAGAACGCCCTCGCCGTGCCGGACGTCTTCGCCGAGCCCGACCTGGACCTGGTCACCCGGCCCGCCCAGCGTCCGGAGTGGGCGCTGCCCTACCGGAACGCCGAGCTGGAGGCCCTGCCGCCGTCCGCCCGGGTCAACGACCAGGTGGTCCGGGCGCTGCTGGTGCGCACCGTGGAGCGGATCGCCGAGGTGGAGGGGCCGGTGCACATCGCCGTGCTGATCCGCCGGATCCGTGAGGCGTGGGGGATCAGCCGGGTCACCCAGCCGATCCGTCAGGCCGTGGAGTCGGCGGTCATCGAGTCGGCCGCCGGGTTCGACGGCACGTTCGTCACCGCGGCCGAGGCGCCGATCCCGGCGGTCCGGGTCCCCGGCGACGGGGTGGCCCGCAAGCCGGAGCAGGTCGCCGAGTCGGAGCTGCAGCTGGCCCTGGAGTACCTGGTGCTGGACGCCGGCCTGGTGGAGAGCGACGACCTGCTGGCCGCGGCGGCCCGGCTGTTCGGCTGGAACGCCAACAAGGCGGGCGCGGCCCGGCTGGCCGCGATGCTCGACGACCTGGTGGCGGGCGGCCGGCTGATCGCGCACCGCAACGGCCTGATCGCCGCACCGGCCGACGACCTGCTCGACCTGCCCGACCCGGCCACCCTGCCCCGCCGCGACGACGCGCTCCCCGCCACCGCGGACGCGTCCCACGCCGGGTCGGAGAGCTCCAGCACGAACCGGTGAGCGGCGGGGCGGCGGGGAGCACCGCACGTCCCGACCCCGGCTGGCCCTCAGGGCCGCTATGCGGCTGCCTTACGGGCTGTCAGGACCAGCTGCGCGTCCCGGGCTGGTCCTGACGGCCGTTATGAGGCTGTTTTACGGGCCGTCAGAGCCAGCTGCGTGTTCCGGCTGGTCCTGACGGCCGTTATGGGGCTGTTTTACGGGCCGTCAGAGCCAGCTGCGTGTTCCGGCTGGTCCTGACGGCCCTTATGGGGCTGCTTTACGGGCCGTCAGGGCCAGCTGGTGGCGGTGGCCCGGCGGCCGCGGTGGGAGGCGGCGCGAGCTGGGCATCCCGTAGTTGAAAACCTCGGGGGGTTGTGATGTGGGTTACCCGGACCGTAGGGTTACCGGCGAGTTAAGTTGCCGTCACGCGCGAAGGGACCGGCCCCGCTGTGGAGTTCTGGCTCGACCTCAACGAGGAACAATCCGATCTGCGCGAGTGGGTGCACGGCTTCGCCGAGTCGGTGATCCGGCCGGCCGCGTCCGAGTGGGACGAGCGCGAGGAGACGCCCTGGCCGGTCCTCCAGGAGGCCGCCAAGATCGGGCTCTACGGCTTCGAGTTCTTGATCAACACGTGGTCGGACACCACCGGGCTGTCGCTGCCGATCGCCAACGAGGAGCTCTTCTGGGGTGACGGCGGGATCGGCATGGCGATCTCCGGCACCTCGCTCGCGGTCGCCGCGATCTACGGCTCCGGCACGCCGGAACAGCTGGTCGAGTGGGTGCCGCAGTGCTTCGGCGACGAGGCCGACCCCAAGGTCGCCGCGTTCTGCAGCACCGAGCCGGAGGCCGGGTCGGACGTCGGCTCGATGCGCAGCCGCGCGGTCTACCAGGAGGCCACCGACGAGTGGGTGATCACCGGGCAGAAGGCGTACGCCACGAACGGCGGCATCGCCGACGTGCACGTGGTCACGGCCAGCATCGACCCGTCGCTGGGGTCGCGCGGGCAGGCCGCGTTCGTCGTCCCGCCCGGCACGAAGGGGCTGGCCGCCACGAAGAAGCTGAAGAAGCTCGGCCTGCGCGCCTCGCACACCGCCGACGTGTTCCTCGACGAGGTGCGCGTCCCGGGCAGCTGCCTGCTCGGCGGCAAGGAGGCCCTCGACGAACGCCTGGCGCGGGCGAGGTCCGGCACCCGGAACAAGAATTCCGCGATGCGGACGTTCGAGCTGTCCCGCCCGGCGGTCGGCGCGCAGGCGATCGGCATCGCCCGCGGCGCTTATGAATACGCGCTGGAGTACGCGAAGAACCGCGTCCAGTTCGGCCGCCCGATCATCGAGAACCAGGCGATCGCGTTCGCCCTGGCCGACATGCGGATGGAGATCGACGCCGCCCGCCTGCTGGTCTGGCGGGCCGCCTGGATGGGCCGCAACGACAAACCGTTCACGGCCGGCGAGGGCTCGATGTCGAAGCTGAAAGCCGGCGAGGTGGCCGTCGCCGTCACCGAGAAGGCGGTGCAGATCCTCGGCGGCGCCGGCTACCTGCGCGAGCACCCGGTGGAGCGGATGTTCCGGGACGCCAAGATCTACACGATCTTCGAGGGCACGTCGGAGATCCAGCGCCTGGTGATCTCCCGCGCGATCTCCGGCATGCAGATCCGCTGACGGGGAGCCGGCCGTGGACGCGCTCTTCATCGGCGGCACCATGCTGCGCCGCGGTCTGCTCACCCCGGGCAACCCGGCCCGGATCGTCCGGCAGTTCGCCGCCCTCGGCCGGTGGGGCTTCGGCCTGGCCGGTGAGCTGCGCCAGGCCGCCGCGCGCAGTCCGCACCAGATCGCGATCATCGACGATCAACGGCAGATTTCGTACGAGACATTGCTGGACCGTGCGGAGCGCCTGGCCCGCAGCCTGCCCGTGGCGCCGGGGGAGCGGGTCGGCCTGCTGTGCCGCAACTCGGCCCGGATGATCGAGGCGCTGATCGGGGTGACCACGCGGGGCGCCGACCCGGTGCTGATGAACACCGGCCTGTCGCCGCACCAGCTGGCCACGGTCGCGAAGGATCAGGGTCTGCGGGCGCTGATTTTCGACGACGAGTTCGCCCCGCGGGTCGCGCTTGTCGACGGCGTGGAGAAGATCGGCGAGGAGCGGTTCGAGCAGCTGATCGCGGGTGCCCCGGCGGCGGTGACGCACCCGCCGGAGCGCCCCGGCCGTACCATCGTGCTGACCTCCGGGACCACCGGCGTGCCGAAAGGGGCCCGGCGGCCGACACCCGGCGGATTCCGCCCGCTCTGCTCGGTGATCGACCGGATCCCGTTGCGGGCCCGCGACCGCGTGCTGATCGCCGCGCCGCTCTTCCACACCTGGGGCTTCGCCGGCCTGCAGATCGCCCTCGCGCTGCGCGCCACCGTCGTGCTGCGCCGCAAGTTCGAGCCGGCCGCGATCCTCGACGACCTGGACCGGCACGGCTGCCACGGCATGATCGCGGTGCCGGTGATGGTCCAGCAGCTGATGGAGCTGCCGCCGCCGGCGCGCCGACCGGCGTTGCGGGTGGTCGCGGTCAGCGGTTCGGCCCTGCCCGGCGGCCTGGCCACCAGGTTCATGGACCGGTACGGCGACGTGCTCTACAACCTCTACGGCTCGACCGAGGCGTCCTGGGCGTCCATCGCGACCCCGGCCGACCTGCGGGCCGCGCCGCACACCGCGGGCCGGCCCCCTTACGGCACGCGGGTCGCGGTGCTCGGCGAGAACGATGAGCCGGTGCCGGCCGGTGCGGTGGGCCGGCTGTTCGTCGGCAACGAGATGCTGTTCGAGGGGTACACCAACGGGTCCGCCCGCACCATGCACGGTGGACTGCTGGCCACCGGCGACCTGGGCCACCTGGACGCCGACGGCCGGGTCTTCGTCGACGGCCGCGAGGACGACATGATCGTCTCCGGTGGGGAGAACGTCTATCCGGCCGAGGTGGAGGACCTGCTCGCCGACCTGCCGCAGGTGCGCGAGGTGGCGGTGATCGGCGTGCCGGACGACGAGTACGGCCAGCGGCTGGCCGCCTATCTGGTGCTGCGCGACGGCGAGACGCTCGACCCGGAGGCGGTCCGGGAGCACGTCCGGCAGCACCGGGCCCGGTTCAGCGTGCCCCGGGACGTGGTCTTCCTGGCGGCGCTGCCGCGCAACGCCACCGGCAAGGTGGTCGGCCGCGAGCTGCCCCGCCCCGCGGTCTAGAGAACGACCACCAGGGCGAGCCAGCAGGCGAAGGTGATCGCCCAGGCCTGCCAGTAGGGGCGCTCGGAGAAGCCCATCGAGCGCGCCTTGCCGGCCCGCAGGTAGGCGAAGATCAGGCCGAAGATGCCGAGCAGGAGCGTGAGCACGACCACCGGCCAGACGGACGGCCGCGGACCGGCGATCACCGGCGGGCCGTAGCCGTAGGGGCCGGCCTGGGGCTGGCCCGGCATCATCGGCTGGGCGGCGACGGGGTATCCGGGCTGCGGGTAGGCGGTCTGCTGCGGGTAGCCGGGCTGCTGCGGGTAGCCGGACTGTGGCGGGTAGCCGGGCTGGGCATAACCGGTCTGTGGCGGGTAGCCGGGCTGCGCGTGGACGGCCTCGGCGTGACCGGGCTGGGCGTAGCCGGCCTGCGGGGGATAGCCGGGCTGCGGGTAGGCGGGCTGGGGGTAGGCGGTCTGCGGCGGGTAGCCGGGCTGCGCGTGGACGGCCTCGGCGTAACCGGGCTGGGCGTAGCCGGCCGGTGGGTAGGCCGGGGCGGGCATGGGCGGTGCGTAACCCAGCGGAGTGCTCACGTCGGTGTGCTGACTGTCCGGCACGGCTGATCCCCTCGGCGGTGGGCGGTTGATGACGGCCATGAGGATCGACAGCGTCCCGCCGGACCTGAGCGGTCAGCCGGTCCGGGGACTCACCACCCGGACGGCACCGAGCGGTTCGTCCCCCGCGGGCTCCCGGACACCGGCGCCGTCGTCGAGGACCGGAGCCTCAGAGGTCGCGCCGGCGCCGCTGACGGGGCACCGCGGTGAACTGCCGTACGTCGGCGATGTCCTTGATCTGGAGCCGGGCGGTGCTCGGCCGGTGCGAGCGGACCAGGTGCACCGCGCGGATCCCCGCGCTGGCCGGTCCGAGCACGTCGGCGGCGAGGCTGTCGCCGACGAACAACGCGGACTGCGAGGTCGCCCCGGCCGCCGCCAGCACGCGCCGATAGATCTCCGGTTGCGGTTTGCGCAGCCCGGCCCGGGCCGACGACACGACGACGTCGACCATGTCGAGCAGCCCGCAGTCGGCCAAGTCGTCCTCCAGGTCCCACGACCAGTTGCTGCACACCGCCACCTTGACGCCGCGGTCGCGCAACTCGGCGAGCAGTTCCATGACGCCCGGCAGCGGCGCCATCCGGCCGGGATGCAGCTGCTCCAGCGCCGGGACGATCAGCGGCGCCGACCCGGTGGTCACCCCGAGCGCGGCGACCTCGTCGAGGGTGTTCGCGCACCAGGCCAGATAGGACGAGCGGGAGGCGGATGGGTCCCGATGGACCAGGCCCTCGCTGAGCCGCTGCAACTCGGGGAGCGTGCTCGATGGCACGCCCCGCCGCTGCAGGCCGGTGGCGAAAGTGCCGTGCTGCCCGGCGCGGGGAAGCACGATGGTGTTGAACGCATCGAAGATGGTCAGTCTGACGTCAGCGTGAGCGGCCACGATGGAGTCATAACATCAGCCGATTGTAGATGCACAGCGGTGTGTAGCCGTCGTCACTCGACCGGAACGGGCAGCCGGTGCAGTCGTGGGCACGGGAGAGCTCGGTGTCGCCGGCGCGGGAGTAGAGCGTGCCGGACCGCCACTCGTAGGCGCTGCGGCTCTCGCTCTCCACCAGCAGGCCGCAGGAGAAGACCGCTCCGCTCGGCAGGAACTGGAGATTCGCCCGGTCCCGTACCGCGCAGTAGTCGCGGTCCTCGCCGGGCAGCCCGTACGCGTAGCTCAACTCGACGTCGACCACGTAGTCCGGCCGGGGTGGCCGGTACCGCCGGACGACCTCGAGCACCTGGGTGCGCCAGTCGGCGGGGCTGACCACCTCCCCGGCGGCGTGCCGCCGGCCCCGGCCCACCGCCGAGTACCAGTGGACGTTGAGCCGCTGCGCGCCCATCCGCTCGGCGAACGCCAGCATCTCGGGGAACTCGGCGAGGCAGGAGCGGACGACGGTGCAGTTGATGTCGTACGGGATGCCGGCGTCCTGGAGCTGCCGGATGGTGGCCACCGCGTCGGCGAAGGCGCCGCGCCCGCGCAGCCGGTCCATCGACTCGCCGGTCGGCGCGTCGATGGACACCGCGACCCGGCTCAGCGCCGCGGCGACCGCGGGATCGGCGAGCGCGGCCCGGAACCGGCGGCTGCCGTTCGTGACGGTACGCACCCGGTGCCGGGCGGACGCCACCTGGACGATCTCCGCGAAGTCGGGGTGCAGGGCCGGCTCACCGCCCAGGATCGTCACCTCGTCGGCCGGCTCGGCCCAGGCGACAATGGATCGCACCATTTCCACCGGCATGCGTTCCCGGCCGTCCAGGAATGCGTCCGAGAGGAAACAGAACGTACACCTCCGGTTGCAGAACGAAGTGATGTACAGGTCAATACTGTTGAGCTTGAAAGCATTTGCGTCCCACGAGTCGCTCCCCGTCTCGGGCCGCATGGCGGGCACGCCGAGAAGTTCGGTCATGAGGATTCCTCAGCAGGGTGGCGATACGTCGGCAGAAAGCGGCAGACTATCTGATCGCCGCAGCATCATGGTAGAACCACGACGCGATTGTTTCGGCAATTCGCCTGCTCGAGTCCTCGGGGATCTGGTGGAGCTGGGCGGCGAAGGCCGGCCAGGACATCGTCGTGTCGTCCGGGTTGCGCAACGCGGGCACCGCGCCGTCCGAGGCGAACTCGGTGAGCCGGTTCGCGACGTTGAAGATCCACTCGAGCAACGGGGCGCCGGTCTGCCACGAGCCCGCCGAGCGCACCAGCAGGCGCTCCAGATCGTGCAGGCCGAAGGTGCCGTACCGCCAGAGCTCGTTGATCTCCCAGGGGTTGTCGGGTGACTGCAGGCGCGGCACGTAGATGCTGGCGATCGGCACCACGTCCCGGCGCGCGCTCCACAGGTCCCACATCTTCTGCTCGTCGACGCCGCCGAGCGTGACCACCGGGCGATCGCGGTGCCGGTGCCGCTCCTGCGCCAGGTCGAGCGCCAGCCAGGTGTAGAGCGGGCGGAGCAGCCGGTTGGCGGCCGAGGTGTGGTCGACGATGGTGGCGCCCCGGTCCGCCTTGACCACCTTGGTGGCCAGGAGCGCGTCCAGCGCCGAGTTCTCCCGGGAGAACAGGTCGGTGCCCAGCCGCCACAACCGGGCCGAGAGTTCCGCCTCCGGGATCGAATTCAGCATTTCCTGAATACGGAATATCCGTGGCGGCTCGTGCGCGCCGCACCTTTCGAACCATCCGGAAACCGCGTCGGCGAACTCCTCCGCGCGTTCGTCGGCATACCGGGTGGTCATGTCGGTGTCGTCGAGGTGCAGTTCGATCGGCACATTTCTCTTGCTGAGCAGCGCGGCGGTCAGCGCGTGCACACCGTGGATGAGATGCGGATGGCGGAGACGGTGCGGCCAGAACACGAAATTCGGTACGGTTTCCGGCCGGACATGACTGTGGCCGAATTGATAGCGCTGACTCAGCTGTTTCACCGTGCTGTAGAACGTCGGGTGGACGGCCGGCGGCTGCCGCCTGTTGTTGAGTTTCTCGCCGAGAATGCGGAAGAGGTCGTCCGCGCTGACACCGTAGAACGGCATCACGCCGCGCTGGTCGTACCGGCCGAAGAACTCGGAGAGCTCCGGGTCGACGTTCGGGTGTTCCGGCCGGGGTTCGTAGACGCCCCAGAGCACCTCGGTGCCCTGGTCGTGCTTCTCCTCCCCGCCCCGGCCGAAATGCTGGTGCAGGGTCCGTTGGATCAGGCCGTCCCAGCCGCTGTAGCCGAGCACCAGCAGGCGGTTCCCGCGCAGGATCGAGGTCAGCCACTTCTCGAGGTGGCGGTGGGGCTGCCCGATGTCGGCCGGATAGTGCAGCGAGCCGGTGTGCGGGGTGCCGTGCAGGTGGACGACCGTCCAGCGTTCGGTGCCGCCGCCGAGGTCGGTGACCGGGTCGCCGGGTCCCTGGACGGCGCGGCTGGGGCCGAGGTCCAGCCCGGCCCGGCGCACCGCTACCTCCAGCAGCGGGTCGAAGTTCGTGGTGAGCAGGAACGGATGGACGTTGCGGCCGTGCTGACGCAGCAGGCCGGCCAGCAACGTCAGGCCCTCGGTGGTCTGCCAGCCGGCCGGCGTGCCTTCGAGCTGCCGGTAGTCCGGGTCCGGCATCGCCTCACCGGTCAGCGGGGGCGGCTGGCCGGTGTCGTGGGCCTGCAGGCTCACCTGTTGCAGGAAGGCGCGCAACCCGTCCGTGCCGCGGACCTCCCGGATGAAGTCCAGGGCCTCGACGTACTTCGACATGAGCGCCTGCTGGACACCGGGGTTGACCGGCCGGGGCTCGTTGGGGTCGGTCCGGGGGCGGGTCAGGCGTTCCCGGTCGGCGAAGTCCAGCGCCCAGGTGGTCAGCCGGGCGACCCGGGGCACCCGCGCCGCGGTGATCCCCGCGCCGACCAGGATGATCAGCTTCCGTTCGTCCTTGGCCGTCAACGCCTCCCGCAGGATGCTGGCCAGCCGGTGCAGGTCGTCCTCCGGGCTGTCGCCGGTCGCCGGTGGCGCCTGGTACGGCCGTGTCCCCGGCGTCCCGGCGTGCCGCGCGGGCGCCGGTCGCCGCGTGACGGCCGGAGCGCGGTGTCCCGGCGGGGGCAGGAACGGCGCCAGCGCCCGGGCCGCCACCTCGAGGTTCCACCAGCGGAGGTGGTCGGCGACGTCCGGCCGCGACACGGTGCGCAGGGCCGACGCGCCGAGCACGAGGCGGTGCTGCCGCTCCCAGCGCTCGACCGATCGGTGGTCGGCGGCCCAGAGCGCTGCCGACTCGTAGACCTGCCGGGCCACGGCGACGAAGCCCGCGGTGGAGACGGCGCCGTGGTACCCGCGAGGGTCGGTGATCAGCTGCGCGACGGCCGTTCGCACCGGTGAGTCCGTGCTGAGGTTGGCCAGCCAGCCCTCGGCGATGGCGAGCAGCAGCTTGGCCGGGTCACGGGACAGCGGTGTGGTGATGCTGAACCGGCCGATGTCGATCAGGCGGAACCGGCTCGCGTCGGCGACGTCCCGGACGACCGGGACCATGATGTTGCCGGGATGCAGATCGCCGTGCCCGCGTCCACGGAAGACGGTCACCCGGCCGGGCCGGCCGTCGTCGCCGCTGAGCAGGAGGAGCGGATTGGTCAGGGGTTCGCCGTCGTCGGGGAAACGGACGACCGGTGGCGGGTCGTCGCGGTCCCAGCCCTGGCCCACCGCGAAGGCGCGCAGGTCGGACACCCGGGAGGTGAGGTCGTTGCGGAGGAAGTCGGCCGGGGTGTGCTCGGTGTGGCGGGGCTCGTTCTCCGGGGTGTTCCACTCCCGGGCGAGCGCGGTGAGGATCACCGCGCAGTAGTCACCCAACCGGGTGTCCTCGGTGACCGTGGAGAGCGCGCGCAGCTGCTCGGTGCCCGCGTGCGCGACGTCCTGCAGGTGGACCCATCGCCCGCTGTCGCCGGGCAGGGCGCTGACGTGCAGGGTGCGGGTCAGGTGTGCGTCGACGAACGCCGCGGGGCCGGCGTCCGCCGCGATGCCCACCGCACGGGACTCCCGCTGGGCCAGGTCCGGCGGAAGGATCTTGAGGATGGCGCCCGAGGTCCCGCCGGCCACCCGTTCGAGCGCCACGCTGGCCACATGGGAATCGCTCCGGCCCTCGGTGTTCCAGCCCAGCAGCCGCACGTCGAAGTGCTGGCCGCGCGCCCACTGCACCAATCCGGCGAAGACGTCCCGGGGCAGGGCTTCGCGCCACATCTCGAGCGGGGTCAGTTTGCCGGCAGAGTCGTCGCTCACGTCGATCGGCACCGTCCTGCGATGATGAAACCCTGCCGACACTGAAGCACACGCACGGTGATCAAACAATCGCCGGAGCTGGGGGCTCGCGTGGGATATCGATCGAAACCCGTCTCTGAACCGGCTGCCGGTGCCGACAACCTGACCCTGCTGCGCTGGCACCTGGACCGGTACGACCGGCTGCGCGCGTCGACGGTCAGCCGGGCCGCCGTCGTGCTGAGCGCGAGCGGCCTGGTCTCCGCGGCGTTCGCGGTGACCATCACGCAGCTGGTCGGCGACCGGTTCGCCGCGGTGCCGATCGCCCTCTACGCCCTCTGCGGCGTGATCGCGCTGACCGGCGTCGTCCTGGTGGTGGTCGCGATCTTCCACGCGACCGACGTGCTGACCACGCCGCGCGGGAGCAGTGCCATGTTCGCGCAGAAGGGTGCCATCCCCAGCAGCCCGGTCTTCAACAGCACCCAGACCGCCCGGGACATCGGCTCCTTCGCCGAGTTCGCCACGGTCGTGGACGGTCAGACCGGGCCCCGCGCGGCCGAGGCGGCCAAGGCCGAGCTGTGGATCTGCATTCTGCAGCACCGCTACCGCTACGAGCACATGCGCCGCGCGGTGCGGTTCCTCCGCTACGCGGCGGCGGTCCTGCCGGTGCTGGTGACCGCGGTCATCGTGCTCAGCGCGGTGTATCGCCGCTGACCGGCGCGGTGATCGTGCCGGTCAGGTGCGGGCGCTTCGACCGCACCGCGAAGCCCACGCCGTCGCCGGTCGCCGCGGAGGTGAAGCGGACCGTGGACGGCAGCAGGATCGGCTGCTTGAACGCGACGTCCACGGTGTACGCCGCCGGCAACCGGCCCTCCAGCGCCGCGAGGCAGCGCGCCTTCGTCCACATGCCGTGCGCGATCGGGCGGGCGAAACCGAACACCTTCGCGCCCAGCCGGGACGTGTGGATCGGGTTGCGGTCACCGGAGACGGCGGCGTAGTCCGTACCGATGCGGGTGGGCAGTCGCCAGACGGCGCCGCCGGCGGGCAGCGGATCCGGACCGGCCGCAGCCGGGGTGGAGGAGGCGGACTCCTTGCGGAGGTACGTCGACACGCCCTGCCAGGCGACCGCGCCGTCCACCGACGCGGTCGCGACGATGTCGAACTGCCGGCCGCGCGGATGCTCGCGCAGATCGGTCGCGCGGACCGTGAGGTCGAGCCGGCTGCCCGCGTCGATCGGCCGGTGCACCGTGATCCGGTTCGTCACGTGCACCAGGCCGATCAGCGGCAGCGGGAAGTCGGCCGCCGACATCAGCCGCATGGCCAGCGGGAACGCCAGCACGTGCGGGTACGTGGCGGGCAGCGCGTCGGTCAGCCGCAGGCCGCAGACCCGGTCGTAGCGGGCCAGGTGCGCGCGGTCCACGGTGACGCCGCGGTGCACCAGTTCGACGTCCGGCAGGGCGCTGCCGCGGCGCCGGCCGGGCAGCAGGCCGAACGCGGCCCGCGCGTACGTCACGCCGGTGCCCGGGCCCCCGGTCAGTTCGACGACGGCGACCACGTCAGGCCCCCAGCAGGCTCTGGCCGCAGACCCGGACCACGGTGCCGCTGATCGTCGCGGAGCCCGGCGACGCGTACCAGGCGATCGTCTCGGCCACGTCGATCGGCAGGCCGCCCTGCGACATGCTGTTCAGCCGGCGGCCGGCCTCGCGCAGGCCGAGCGGCATCTTCGCGGTCATCGCGGTCTCGATGAAACCGGGCGCCACCGCGTTGATCGTGATGTCCTTGCCGGCCAGCAGCGGGGCGGTCGACTGGACCAGCCCGATCACACCGGCCTTGCTGGTGGCGTAGTTGGTCTGGCCGCGGTTGCCGGCGATCCCGGCGATCGACGCGACACCGACGATCCGGCCGCCCGGCTTGATCAGCCCGCGCTCCAGGAGCAGGTCGTTGACGCGTTCCGGCGCGGTCAGGTTGACGCCGATCACCGAGTCCCAGCGGCTCTCGTCCATCCGCGCGATGGTCTTGTCCCGGGTGATGCCGGCGTTGTGCACCACGATGTCGATGCCGGCGTGCGGCCCGGCGGCCAGGTAGCCGGCCAGCCGTTCCGGCGCGTCGGCCGCGGTCAGGTCGAGCTGCAGGGCCCGGCCGCGGGCCTTGTTCGCCACGTCGGCCAGGGCGTCACCGGCGCCCGGCACGTCCAGCGCGATCACCTCGGCGCCGTCGCGGGCCAGCACCGCCGCGATGGCCGCGCCGATGCCCCGGGCCGCGCCGGTGACCAGCGCGAGCTTGCCGTCGAGGGGTTTCGCCCAGTCGGCCGGTGCGGGCGCGGCCCCGGCGCCGACCCGGATCACCTGGCCGGACACGTAGGCCGAGCGGCCGCTGAGCAGGAACCGCAGCGTCGACTCGACGGACTGCTCGCCGCCGGGCGCCACGTAGACCAGCTGGCTGGTGACGCCGCGGCCGAACTCCTTGCCGATGCTGCGGGTCAGACCCTCCAGGCTCCGCTGCGCGGTCGCCTCTTTCGCCGAGGCGGTGGCTTCCGGTGGGGTGCCCAGCACGATGACCCGGCCCGAGACGTTCAGGCTTCTGGCGTACGGGTGGAAGAAGTCGAACAGCGCCCGCAACTGGGTCGAGTCCACGATGCCGGTGGCGTCGAAGACCAGTGCCGCGTGCCGGGCACCCTCGGCGGCGGTCGCCACGACCTGCACGCCGATGCTCTCCAGCAGCTTGCCGGCCGGTTCGGCGAGCCGGCCACCTGGCGCCGCGCCGAGCAGCACCGGGCCGTCCGCGACCGGGTCGCCCGGACGGTACCGTCGCAGCCGGGGCGGGTCGGGCAGCCCGAGTCGCTTGACCACGGTCCGGCCCAGCCCGGAGTTGGCGAAGTTCGCGTACCTGTCAGCCATGCGAGTACCCTACCGGTCAGTAGCTTTCCTGCTATGGGATGACTCAGCTTCGATATCTGGAGGAACGCCGTGCCTGCCGTGCGTCGCGTCGCCGTCCTGGGCGGTAACCGTATCCCGTTCGCCCGGTCGAACAGCAGGTATGCCGCCGCCAGCAATCAGGACATGCTGACCGCCGCGCTGGACGGGCTGATCGCCCGGTTCGGGCTGGCCGGCGAGCGCCTGGGCGAGGTCGTCGCCGGCGCGGTGCTCAAGCACTCCCGCGACTTCAACCTGACCCGGGAGACCGTGCTCGGCTCGCGCCTCGACCCGCAGACCCCGGCGTACGACATCCAGCAGGCCTGCGGCACCGGCCTGGAGGCGGCGATCCTGGTCGCCAACAAGATCGCGCTGGGACAGATCGAGTCCGGTGTCGCCGGTGGTGTGGACACCACGTCGGACGCGCCGCTGCAGGTGAACGAGGACATGCGGCAGGCGCTGCTGGAGCTGAACCGGGCGAGGACGCTCGGCGCCCGGCTCAAGGCGGTCGCCAAGCTGCGCCCGCAGCACGCGCTGCAGCCGGAGATCCCGCGCAACGCCGAGCCGCGTACCGGGCTGTCGATGGGTGAGCACGCCGCGCAGACCGCGCTGACCTGGCACATCGAGCGGCAGGCGCAGGACGAGCTGGCCCTCGACTCGCACCGGCGTCTGGCCGCCGCGTACGACAAGGGTTTCTTCGACGATCTGATGACGCCCTATCTGGGCCTGACCCGCGACCAGAACCTGCGGGCCGACAGCAGCCTGGAGAAGCTCGCGAGCCTCAAGCCGGTCTACGGCAAGGAGGGCGCCACGATGACGGCGGGCAACTCGACGCCGCTCACCGACGGCGCGTCCACCGTGCTGCTGGCCTCCGAGGAGTGGGCGGCCGCGCACTCGCTGCCGGTGCTCGCCTACTTCGCCGACTCGCAGGCCGCCGCGGTCGACTACGTGCACGGCGACGAGGGCCTGCTGATGGCGCCGGCCTACGCGGTGCCCCGGATGCTCGCCCGCAACGGCCTGACCCTGCAGGACTTCGACTACTACGAGATCCACGAGGCGTTCGCGTCGCAGGTGCTGTCCACCCTGGCCGCCTGGGAGTCGCCGCAGTTCTGCAAGGAGAAGCTGGGCCTGGACGCGCCGCTCGGCACGATCGACCGCGCCAAGCTGAACGTCAACGGCTCCTCGCTGGCGGCCGGCCACCCGTTCGCCGCGACCGGCGGCCGGATCGTCGCCACCCTGGCCAAGCTGCTCGCCGAGAAGGGTTCCGGCCGCGGCCTGATCTCCATCTGCGCGGCCGGCGGCCAGGGCGTGGTCGCGATCCTGGAGCGCTGACGGTTCGTCAGTCGGGCGGGCAGCGGAGTTTGCGGGCCTGGAAGAACATCTCGGTGTCGGCGTCGGTGTCGCCCGTGAGGTTCTCGTCGCAGTTGAAGATGCCGCCATTGCCGCCGGCCCGCCACGACGTGATCGTGCCGGTGCTGGTAGCGCCGCCGCAGGTCCAGGTGAACGGGGCGTCGACGGTCCGGATCCACTCGATCGACACGAACCGGCCGACGGCGTCCGTGCTGCCCGAGTCGCCGGTAGAAGGATGGTGCACCGTGCCGAGGTCGACGAGCGGCTTCGCGGCGCCGACCTGCGCGTCGAACTGCCGGTAGACCTCCGCGGCGGGCACCCCGGCATCGGCCTGGACCGCGGCCGTGCGGGTGGCGATCTCCTCATATACGTCGTCGAACTTCTGGTTCTTGACGGTCGCCTTGTGCACCGGCGTCACCCCGGTGAGCAGGTTGCCGGAGGTGACCGTGCCGAAGGTGGCCTGCCCGCCCGAGCACACCGGAACGGGCGCCGGCTCCTTCTCGCCGGCGTCGGTGCAACCGGCGAGCAGGAGCAGCGGGACGAGAGGGAGGGGCCGCCAGTTCATCTCCTCATGATGACGGCCCCTGTCGACTCGGTCAGGCGCTGGTGCAGGTAGGCGTACCGGAAGGGGCGGACCCGGTGCCCTGGAAACCGAAACTGGTGCTGGCCCCGGCGGCGACGCCGCCGTTGTAGCCGACGCTGCTGAACGTGACCGCGCCGGTGGAGCCGGACGCGGTGCTGCTCCACGAGTTGGTGATCGCGGCGCCGGTGGGCAGGGTGACCGCGACCCGCCAGCCGGTCAGCGCGGTCGTGCCGGCCTTGACCGTCACGGTGGTGACGAAGCCACCGGTCCAGGCGTTCGTGGACAGCGTCGCGGTGCAGCCGGCCGCGCCGCCACCCGGGGCGGAGCTGCTGGCCGACGGGGTGGGGCTGCTCGGGGAGGTGGTCGCGCCGAACGCGGAGATCACCGAGGTGTAGGCGGCCTTGGTGGTGCCGTTCGCGTCGAAGAGCAGCGGGGTGTCCGAGGCCCGCCAGGAGTCCGAGTCCCGGATGCCCCAGACGGTGATCCCGGCGCACTTGCTCACCGCGAGACACGCTTGGACCACTGTGGCGTACGAGTCGGCCTGCGCGGTGCCCGACCCGGCGATGTCCAGCTCGGTGATCTGCACCTCGACGCCCAGGTCGGCGAAGCGCTGCAGGTTGGCCTGGTAGTCACTCGGCAGCGGCGACGCCGAGTTGAAGTGCGACTGGAAGCCGACGCAGTCGATCGGCACCCCGCGGGCCTGGAAGTCCTTGACCAGGTTGTAGACCGCGGTGCTCTTCGCATTGACGCCGTCGGTGTTGTAGTCGTTGTAGCAGAGCTTGGCGGCCGGGTCGGCGGCCCGCGCGGCCTTGAACGCGACCTCGATCCAGTCGTTGCCGGTCCGCTGCAGGTTCGAGTCGCGCCGGGCGCCGGTCGAGCCGTCCGCGAACGCCTCGTTCACCACGTCCCACGCATAGATCTGACCTTTGTAGTGGGTGGCGACCGCGGTGACGTGGTTGACCATCGCGCTGCGCAGCGCGGTGCCGGACAGGCTCGACGCCCAGCCGGGCTGCTGCGAGTGCCAGGCCAGGGCGTGGCCGCGGACCCGCTGCCCGTTCGTCTTGGCGCGGGCCACGATGGTGTCCGCGCTGCTGTAGCTGAACGAGTTCTGGGACGGCTCGGTGGCGTCCCACTTCATCTCGTTCTCCGGGGTGACCATGGTGAACTCGCGGTCCAGGATCCCGGCGTAGACCGTGTCGCTGAGCTTGTACGCGGCGACGGCCGTACCGAAGTACTTGCTCTTCGCGGCGGCGGCCGAGCCGAGCGTGGTGGCCGCGTTCGCGGAGGGGGAGAGGGCGAGCACGGCACCGGCGGTGACGGCGCCGGCGGTGAGGACGGTGAGGATGGCGCGCGATCGTCTCATGGGAGCTCCAGTCGGGGATCTGGAAGCATCGACAACTATCGAAGCCGATCGAAACGCTACCGACATGTTCCGGAAACCTCAACCGGTTCAGTGCGTGGATCGCCAGTTGGCAGGCTCCGAAACTTTCGGGCTCTTTTATGTGGCGGCGCGCAGCACCTCGGCGACGGCGGCGACGGCCGCGGCGGCGTCCTCGCCGGTGGCGACCACGGTCACGGTGGCGCCCGCGACGGCGCCGAGCGACATCAGCTTGAGCGCGCTGCGGGCGGGCGCGGATCGGTCCTCATGTCGTACCGAAATGGTGTTGCCGAAGCGGGCCGCGGCCCGGACCACCTCGCCGGCCGGGCGGGCGTGCAACGCCGCCGGAAGGACCACCTCGACCTCAGAACTTTCCGACATCACGCGCCTCCCGGGCCGCCTCGGCGACCGTGTCCAGGTCGGCGCCGGCCGACGCGGTGACCGCGGCCGCGACCGCGCCCTCCACGAACGGCGCGTCCACCAGCAACGGACCCGGCGCGTCCTCGAGGACCGCGCGGGTGGTCAGCACCGCGCTGCCCAGGTCGGCCAGGATCACCACCCCGGCGCCGTCGTCGGCACGGGCGATCGCCGCTGCGATGATGTCCGGACTGGTGCCCAGATCGCCGTCGCCGGTCCCGCCGGCCGGTTCGATGCGCACCTCGTCCGTCGCGACCTGCCGCAGCAGGTCCCGCAGACCTGACGCCAACTGCTCGGAGTGCGATACCAGCACGATTCCCACAAGCCCCATGGATCTCGATGCTAGTAGGGGGAAGGATGCATGACGTGATGGCCTGACTACCGGAAGGCACCGTCGTGAAGAAATTCATCAACGATCCCGCCGACGTCGTGGCGCAGTCCCTCGCCGGGCTCGCCGCCGCCCACCCCGAGCTGCGGGTGGACACCGAGGAGCAGTACATCGTCCGCGCCGACGCCCCACGCGCCGGCAAGGTGGGCCTGGTCTCCGGCGGCGGGTCCGGGCACGAGCCGCTGCACGGCGGGTTCGTCGGGCCGGGCATGCTGGACGCCGCGGTGCCCGGCGAGGTCTTCACCTCCCCGGTGCCCGACCAGATCCTGGCCGCGACGAAGGCCGTCGACGGCGGCGCAGGCGTCGTGCACGTGGTGAAGAACTACACCGGCGACGTGATGAACTTCCAGCTCGCCGCGGAACTCGCCGCCGACGAGGGGATCAGCGTCGAGACCGTGCTGGTCGACGACGACGTCGCGGTCGAGGACTCGACCTGGACCGCCGGGCGCCGCGGCACCGGCGCGACCCTGCTGGTCGAGAAGATCGCCGGGGCGCGCGCCGAGGAGGGCGGCAAACTCGCCGAGGTCGCCGCGATCGGGCGCGAGGTCAACGCCGCGTCCGGTTCGTTCGCGTACGCCCTGACGTCCGGCACCACCCCGGCCGCCGGCCGTCCCGGGTTCGAGCTGCCGGCCGACGAGATCGAGGCCGGAGTCGGCATCCACGGCGAGCCCGGCCGCCGCCGCGAGAAGCTGCGCCCGGCCAAGGAGCTGGTCCGCTCGGCGCTGGACGCGATCCTGGACGCCAAGACGTTCACCGGGCCGGTGCTGCTGCTGGTCAACGGGCTCGGCGGGACACCGCTGATCGAGCTGTACCTGATCTACGGGGAGGCCTCGGCGTACCTCGAGGAGCGCGGCGTGGCGATCGCCCGGCAGCTCGTCGGCAACTACGTGACGAGCCTCGACATGGCCGGGATGTCGCTCACCCTGTGCCAGGCCACCGACGAGATGATCCGCCTCTGGGACGCGCCGGTGCGTACCCCCGGACTGCGCTGGGGTGCCTGACCGTGGACGTCACGCTCGCCCGCGAGTGGATGCGGGCCGCCGCCGGTGCGATCGCCGCCGACGCCGACCTGCTCACCCGGCTCGACGCCGCGATCGGCGACGGCGACCACGGCGTGAACCTGAACCGCGGCTTCACCGCCGTGGTCGCCGCCCTGGAGAAGACCCCGCCGGAGACCGTCGCCGACGTGCTGATCAAGGCGGGGACCACGCTGATGTCGCGGGTGGGCGGCGCGTCCGGCCCGATCTACGGCAGCGCCCTGCGCGCGGCCGGCAAGGCGCTGCCACCGGCCGCCGAGGTGCAGCCGGCCGACCTGGTGGCGGCGCTGCACGCCGGTCTGGAGGCGGTGCGCAAGCTGGGCGGGGCGGCGCCGGGCGACAAGACGATGGTCGACGCGTACGGCCCGGCCGCGGACGCGTTCGAGCAGGCGGTGGCCGGGGGAGCGGACCTGGCCGGTGCGGCGGGGGCGGCGGCCCGGGCGGCGGCGGCCGGGGCCGAGGCGACCGTACCGTTGCAGGCCCGCAAGGGGCGGGCTTCCTACCTGGGCGAACGCAGCATCGGACATCAGGACCCAGGTGCCACCTCAACCGCCCTTATCTTCCAGGCGCTGGCCGACGTTTCTTAGCTTCAGCCGAAACGCGCCGATTCAGCAGGTGTCAAACACATGCTGAGGAAAAGGTGCGGCGATGGGCATGAGCGGTGCATTCGACAACCGGTCGTTGCGGACCAAGATCGGTGCCGCGGCTCTCACCGCGACGGTCGGCGGTCTGATCGTGGGCGGTCTGTCGATCAGTACGGTCCGTGACCTGAACACCACCGCAGCGGCCGCCCAACGACAGTCGATCAAGGTGGAGGAGGGTGTCGCCGGCTTCAGCAAGAACGTCGAGTCGTTCGCCGGCAACAGCTCGGCGATCCAGCTGTACCCGGCCCTCGCCGACGGGATCAAGAAGGTGATGGCCGCCAACCAGCAGGCCGTCGAGGACTCGCTGACGGGACTCGCCGCCGCGCTGCCCGGCGACGACACCGTCGCGAAGACCCAGGCCGACTGGAAGGCCTACCTGGCGTTCTTCGGCAAGGACCTGCGGAACGCCTCGAAGGCCGAGCTGAACCAGGCCCTCGTCGACTACACCAAACTGCACGACGCGCTCGGCGCCGACGCGTCCGCGCTGCAGGAGCGCGCCGGAAAGCTGTCCGAGCAGCAGATCTCCGACGCGGCCACGTCCGCCACCCGGGCCAGCTGGACCATCGCCGGGGTGCTCGCCGGCGGTGTGCTGCTCAGCCTGCTGATCGGCTTCCGGGTCGCCGGCCGGGTCCGCCACGACGTCCGCGGTGTCGCCCGGCTGGCCGAGGGACTCGCCGAGGGTGACCTGACCCGTACCTCCGGGGTGGTCGGCCTGGACGAGGTCGGCCAGATGGCCGCCGCGATGGACAAGGGCATCGCCCGCCTCCGCGAGGACGTCGTGCAGCTGGCCGGCAGCGCGACCACCCTGCAACACGCCGCGGTCCAGCTCACCTCGGTCTCCGGCGCCGTCGACGCGGCCGCCAACGAGGCCTCCAGCCAGGCCGGCACGGTCTCCTTCGCGGCCGAAGCGGTCTCCGGCAACCTGCAGATCGTCTCGGCCGGTGCCCAGGAGATGGGCTCCGCGATCCGCGACATCAGCGTCTCCACCTCCGAGGCCACCGAGGTGGTGGTGCAGGCCGTACAGGCGGCCGCGGCGACCAACGCGATCGTGGCCCGGCTCGGCGCGTCCTCCGCCGAGATCGCCACCGTGGTCAAGGTGATCACCAGCATCGCCGAGCAGACCAACCTGCTCGCCCTGAACGCCACCATCGAAGCCGCCCGGGCCGGCGAGCTCGGCAAAGGCTTCGCGGTGGTGGCCGGCGAGGTCAAGGACCTGGCCCAGGAGACCGCCAAGGCGACCGAGGACATCTCCCGGCGGGTGCAGTCGATCCAGGCCGACACCAGCGGCGCGGTCAGCGCGATCTCCGAGATCAGCGAGATCATCGAGCGGATCAACGGCCTGCAGCTGACCATTGCGTCCGCGGTCGAGGAGCAGACCGCCACCACCCAGGAGATGAACCGGACCCTGACCGAGGCGGCCCACGGCGCCGGCGAGATCGCCAACACCATCACCGGGGTGTCCGAGGCGACCCGGCGCACCACCGACACGGTCGGCGAGACCCGGCGGGCCGCCGACGAACTGACCACGACGGCGAGCCAGCTGCAGAGCGTGGTCTCCCGCTTCCGCTACTGAGCGCTCCTTCTGCGTTCTTCCGCTCCTGACACATTGATGTCAGTGTTGGGGGATGTACCCGCCTGAGCCCTGGCATCTGCGCGGACAGATGTACCTCTCGGTCTTTTTGATCCCGATGCGCGCCGTGCCGCCGCTGCCCGAAACCCTGGGCGCGACGGTGCGGCCGGTGTCGTTCGGCGGCCGGGCCGCGGTCGGCGCCGCCTGGGTCGACTACCAGCCCGGAGGGGTCCTGCACTACCGCGAACTGCTCAGCGCGGTGCTGACCCACGAGCGCGGCCGGCCGCGGGTCAGCATCACCGACATCTGGGTGGACAGCGTGGCGTCCCGGGAAGGGGGGCGGCGGCTCTGGGGGATCCCGAAGGAGATCGCCGAGCTCCGGATCGACGCGGATGAGGAGCTGGTGGACGCATCGGCCGCGCTGCCGGAGGGCGGGGCGATCGGGTCGGCGCTGGTCCGGCTGAAGCGGCAGGTGCCGGGGCGGTTTCCGCTGGGGTTCACGGTGGCTCAGGCGTTGGGGGGTCAGGTGAAGCGGACGCCGGTGCGGGGGCGTGGGGGGTTGCGGATGAGCGGTGCCGGGTGGCGGGTGGATCCGGCGGGGCCGTTGGGGTATCTGGCGGGGCGGCGGCCGGTGGTGAGTGTGGCGGTTACTGATTTCTGGTTGGTGTTCGGGCGGACGGCAGAGGATCGGGCGGCGGCTCGTCCACGTCCGTAGGTGGCCCTGTGGTGGGGGGTGTGTTGGCGGGGCTCGCGCGGTGGCGGGGGCCTGTGTTGGCGGGGCTCGCGGTGGCAGGGCTCGCGCTGGCAGGGTCTGTGTTGGCAGAGCCCGCGGTGGCAGGGCCCACCCTCCCAGGGGGCTCCCCCTCGAACAGTGTGGCGAAGAAGGCCGGCAGGTGCGGCGTGCCCTGTGCACGACCCGGGTCGGTGGATGAACGCCGGCGCGGCTGGTGACGCTGCTACCCGGCCTCGGCGAGCCCTCGGCGCCGCATCCGGTGGTGCCGCCCGCGCTCGGCCGCGGCAGGTGCTGGCGCCTCGCATGCCGGGGAGCCGTGCGCGCCAGCCGGAGGCGGGTCGCGGGCGGTCGTCGCGCGGTGTTGCCGGTGCGTTGCGGTTCGCCGCGCCGTCACGGCCGGACTCTGGGACGTGCGTCCCGCAAGATGGACGTCCGGTCCCGGCAGTTGGTCCGTCGGGGCGGTGCCAGTCCGCGGTACGGCGTTGAACACGCGATGTTCCGCGTTCCCGGAGCAACCTCCCGTCCCCGGCTGGTGCTGAGGGGTGCCTCGCGGCCCCAGAGGCACCCCTCAGCACCAGCCGGGAACGACGGGCTGGCGCTGAGGGGTGTCTCGACGGGTCTGAGGGGACCCTCAGCGCCAGCCGGAGGTGCGCCGGCGCGATTGATCTCTGCGGCGCGCTGTCCGCGGGCAGCCGGCGACGGCCACAGCCCGCCCCGCCGCGCCCCGCGCCGTCGCACCCAGCCCCGCCCCACCCCGCCAAGATCGTCCCGCGAGAAAAATAGCCCGCCCTCCCAGGGGGCTCCCCCTGAGACAGTGTGGTGGAGGGGGAGGTGTGGGGTGGGGTGGGGTGTGGATGAGTTGGTTCTGTGGATGACGCCGAGGTGGTGGCCGGCGTCGCTACCGGTAGGTTCGGCGGGTCCGCAGTGCCGTACTCGAGGAGCCAGCACCCATGGCCGGTCATCACCACCACAGCCACGACGCCCCCGGCCGTGACCTGCTGCCCCAGGCCCGTCGCCTCACCCTGACCCTCCTGGTCCCGGCGGTGCTGCTGACCCTGATCGGCATGCTGCTGCTCTGGCCCCGCGACACCCCGCAGGCCGAGACGCCCGCGGACGGCGGCCCGGTGCAGGTGCAGGGCGACGTACGGTCGGTGACCCCGGCGGAGTGCCCGCCGGTTCCCCAGGGTGAGACGCAGCCGACCGGTTGTGGCACCGCCGTGGTGGAGTTGGCGGGCGGTGAGGTGGTCAGCACCGAGCTGCCGTACGGGCCGGGCGCGCCGACGATCAAGGCCGGCGACCGGGTGATCATGATGGGGCTGGAGGACGAGGCCGGCGCGCTGCGCTACTCGATCGCAGATCATCAGCGGTCCCGGGAGCTGTGGCTGATGGCCGCGGCGTTTGCGCTCGCGGTGATCGCTTTCGGCCGGTGGCGTGGGCTGACCGCGCTGGCCGGGCTGGCGGTGACGTTCGGGGTGTTGCTGTTCTTCATCGTCCCGGCGATCCTGGACGGCCGGTCGCCGATGCTGGTCGCCGTGGTCGGCTCGGCCGCGATCATGCTGACCGTGCTGTATCTGACGCACGGGTTGACCATCACCACGACGATCGCGGTGGCCGGCACCCTGGCCAGCCTGATCATCACCACCGTGCTGGCCGAGGTCGCGGTCGGTGCGGTGCACCTGACCGGGGTCGCCGACGACACCTCGAACTTCTTGTCGATCACCCAGGGCGCCGTCAACATGCAGGGGCTGCTGCTGGCCAGCATCGTGATCGGCTCGCTCGGTGTGCTGGACGACGTCACGGTCACCCAGTCGGCCACGGTCACCGAGCTGGCTTTGGCCAATCCGGCGTACGGTTTCCGCAGCCTCTACGGCGCCGCCACCCGGATCGGCCGCGCGCACATCGCATCGGTGATCAACACGATCGTGCTGGCCTACGCGGGCGCCTCGCTGCCGCTGCTGCTGCTCTTCTCGACCGGCGGCACCCCGGTCGGCGAACTGCTCACCGGTCAGCTGGTCGCCCAGGAGCTGGTCCGCAGCGCGGTCGGCACGATCGGCCTGATCGCCGCGGTGCCGATCACGACAGCCCTGGCCGCCCTGTTCGCCTCCCGGATGCACGCCGGAGCGGCCGGAGCGCACGGCGGCGCGCCAGAAAAGAGCAGCAGCGAGCTGGGAAAGCACAGCGGCGCGTCAGAAAAGGACAGTAGCGAGCTGGGAAAGCACAGCAGCGCGCCAGAAAAGCCGGGAAAGGACAGGCCGGCCGTCGGAGCGACAGAGGCGGAGACGGCCGGCCGGCGTCCACCCACCGAGAGCCCATGGGCGGCGTTCGAGAAGTAGCTCGTCAGCACTTCTTCCAGGCGACCCGGTACAGCGTGTTGATCGCGGCGTCGGTGGAGTCCATCGAGATGAAGCTGGTGTACTTGTGCGCGTCGGACGTGCCCCGGTTGACCCGCAGATCGGTGTTGATGTTCAGGTAGCGCCGCTCACCGCACGGCAGGAAGCTCAGCGAGGCGATTCCCACCTGGTCGGTCTTCTGCCAGTTGTCGTCGAGCGGGCCCTTGAAGTTGTGTTCGATCCGGGTCGTCTGGGAATGGCCCTGGAAGTAGTAGTTGGCGGCTTCCTGCGCCCAGGCGCCCTTGGCCAGGCTGGCGTATCCGCGGTAATCCGCGCTGGCGATCGCGAACGTGAATCCGGACGGCACCTTGATGTCCAGGGCGATCTGGCAATTCTTTCGGAAATCGAGCGGCGTGGACTTCGGGCCGACCTGCGCGGTGTAATCCGAGTAGGTGACCGTGAAAGCGGTGTTGTCCGGCGAGACCACGATCTTCGCGGACTTGTCCGGGCAGCCCGAGCCGTTCGCGTTCACCACGTCGATGATCATCATGTTGTCCGGCGTGGGCATCGGCGAGGCCTGTGCCGGTGTGGCCACGGCGAGTGAGGCGAGCATGGTCGCGGCGGCGGTCAGTTGGCGGAACATGGTGGAACCCCCGTTGGTTCGATCGGAACTGCGTTGGGGAAAGACTATTTGTGGCGCCGCCCTTTTCGATTCATTTCGGCCTCACCGTGTTTAGCAGTTTCCGTTGTCCGGGTGTCCGGCCGCGAACGCCATTCGGCCGGGATCCCGCAATTACCGCACGGCCTGCCGGCAATGGTGCTACTCCACTCCCGTGGTGATGAATTAGCGACCCAAAGGTATGAAAAAAGGTCAGCCGAGCCGTGACGTCAGCGCGGTGTGCCGCCGCCCGGCGCTGACCGTCCGGATCGCGGCCGCCAGAGCCTTGCGCGACCCGACCAGCACGACGAGGCGTTTCGCCCGGGTGATCGCGGTGTAGAGCAGGTTCCGCTGCAGCATCATCCAGGCGCTGGTGGTCAGCGGGATCACCACGGCCGGGTACTCCGAGCCCTGCGACCGGTGGATGGTGATCGCGTACGCGTGGGCCAGCTCGTCCAGCTCGTCGAAGTCGTAGTCGATCAGCTCGTCCTCGTCCGTCCGTACGGTGAGGGTCTGCTCCTCGGGGGACAGCGCGGTGACGATGCCGACCGTGCCGTTGAAGACCCCGGCCGCGCCCTTGTCGTAGTTGTTCCGGATCTGGGTGACCTTGTCGCCGACCCGGAACACCCGGCCGCCGAGCCGGCGCTCCGGCAGCCCCTCGCGGCCCGGGGTGAGCTCCTGCTGCAGCAGGGTGTTGAGCGCGCCCGCGCCGGCCGGCCCGCGGTGCATCGGGGTGAGGATCTGCACGTCGCGGCGCGCGTCCAGGCCGAACTTGCGGGGGATCCGCGTGCACGCGACGTCGACGGTGAGCGCCGCGGTGGCCTCGGTGTCGTCGCAGGGGAACAGGAAGAAGTCGCGCATCCCGTCGAGCTGCACCGGCCGGCCCTGGTTCACCCGGTGCGCGTTGGTGACCACGCCGCTCTCCGCGGCCTGGCGGAAGATCTGGGTGAGCCGGACCCGCGGGATGACGTCCGCGCCGAGCAGGTCGCGCAGCACCTCGCCGGCGCCGACCGAGGGCAACTGGTCGACGTCGCCGACCAGCAGCAGGTGCGCGCCCGGCGGGATCGCCTTGACCAGTTTGTTGGCCAGGATCAGGTCCAGCATCGAGGACTCGTCGACGACCAGCAGGTCGGCGTCGAGGGGGTTGTCGCGATCGAACGTCGCGTCGCCGCCGGGTTGCAGCTTGAGCAGGCGGTGCACGGTCGCGGCCGGGTGGCCGGTCAGCTCGGCGAGGCGCTTGGCGGCCCGGCCGGTGGGCGCGACGAGCTGGATCTTGGCCTGTTTGGCGACGGCGAGTTCGACGATCGATCGTACGGTGAAGCTCTTGCCGCAGCCGGGCCCGCCGGTGAGCACCGCGACCTTCGAGGTGAGCGCGAGTTTCACCGCCTCCTCCTGCTCGGGGGCGAGCGTGGAGCCGGTGCGTTTGTGCAGCCAGGAGAGCGCGCGTGGCCAGTCGACGTCGCCGAAATGCGGCATCCGGTCGGATCTTTCCCGCAATAAACGGATGAGTGATGAGGCGAGAGATACCTCCGCCCGGTGGAACGGCACGAGGTACACGTTGTCCTCCTCGCGGACCACGCCCTCCTCCTCGACGAGTTCCGCCAGGCAGGACGGGATCAGGCCGATCGGGACATCGAGGATCTTCGCGGCGTCAGCGACGAGATCCGCAAAAGGCAGGAAGCAATGACCGTTATCGGTCGCCTGGGACAACGTGTACTGCAGGCCGGCCTTCACCCGTTCGGGGCTGTCGTGCGGGATGCCGACGGCTTGCGCGATGGTGTCCGCGGTCTTGAACCCGATGCCCCACACGTCCGACGCCAGCTTGTACGGGCTGTTCTTGACCACCGAGATCGACGTGTCGCCGTACTTCTTGAAGATCCGCACGGCGATCGAGGTGGAGACGCCGACGCCCTGGAGGAAGAGCATCACCTCCTTGATCGCCTTCTGCTCGGCCCACGCTGAGGTGATCTTGGCAGTCCGTTTCGGACCGAGACCGGTCACCTCGATCAGCCGGTTCGGCGACTCCTCGATGATCTCCAGGGTGTCCAGGCCGAAGTGGTCCACGATCCGCTCGGCGAAGACCGGTCCGATGCCCTTGACCAGGCCGGATCCCAGATAACGGCGGATGCCCTGGATGGTCGCCGGCAGCACCGTGGTGTACGAGATCACCTCGAACTGGCGGCCGTACTGCGGGTGCGAACTCCACCAGCCGGACAGCCGCAGACTCTCACCCGGCTGCGCGCCGAGCAGCGCCCCGACGACGGTGAGCAGGTCGGAGCCGCTCTTCGAGGTCGCCACCCGGGCCACCGTGTAGCCGGTGTCCTCGTTCACGTAGGTCAGCCGCTCCAGCACGGCCTCGAGCACGTGCGGAGCCGGTCGGGACGTCTGCTGCGTGTTGCCGGACACGTCGCCCATCGTGCCAACACCTTTCGTTCCGCGTACAGCACCCCCTAGCGTGTGCTTACATGGCGCATTTTGATCTCCCGCTGCCCGCGTTGCGCACGTATCGCTCCGGGACCGCGGAACCTGACGGATTCGGTGACTTCTGGACGCGCACGCTCGGCGAGGCGCGGGCCGCGGCGAAACCGGTCGAGCTCACCGAGGTGGCCACCCCGTTGCGCGGCGTCACCACGTATGACGTGACGTTCACCGGCTACGCCGGCCAGCCGATCAAGGCGTGGCTCAACGTCCCGGCCGGCGCGTCCGGTCCGCTGCCGATCGCTGTCGAGTTCATCGGGTACGGAGGTGGCCGCGGCCGTCCGCTCGAGTGGCTGCTCTGGAACGCCGCCGGCTACGCGCACCTGGTGATGGACACTCGCGGTCAGGGCGGGAACTGGCGCGGCGGGGACACCCCCGACCCGGACGCGGACGGCGCAGGCCCGTCCTCGCCGGGTTTCCTCACCCGTGGCGTCCGCTCCCCGGAGACGCACTACTACCGGCGGCTGTTCACCGACGCGGCCCGGGCCGTCGAGACCGTCGCCGAACTGCCCGGCGTGGACGCGTCGAAGGTGGTCACCACCGGGAAGAGTCAGGGCGGCGCGCTGTCGATCGCGGCCGCCGGCCTGGTGCCGGACCGGGTCGCCGCGGTGGTCGCCGGGGTGCCGTTCCTCTGCGACATCCGTCGCGCGGTGACCGTCACCGACAGCTTCCCGTTCCAGGAGATCGTCATGTTCCTGCGGGCCAACGCGGACCGGGCCGAGCAGACGTTCGCCACCCTCGACCACTTCGACGTGGTCAACCTGGCCCGGCGGATCACCGCGCCGGCGCTGCTCTCCACCGCGCTGATGGACACGGTGTGCCCGCCGTCCGGGGTGTTCGCCGCGTTCAACGAGATCACCAGCTCGAAGGAGATCGACGTCTACGACTGGGACGGGCACGAGGGCGGCCGGGCGTTCTTCGACACGAAGGCCCTGGAGTTCGCCGCCGCGCACCTACTGAGCTGACCGCGCCCCCGCGCCCCCGCGACGTCCCGCCCCGCGACGCCGCGGCCCGCGAGGTCCCGCCCGCGACGCCGCGGGCCGCGGGACCCGGCCGCGCCTGGCGGACTCGGGCTGGCGCCCAGGGGTGTCTCCGCATCGCGGAGACACCCCTGGTGCCCAGCCGGGAACCGGGAGACGCGTCACGGTCCGGAGTGGGCGCCGCGTCGCGCGAGACCATCCCGGGACGCGGCTTGTAGCCTGCGGACGGGACTCGGTATGCGTACCGAAAAATTCTCTGGAGGAAAGGCGGCCGGCATGGTCAGGCCGATCCGGGCCACCACCGCGGTGACCAGGGTGCTGGCCGCGTTCCTCGAGGACCCGGCGGCGGACCGGTACGGGCTCGACCTGATGCGGGACAGCGGATATCCGAGCGGCACGGTCTACCCGATCCTGATGCGGCTGGAGAAGGCCGGTTGGATCGTGGCGAACTGGGAGCATCTCGACCCGGTGGCGGCCGGGCGGCCGGCCCGCAAGTACTACCGGCTGACCGCGGACGGCGCGGTGGCCGCCCGGGCCGAGCTGGCCGAGCTGCGGCGACAGCTGAGCCGGGGCCTCGGCCTCACCCTGCCCGAGCCCGGCGCCACCTGAATTCTTCCGGGCCGGGCGCTGCCTGAATCGTCCGGAGTATGAGCGTTGCCGGAATCCTCCGGGGCCGGGTTTCTCAAGACGAGGCCTTCGCGACCGACCGGACTCTTCGCCAACCGTCGTCGTTCCCGGAGGAACCCCTTGATGCAGCCGACCCCCCGTCGTGCCCTGCGGTCGTCCGCGGTCGTGATCTCGGTGTGCGCTCTGGCCGGGTGCGCCACGCTCACCTCGGCCACCACCACGACGTCACCCACGTCGACCGCCACCCCCGGTCCGGCCAGCACGTTCGTCCAGACCCCGGTGGCGGCCACGGTGGCCGCGCCCGGCCTGTCACTCACCGGCACGAACCTCCCGGTGATCGTCGCCTCCCTGATCAAATACGGCCAGTGGCTGATCACCAATCCGGATCCGGCGCTGGTCACGACCATCGCCGAGCCCGGCTGTGCCGCGGCGAACCAGTTGATCGCCGAGACCCAGTCGCTGATCGACCAGGGCGCCTACGTGACGACCACCGCCCCGACCGTCACCGCGGTGCGCTGGCCGTCACCGGCGCCGTCGGCGAGCGCAGCGTCCTTCGGCGACCAGGCCACCCTGGACCTCCAGGTGAGCCGGCCGGCCGAGGCGGTCACCATGCGGTCGAGCGGGAAACAGACCCAGGTCCTGTCCTACCTGCCGGAGCTGAGGTCGACGACGGTCCGCATCTCGCTGTTCCGCGCCGCCGACAAGAAGTGGCGCTTCTGCGAGGTGTCCACCCCGCTGGACGGCAGCCGTGCGGATTCCATCGCCGTCCTGCTCTGACACACACCTCCGGTCCGCGCGACCTTCGCCTCTGACTTGCGCGACGCACT
>NZ_BOMS01000002.1 GCF_016862315.1 Actinoplanes palleronii | reverse complement strand
CGACGCACTGCGCGCCCTTCGCCTCTGACCCGAGCCACGCACCGCGCGACCTTCGCTGTCGGCCCGGATCGCCGGGCGGGTCCTGGTCCCGGCTGGTGCTCAGGGGTGCCTCCCGGCCCGGTAGGCACCCCTGAGCACCAGCCAGAAACCGCGAGACGCGCCGCGGCCCGGAGCCGGCAACAGACGACGCGCGGCAACAGACGGCGCGGCGACAGAAACGCGGCGGCCGACGACGCGGATGACGCGGCGGCAAACGACGCGGATGACGCGGCGCTGGATGACGCGGATGACGCGGCGCTGGATGACGTGGCGCAAATGACGCGGATGACGCGGCGGCGGATGACGCGGCTGCGGGCCGCGGCGTGGTTACTTCGGGGGTGGGAAGTAGTCGCGGAGGTGGGCGATCCGGCCGTCGCGGAGCCGGAAGATCTGGATCAGGGCGAACGGGGTGCCGCCGGCCACCACGTCGATCTCGGCGATGAAGACGTCCGGGTCGGTGGTGTCGTGCAGGACGAAGCCGGAGCGGGCCGGGTCGACCGGGCCGGGGTCGTCCTGCTGGAACGCGCTGATGCCGGCCCTGATCGCCTCGCGGCCGGCCAGCCGGGTCGGCAGCGGGCCGTCCGGCGGGAGCAGCGGGGCCTCGTAGACGCCGTCCTCGGTGAACAGGCCGGCGACCGCATCCGGGTCGCGGGTGAGCGCGCCGGCGTAGAGATAACGTTCGAAGATTTCCCGATGTGCGTCGGTCACCCGGCGACTGTAGACACGTTACGGCCGCGCGCCCCAGGGGCACGCGGCCGATGTCGTCAACCGGTCAGATCACGCGACGCGAGGCCACCGGACGACCGGCCGAGCGTCGGAAAGCCGGATCGAGCGGCCGGAAAGGCCGGATCGGGCGGCGGGAAGAGGTGGGACCGAGCATGGGGACAGCCGGAAGGAGCCGGATCAGATCAGGCGGCGCAGGATGGTGATGGCGATGAAGACGATGATGAAGGCCAGGTCGATCGAGACACCGCCGGCGCGCAGCGGCGGGACCAGCCGGCGGACCGGGGCCAGGATCGGCTCGGTGACGACGAAGACGCCGTGCGAGACCCGGGAGCGGATCGAGCCGGGCATCGCCGGGCCGGCCAGGGCCACGCTCCAGTCGAGCACCGCGCGGGCGATCAGCAGGAACTGCACGAGCAGCAGGGCCAGGCTGACGATGCCTAACAGACCCATCACTTACCTCCATGAACCGGGGGACGTGCCCCTACTGTGACGCGCGTGGTTGTGAGGTTGCTGAGCGATGGCTGTGGGCTTACCTGCGATGGGTGACGGATCACTTGCTGTTAGTCGTCTGCGCGGCGACGCCCTTGAGGCGAATCGGCGAGCTGTTCGATCTCATGAGAGCCGCCCGGCGGGATGTCACGGTCGCGGTCGGCCTGCTGCACGAGTTCCTGGCCGGTGACGTCCCGATCGCCGCGGCCGTGCACGTCAAGCCGGCACTCGCGGCCGGGCACCTGGAGCTGCCGCGCGCCGCCGGGGTGCGTCTCACCGACCCGGCGGCGCCGTTCAGCGGGGAATCCGCGCTGGCCCTCGTGGAGGTCGGCCGACGCGAGGAAGGCCGCTGACAACAAGGCCGCTGACAACAAGGCCGCTGACGAAGCGGCCGCTGGAGAGCACTAGTTGAAATAGTCCGGGTGCGGCCCGGTCCGCCCGTCGTTCTCCAGTGCGTCGATGATCGCGGCCTGCTCGGACGTCAGCGCGAAGTCGAACAGGTCCAGGTTCTCCCGGATCCGCGACGGCGTCACCGACTTCGGGATGATCACCCGGCCCTGCTGGACGTGCCAGCGCAGCACCACCTGCGCCGGGGTCCGCCCGTGCGCCTCGGCGATCGCGGTCACCGCCGGGTCCTCCAGGACACCGGCCTGGGCGAGCGGGCTCCACGCCTCGGTCACCACGCCCCGCTCGCTGTTCGCCTGCTGGGCGTCGCGCTGCTGGAGTGCCGGGTGCACCTCGATCTGGTTCACCGCCGGCACCGTGCCGCCCAGCTCCACGACCGCGCGCAGGTGCGCCGGCAGGAAGTTGGACACGCCGATCGCCCGGACCCGGCCCTCCGCGTAGATCTTCTCGAAGGCCTTCCATGTGTCCAGGTAGAGCTCGTTCTTCGGCGTCGGCCAGTGGATCAGGTACAGGTCGAGGTGGTCGAGCCCGAGCCGGTCCAGGCTGGTGTCGAACGCGCGCAGCGTGCTGTCGTAGCCCTGGTCGCTGTTCCACAGCTTGGTGGTGACGAACAGCTCGTCGCGCGGGATCCCGGAGGCCTTCAGCGCGGCGCCGACCCCGGCCTCGTTGCCGTACGCGGCGGCCGTGTCGATGCTGCGGTAACCGGCCTCCAGCGCGGCGGTCACCGCGGTCGCGGTGTCGTCCTCCGGGATCTGGAACACGCCATAACCGACCTGCGGCATGGTGATCCCGTTGTTGAGCTCGATCGTGGGTACTGCGGGCATGCGAACGCTCCTGAGGAAGTCGGCAGGTGCCTCCGGCATACCCGCCCGAGCCCGCTTCCCAACCACCGGGCCGAGGGTGGTGGGCGCGCGAGGTGGTCGATCAGCGCGGCGGGTGCGTCACTTGCGGTTCGAGATCTGATTTTTTCGGTACGGACGCAGCTCACTCGCGGTCCCGCCGGCGGGTGGCCGGGGGTCGACGCGAGGACGGTGTGCTCCGATGCCGGGGCGCGCGCGGGGGTTACCCGGGCCGGGGCAGGAGTCGGGTGCTCCCGCGGCGGGGCGGATGTCGCCGGGCCGGACGGGGTGGCGGGGGTCAGCTGGTCGTACCGGAAAGGGGTTGATCTGATCGTGGGCCGGCGGCCTGGTGGCCGGTTCTGACCGTGCCGGGCAGCGGGCCGGGACGAAGAAGCGGGCCGGGACGGAAGGACGGACCGGGACGAGGAAGCGGCCCGGCCGCGGGATGGAGCCGCTGGAGCGGCCACCGGGCTCATGGCACCACCGGCCTCATCGGCGTTCGCCGGGCCGGTGGTGACGGGTGGATGGCATCGGGTGGGCGGGGTCGAGCCGCGGGATGAGAATCCGTGCCGCGGTGCTCGACAGCCCCTGTTTCGGCCTTTCTCATGGCGTCATTATTGATGAGGATGCATGAAAGGCAAGCATCCCGGGCGGATGGTAACGAGCCCGAAACCAGTTGCCCGGATGCTCAGAACGGATAGGACGGCGGCTGATCGCGGACCGTCACCCAGCGGGTCTCGGTGAACGCCTCGACGTTGGCGGCCGCGCCGCCGAACCGCGCGCCGGTGCCGGACGCCGCCACCCCGCCGAACGGGCTGTTCGCCTCGTCGCTGACGGTCTGGTCGTTGATGTGCACGATGCCGGTCGGCACCCGGTCGGCCAGGGCCAGGCCGGCCAGGACGTCCCGGGTGATGATGCCCAGGGACAGCCCGTACTCCCCGGCGGTGGCCAGCCGGATCGCCTCGGCCGGGTCGCGGAAGCGGATCACCGGCGCGACCGGCCCGAAGATCTCCTCGGTGAAGGCCGGCGTGGTCTCGGTGACGTCGGCCAGCACGGTGGGGGAGTAGAACAGATTCTCGTACGTCCCGCCGGCCGCGATCCGGGCGCCCGCCGTGGCCGAGCCGGTCACCAGCGAGTGGATCTTGTCGCGCTGGGCGGCGTCGATGATCGGGCCGAGCACCACCTGCGCCCGGGCCGGGTCGCCGACCGGGAGCGCCGCGGCCTTCGCGGCGAGCCGCTCCACGAAGTCGTCGTAGAGCCGCTCGTGCACCAGGTGCCGCCCGGTGGTCATGCAGATCTGACCCTGGTGGAAGTACGACCCGAAGGACGCGGCGGCCACCGCCTGGTCGACGTCCGCGTCGTCGAGGACGATCATCGCGGAGTTGCCGCCCAGCTCCAGGTGGGCGCGTTTGAGGTGCTCCCCGGCGAGCGCGCCGACCCGGCGGCCGGCCCGGGTCGAGCCGGTGAACGAGATCACCCGGACCAGCGGGTGGGTGACCAGGGCCTCGCCGACGTCGGCGCCGCCGGGCAGCACCTGCAGCAGCCCCTCCGGCAGGCCGGCCTCCTCGAAGATCCGGGCCAGGGTGACGCCGCCGGTGACCGCGGTGCGCGGATCCGGTTTGAGCAGCACCGCGTTGCCGAGCGCCAGGGCCGGCGCGACCGAGCGGATGGCCAGGATGATCGGCACGTTGAACGGCGCGATCACCGCGACCACGCCGGCCGGCACCCGCCGGGACATCGACAGCCGCGGTTCCTCGCTGGGGAGCAGCTCGCCGTACGGGCGGCTGGGCAGCGACGCCGCCTCGTAGCACTCCTGCTCGGCGACGTGCAGGGCGAAACCGGCCATCGCCGGAATGGCGCCCACCTCGCGCACGTTCCACCAGGCGATCTCCTCGCCGTGCTCGGCCCAGAGCGCGGCGGCGCGGCGCAGCACGGCGGCCCGGCGCGGGTGCGGGGTGGTGGCCCAGGCCCGCTGCGCCTCGGCGGCCTTCTCCGCGGCCTCGGCCACGTCGGCGGGGGTGGCCCGGCCGATCCGGCCGAGGACGTCGCCGGTGGCGGGCTCGACGACGTCGTACGCCTCCGCACGGCCGGGGCGCCACTCACCGCCGATGAGGATGTTGCCGGTCCAGGTCTTCTCGTCGAGGAACACGCTGATCGCCTCCTTCGCCTCCGGTGCCGGGCGGCGGCCGGTGCCACCCACCTTATGACCGTCGCCGGGTGGCTAAAGCCGCAAAGCGGACGCGTGCTGGTCAGTTGACCATCCACCGCGCGACGCCGGGTTGACTCGGCGGTAACCTGCGCCGGTGACGCACGAGATCCAGATCACCGAGCCGGTCGACCTGTGCCTGCCGGACGGCCGTCTGAACCCGGCCGCCGTCGGCTGGAGCCGCAAGCCGCTGCACCGGTCGAACCTGCGGGGCTGGGGCCGCAACAAGCGCTGGGAGTACTGGGGCGTGGTCACCCCGGCGCACATCCTCGGTGTGGTCGCGTCCTCGCTGGACTACGCCGGCGTCAACAGCCTCTACCTGCTCGACCGGGTCAGCGGCAAGGAGATCGCGGTGGACGCGACGGTCCCGCTCGCCCGCGGCGCGGTCCTTCCGGACCGCAGCGGAACCGGGCGGGTGTCGGTGTCCGGCGGCGGCGTCACGATCGACATCGATCAAAATCCCGAGGGTACGACGGTCCGCGCGCACGGCGGCGGCCTGGAGGTCGACCTGTCCATGCCGTCCGTCGAGGGCCGGGACTCGCTGGGCGTGGTGGTCGCCTGGAGCCGCAGCCGGTTCCAGTACACGGTCAAGGACGTCGGCCGCCCGGTGCACGGCCGCCTGGTCGTCAACGGCGTCGAGCACGTCATCCCGGAGCGGGGCGCGTACGCGACGCTCGACCACGGCCGGGGCCGGTGGCCGTACTCGGCGACCTGGAACTGGGCGGCCGGCGCGGACGGCGACCGGGCCGTGCAGCTGGGCGGCAAGTGGACCGACGGCACCGGCAACACCGAGAACGGCGTCTTCGAGGAGGGCCGCCTCCACAAGATCGGTGCCGACCTGCGCTGGGAGTACGACCGCGGCGACTGGCTGAAACCCTGGCGGATCACCGGCCAGGGCGTCGACGTGACGTTCGAGCCGTTCCACGAGCGGGTGTCCCGGACCAGCCTCGGCGTGGTGGCCGGCGAGACCCACCAGTGCTTCGGCCGTTTCTCCGGCTGGGCCCGCGCCTCCGACGGCCGCAAGATCGACCTGGACGGCCTCACCGGCTGGGCCGAGGAGTCCCACAACCGCTGGTGATCAGCCCTGGCCCAGGGCCTTCTCGATCCGGGCGCGGTGCGCCGTCGCCCAGTCGTCGAGCGACTCGGTGGCCTCCTTGGCCAGCTTGGCCTGTGCCGCGGCGAGCACCTCGTCGTGCCGGGCGGACGGGACGACCACGATGCCCTCCTCGTCGGCCACCACGGTGTCACCCGGGCGCACCGTGACGCCGCCGCACCGGACCGGCTCGCCGTGCGCACCGCGTTTGTCCTTGGTGCCGGGGATCGGGATGACACCGCGGGCGAAGACCGGGAAGCCGAGCTCGCGCACCTCGCCGAGGTCGCGGATCAGCCCGTCCAGGACGAACGCGGCCACGCCGTTGCGGTGGGCGACCGCGCAGACGTTGCCGCCGGCCAGCGCGTAGTCCAGGTCACCGGACTCGACGACGATCACCGAGCCGGGCGCGGCCCGGTAGATCGCGGCGTGCAGCATCAGGTTGTCGCCGGGCTGGCAGCGCACCGTGAACGCCGGACCGGCGACCCGGGGCACCGGCGTCCAGAGCGGCCGGATCCCGATGTCCATCACCTGGTCGCGGCCGAGCACGTCGGCGAGAGTGGTCGGCGGGATCTCCTGGAAGGCATCGATCATCTGGATGACCTTAACGTTCCCACGGGGCCGGAACCTTGACGCACGCCATCCCGGCAGCCTCGGCCGCCTGCACGCCGAGCTCGGTGTCCTCGAAGACCAGGCATTTCTCCGGGTCGACGCCGACCAGCCGGGCCGCGGTGAGATATCCCTCCGGGTCCGGCTTCGGCCGGGCGTAGTCCTCGGCGCAGACCAGCACCGGGAACCGGTCCAGCAGGCCGAGCGCGGTCAGCGAGGTGGTCACCGAGTCCCGGGTGCTGCCGGAGACCACCGCGAACGGCACCCTGCGGTACGCCTCCTCGATGTGCTCGAGCACCCCGGGCACCGCACGGACCGTGCCGAGCCCGGCCTGGAACACCGCTTCCCGCTGGTCGGCGACCGCGGCCACCGGCATGGCCAGCCCGTACCGCGCGTTCAGGTCGGCGACGATGTCGACGGCGGGCCGCCCGCCCCACGCGTAGAACAGGTCCTCCGGGAACTCGCACCCCCACTGCGCGAGGGTCGTGGTCCACGCCTGGTAGTGCAGCGGCATCGAGTCGGTGATGGTGCCGTCGCAGTCGAACAGGTACGCCTGGAAATTGCCCGGGGGCAGCGGGAGAAGCACGCGCGGAGGCTACCCAGGTTCGGGGCGGAACGCTGTTAGCGAGATCGCTCCGGTCTGGCAGATTGGAGCGATGGACTACCGACGGACTTTCCGCTCCGCCGCGATCGCGTACGCCGGGCTGGTCGCGAACCTCCCGCCGGAGCGCCTGGACGAGCCGGGCCTGGGTGACTGGACGCTGCGTGAGCTGCTCGGCCACACGGCCGGCTCGGCGCTGCGTCAGGTGCCCGAGGTGCTCGCCACCCGGGCGCCGCAGGTGGACGTGGAGACCACCGAGGGCTTCTTCGCGTACGCCCGGGAGGCCGAGCAGGTGATCGCCGCCGAGGAGCTGGGCGAGCAGCCGGCCGAGCAGATCAGCACGCTGATCGGGCGGGCCACCGCGGCGCTGTCCCAGGTCAACGACGACGACCTGGTGCTCACCGCGGCGGGTGGCATGCGGGTCCGGGACTGGATCCCGACGCGCACGTTCGAGCTGGTGGTGCACGGGCTGGACGCGGCCGCCGCGACCGGCCTCGACCTGGACCTGCCGGTGGAGACGGTCGCCGAGTCGGTCCGGCTCGCCTACCGCTCCGCCCTCGCCCTCGGCGCCGGCGTCCCCCTGCTGCGCGCCCTCACCGGCCGCGAGCCCCTCCCACCCGGCTTCACGATCGTCTGACGGCCGCAGACCGCGAGCTGGCTCTCAGGGGTGCCTCAGGGGTGCCGAGGCACCCCTGAGGCCCAGCCGGTGGACCGTGCCCCGGCTGGTTTTCGGGGGTGTCTCAGGGGTGCTGAGGCACCCCTGAGGGCCAGCCGGGGGACCGGGAGTTACAGGACTTCGGCGGCCAGGGGGAGGGGGTTGCCGAAGCGGTGGGCGGTGATGCTGACCGCCTGCTCGCGCAGGAACGGCAGCAGCTCCACCCGGCCGGCCTCGACCACCGGGCCGGACCAGATCGCCAGGTCGGGGCGCCCGCCGGTGGTGACGGCCAGCGAGGTGACCGAGCCGCCGATCAGGCGGACCCGGCCGGCGCCGGTGAGCCCGGCCGCGAACGCGGCGTCCGGCTCCACGACCGCGTCCGGGGCGAGCGCCGCGGGCACCGGCTGGGCGCTGGACACCCGGACCGGCGCGCCGGCCAGCAGCCCGGCCGCGAGCACCCGGACCAGGTCGGCGAGCGACCCGTCGGCCGACAGCCGCACCGTGACCGGTGCCGGCAGGTAGCGCAGCACGTTGCGTTCGACGCCGAGCGCCGACACGTCCTCGGCCCGCCCGAACGCCGCCGCCCACGCGGCCGCGTCACTGCCGGCCGCCCGTGTCACCGAGGCCAGCTGGTCCTCGGTCAGGGCGGGTGCCGCGGCGGCGAGCAATGTCCGTACCGAAGGATGTGCAATGTCGGTCTGGACCGTCGCCGGAGCCGGAGCCCAACCGCTCAGCCCGACCAGGTAGTTCGGACCGCCGGCCTTGGTGCCGGGGCCGACCGCGGAGCGCTTCCAGCCGCCGAACGGCTGCCGGCGCACGATCGCGCCGGTGATGCTCCGGTTCACGTAGAGGTTGCCGGCCTGGACCCGGTCCAGCCAGGTACGCACCTCGCCCGCGTCCAGCGAGTGCAGCCCCGAGGTCAGCCCGTAGTCCACCTCGTCGACCAGGTCGATCGCCTCGTCCAGGGTGTCCGCCGTCATGATCCCGAGGATCGGCCCGAAGTACTCGGTCAGGTGGTACGCCGACCCGCGCCGCACCCCGTCCCGGATGCCCGGGCTCCACAGCTTGCCGGACTCGTCCAGTTTCGCCGGCGCCAGCAGCCAGCTCTCGCCGGCGCCGAGCGTGGTCAGCCCGTCGAGCAGCTTCCCGGTGGCCGGCTCGACCAGCGGGCCGACCTGGGTGCGCATCTCCCACGGCCAGCCGACCTCGAGCGACGACACCGCGTCCATCAGCTGGGTGCGGAACCGCTGCGACCGGGCCACCGACCCGACCAGGACGACCAGCGACGCGGCCGAGCACTTCTGCCCGGCGTGCCCGAACGCGGACGCCACCACGTCCTTCACGGCCAGGTCGAGGTCAGCGCTCGGGGTCACGATGATCGCGTTCTTGCCGCTGGTCTCGGCGAGCAGCGGCAGCTCGGGGCGGAACGACCGGAACAGCGCGGCGGTCTCGTACGCGCCGGTCAGGATCACCCGGTCGACCAGCGCGTGCGAGATCAGCTCCCGGCCCAGCCCGGCCTCGTCCACCTGCAGCAGGGTGACCAGGTCCGGGTCGGCGCCGGCCGCGGCGAGCGCGTCCCGGACGATCCCGGCGAGCACCGTCCCGCAGCGCTCGGCCGGACCGGCCGGCTTGAGCACCACTGCCGAACCGGCGGCCAGCGCGGCCAGCATGGAACCGGCCGGGATCGCCACCGGGAAGTTCCACGGCGGCGTGACCAGGGTGACCCGGGCCGGCACCGGGGTGGCGCCGTCGACCTCGGCGGCGGACAGCTCCGCGTAGTAGTGCGCGAAGTCGATCGCCTCGGAGACCTCCGGGTCGGCCTGGTCGATGGTCTTGCCGGCCTCGGCGACCATCACCTCGAGCAGGACGTCGCGGTTCTTCTCCAGCGCGACGCCGACCTGGTGCAGCACCGCGCGGCGGTCCGCGCCGCCCCAATTGGCGGCGGCGGCCTTGCCGAGAAGCTCGTCGAGCACCCCGGCCTTGTCGACCCGCACCAGGTCCAGGCCGAGCGTGGAGGACGGCACCCGGGCCAGCAGGGCGCGCATCCGATCACGGTGCGAAGCGATGGCCGGGTCGGTGTCCGGGGTGTTCTCGAAGTGGCCGGGCGAGGAGACCGGGACGGCCGCGTAGCGGTCCGCGACCCGGTTCGGGGTCGGCGCGACCGCGGAGCCGAGGTCGCTCAGGGATGCGAGGAAGCGCTCCTTCTCCCGCTCGAACAGCGACTGGTCGGCGTGCAGCTCGAAGACCGCGGACATGAAGTTGTCCGAGCTGGCGCCCTCCTCGAGGCGGCGGATCAGGTACGCGATCGCCACGTCGAACTGCTTCGGGTGCACCACCGGCGTGTAGAGCAGCAGCCCGCCGACCTCACGGCGGACCGCCTCGGCCTGGCCTTCGGCCATCCCGAGGAGCATCTCGAACTCGATGCCGTCCCGCACGTCCCGGTGGCCGGCCAGAGTCCAGGCGTACGCCACGTCGAACAGGTTGTGCCCGGCCACGCCCAGCCGGACGTTGCGGATCCGGTCCGGGTGCAGCGCGTAGTCGAGGACCCGCTTGTAGTTGGTGTCGGTGGCCTGCTTGCTGTCACAGGTCGCCACCGGCCAGCCGTGCACGGCCGCCTCGACCCGCTCCATCGGCAGGTTGGCGCCCTTGACCAGGCGCACCTTGATCCCGGCGCCGCCGCGCTCGCGCCGCGCCGCGGCCCACTCCTGCAGCCGGGTCATCGCGCCCAGCGCGTCCGGCAGGTAGGCCTGCAGCACGATGCCGGCCTCCAACCCGAGCAGGTCGGGACGGTCCAGCAGGCGGGTGAAGACCGCGATGGTCAGGTCGAGGTCCTTGTACTCCTCCATGTCCAGGTTCACGAACTTGCCGGTCCGGGCGGCCGTGGTGAACAGGGGGAGCAGCTTCGCCGTGATGTCGTCGACGGCCTCGTCGAACGCCCACGCGTTGTGCGGGGAGACGGTCGCCGACACCTTGATCGACACGTAGTCGACGTCGGCGCGGGCCAGCAGCCGCTCGGTGTCGCCGAGCCGCCGGGACGCCTCACCACGGCCCAGGACCGCCTCGCCGAGCAGGTTGACGTTCAGGCGTACGCCACGCTTCTTGATCTTTTTGATCGCCCGGCCGAGGCGGGCGTCGGACGCGTCGACGATCAGGTGACCGACCATCTGGCGCAGCGCGCGGCGGGCGATCGGGACGACCACCCCCGGCATGATCGGGGCGAGCGCGCCGCCGAGCTTCACCGCGGCGCGCAGGTGCGCGGGCAGGAACGCGGGCACGTCAGCGGCCAGGGCGTGCAGGGTGCGGGCGCTGACCCGGCGGTCCTCCGGCCGGACCACCCCGTCGACGAAACCGACCGCGAACGCCAGCCCCTTCGGGTCGCGCAGCAGGCCGGCCAGCTGGGCAGCGGAGCCACCGACCGGCACGGTCGACGCTTCACGCAGCCAGCGACGCACGAGGGTGATCGTCTCTTCGGCGATCTCAGGCATCGGGATGCTCCTTTCGGTTTCGCCGTCAGTCTGCGTCCGGCATCCGGTTAGGAAAAGCGACCATTCATGATGGGTAATCTTCAGTTGAGCTAATGTGTCGGCGTGCTGGAGATCCGCCGTCTGATCCTGCTCCGCGAGCTCGCCATCCGTGGCACCCTGGCCGCCGTCGCCGAGGCGCTCAACTTCACCCCGTCCGCGGTCTCCCAGCAGCTCAGCCAGCTGGAGAAGGAGACCGGCACGGTGCTGCTGCGCAAGGCCGGCCGCCGGGTCCAGCTCACCCCGCAGGCCGAGGTGCTGGTCGCCTCGGTCGCCGAGGTGCTCGACACCCTGGAGCGCGCCGAGGCGCGACTGCAGGCCGCGGCCACCCGGGTCACCGGCCGGGTCCGGGTAGCCGTCTTCCAATCCGCGGCGCTCGCGTTCATGCCGGCCGCTCTGCGCGCCACGGCCGCGCGTTTTCCCGACGTACGGGTGGAGATGGTCCAGCGCGAGCCCGAGGAGGCGCTCCGCGAGACCTGGCTCCGCGATTTCGACATGGTGATCGCCGAGCAGTACCCGGCACACGCCGCCCCACACCACCCCGGCCTGGATCGCCGCGACCTGTGCACCGACGCGATCCGCCTGGCGCTCCCGGCCGAGTCGGAGTCCCTGCACCCGGTCGACTCCCTCGACGCCGCCCGCCGGATGCCCTGGGTGATGGAACCCCGGGGCGCGGCCTCCCGCCACTTCGCCGAACAGCTGTGCCGCCGGGCCGGCTTCGAACCGGACGTCCGCTACGAAACCGCCGACCTGCAGGCCCACATGCGCCTGGTCGAGTCCGGCAACGCCGTCGCCCTGATCCCGGACCTGGTCTGGGCCGGCCGGCCGACGTCGTGCCGGCTGCTGACGCTGGCCGACACCCCGCGTCGGACGATCTTCACGTCCCAGCGGCTCGCGGGTGCGGAGTCGCCGGCGGCCCGCACGTTCCGGCAGATCCTGGAGGAGACGGTCGCGCACGCCCCTGCTGGTCGCCCGGAGAGGCCGAGTGGGTAGGGTCGCTCGCGCTGGTGACACTCGCCGAACTCGGCCGCACCCGGCCAAGATCAGGTGTAAAGTATCTGAGATCATCCTTTAGTGCGAAAAAGGGATTATGTCGGACACTAGGTGGTTCAAGGCGTCACGTTGCGTTAGCGATCATCACTGTGTGGAGGTCGCCGATCTGGACGCCGAGGTGGGTGTGCGGAACTCGCAGCGCCCAGAGGACGTGCTGATCGTCCCCAAGGCGGTTTGGCGTGATCTGATCGCCGGGGTCAAGGCTGGCGAGTTCGGCTAGTTTTGTTGATCTCGGTGGGCCTGTTCCGCGCGACCGGCTTCGCGGGCTCATAGGGTCGTGACGGTGGGCCGGCCTTTTCCGCACGCAGGAATTCCTCATTGACGATCGCGAGGAAGCTGTCGCGACGGTTGGTGGACTTCACCCTGGTGTGCCAATCGCCGTGTCGCCGCCAGAATTCGCGGGGGACCGTGCTGTCGAAGAAGCTCGCCAGGTAGGCGCGTGCCTGGTCCTCGGAGAGATCGTTTATCGCCCAGGATTTCTTCCAGACCTTCATCACCCGGTTGCAATAGAGGAATGCTCGTTCCTCCATCTCCTCCGGGGCGAGACGGCTGCCCCAGCACTGCTGGTAGAACGGCTCCTCCATGGCCAGCCGGATCAGGTCCTCGGTGGCGTCCTCGAGGTTCTGCAGGCGGGCGGCGGCGTACTGGCGGTACTGGACCACGAGGCCGACCAGCACGCCGCCCAGGGCCAGGGTGGAGATCACGGCGGAGGCGGCGCCGTAGGCCTGGCCGATGTCGCTGACGCGGGAGAAGTCGGTGTCGCCCGGGTAGAGCCGGGCCAGGACGAACGGCGCCAGGAACGTGCTGATCATCGTGGCGGCGACGATCAGCACGACGGCGGCCGGCATCAGACGGCGGAAAACGTCTCCGGTGCGATTCCTTGATCTCGGAGAATCGTCGGCTGTCATGGGCACCCCCGGGGCATCTGTTTCTATTGTGCCCAACCGGAGCCAGTGAGGGTACATTCATTCATTTGGCCGGATAATTGCGCGATGGCAATCTGCCAGGTGGCATTCTGGCGTATTTCAGATATGCAGCTATCTGATCGAAATGCGCGCCGGTCGCGATTTCCCGCCCGGTTCTGGAACTCGGCTGGTGCTCAGGGGTGCCTCAAGGACCTTGAGGCACCCCTGAGCACCAGCCGAGACTGTGAGGCGCGCTGCGGTCCGGGCCTGCGGCGGTGTCGCGCGGGACCGGCCCGGGACGCGGCTCGTGGCCTGCGGCGGGTGCTCCGTACTCGTACCGGGGAAGCGGTCCGTCAGGGGCGGGGCGGGGTGGTGGGGCAGGCCGGGGCGGTGAAGACGGTGTGGGTGCCGTTGGTGAAGCGGCAGCCGAAGGTGGCGGAGGCTACCGTGCGGCGGTCCAGGATGGCGTCGCCGGCCGGGCGGTGGCCGGTGCGGATCCAGGTGGTCAGGTCGTCGAAGCCCTTGGCGAGTTCCGGCTCGGTGAAGTCGCAGTGGCCCACGCCGCGGATGGCGCGGGAAACGAACAGGCCGGCGCGGCCGTTGCGGGCGGCGCGCTGGGCGTATTCCTGCTCCATCGAGAACGGGACGAACAGGTCGCCGACGTCGTGCAGGGAGAGGACCGGGACGGACGGGCGGCCTTCGACGCGCGGGATGCCCGCCAGGCCCGGGTCGGCGGTCGCGGTGTGCTGGACCCGCAGCACCTCGGCGTTGAGCCGGAACTCGGGGAAGGTCGGCAGGATGGTGTCGGTGAGCCGGTACACGGTGCGGCGGTTGTCGGTGACGTTGCCGGGGGCGATGCCGCCGGTGCCGCCGGACAGGCCGGGGTAGAGGCCGAACAGGAACGGCAGGTCGTTGAGCGGGGCGAGGGAGGTCGCGGCGTTCCAGTACGCGAACGCCGAGTCGAACCCGGGCCGGTCCCCGCCGCTGCGCCGTTCCACCGCGTCCGACCAGGTGCGGCCGGCCGGGGTGAGCACCGGCGGGGCGCCCACTTTCACGCCGAGCGCGGGCAGGATCTGGCCGACCTTGGCGCGCCACTGCGCCGGGTAGTCGGCGGGCGGGGTGAGCGGGAAGTCGATCGGCACCTTGGCGAGCGCGGCCGCTGTCACGTTCGCGTCCAGGAAGTAGTCGTAGAGCTTGGTGTCGCCGAGCACCCCGCAGTACGGCATGGCCGCGTCGAACGCCCGCGGGAACCGCTCGATCGCCACCGCGGTGACCTGCCCGCCCATCGACGCGCCACTCATGATCACCGAGCGGGCGCGCCGGCCGGTGGCCTGACGGAACGTGTCGATCATCGCGTACGAGTCACGGACACCCTGGCCCACGTCGTACCCGTTGGTGGCGTAACTCGACGCGGCCCAGGCGAACCCGGACGCGATGTAGTGCGCGCGCAGCGCGGGGTTGTCGACGTAGACCACCGTGCCGGTGCCGCGGTAGCCGTGCGCGTAGACGACGAGTTGCCCGTTCCAGCGCAGCGGCACCTCGATGCGGTACGCCGCGCCGTCCCGGATGCCGGTGAGCACCCGGGACAGCGGCTTGCCGGCCGTGTCGGCGAGCGGCGTGAACGGCGCGCCGGAGAGGTCGCAGGCCGGATCGAAGACCAGGTATCCGGGCTGGGTGGTGCTGGGCGCGGGCGCGGCGCACGCCACGGGCGCGGCGGAGGCCGGCGCGCTCAGAGCGGTGACCAGGGCCAGTGCGGTGGTGAGAACGGCGAGCCACTTCCGGCGCATGGTCATCGTGTTACCTCCCGGACACATCCAATGGCCGGGCATCGATGTTTGTCAAGGACGCCGCGGCTTTGTGGACAGTGCCGGCCCGGTCAGACGGCCCGGATCCGCACCGCGACCGTGTCGCCGTGCGTGACCGGTTCGGCCCGGAACCCGGGCGTGGTCACGACGACCGAGGCGAATGTCCCGCGCAGGCGCCGAGCCTTGATCACCGGTACCGGGCCGCGGAACGAGCCCCGGCCGACGGTGATCGACAGCGTGACGTGCGCGCCGAGCACGGCGTCGTCCTCGACGGTCAGCGCGGTCTTGCCGTGCGGCTCGAGGGTCACCGCGAGGGTGCCGCCGCTCTGCCGGAACCCGCCGCGCACCCGCACGCCGTCGTCCGCCAGGCGCAGCGTGCCGCCGGTGACGGTCACGTCGCCGCCGCCCAGCGCGGTCCGCGAGTCCGCGGTCAGCGTGCCCTGGGCCAGGGTGACGCCGCCCCGGAAGTCGTTGTCGCCGGCGAGCGTGAGCGCGCCCGAGCCGAGCTTGACCAGCCCGCCCCGGCCGCCGATGTCGTTGCGCCAGGTGTCGGCGGCGTGGAAGCCGCCGAGCGCGGCGTCCAGGGTCACCGCGACGCCGGCGTCGAACGCGCCGTAGCCGTCGGCGGCCGCGAACAGGTTCAGCCGGCCCCACTGCTCCGGGCCGTCCAGGATCGGGTGGCCGGAGGTCAGGCCGGTGGTCCGGAGCACCTCGCGGCGCTGCTCGGCGTCCAGGTACGGCAGCCGGGTCTCGAGCAGCACCTCGGCGCCGGTGGGCACGGTGACCGGGACGCGCTTGCCGTGCGCCGGCAGGTCGTACGTGTGCTTGTGCCTGACGTTCTTGACGTTGATCTTGCGCTCGGCCTCGGTGGAGCGTGCGTAGCCGAGGACGTCCGGGCCGACCTGGGCCTGGAAGTAGGCGAGGGCCTGCGCCCGCGCGTCCGCCTTGACCGTGGCGTTCGCCGGGTCGCGCAGGATCGCGGCGGCCAGCGCGGTGGCCAGGATCCGGCCGCCGATCACGTCGGCGGGGGAGTGCATGCCGGCCACGATCCGGGTGTGCGCCAGGTCGTACGCGGTGGCCACCAGCTCCTGGAAGCGCTCCGGCACGGCGTACGCGTAGGCGAGCGCGGCCAGGAAGAGCGCGTTGGTGTGGCCGCTGACGTACCCGCCGTCCTCGGCCGGGCTGGTCCCGCGCTGACGCAGCAGCGCCGGCGCCACGACCACGCCGGACGCGTAGACCGGGAAGCCGAACGCGTCCACCGCGCCGGTGTCGGCGACCCGGCTGTCCCCGGTGAGCCGCCACGGGCGCGGGTACTGGAACGCGAACTTCGCCGGGTTGCCCGACGAGAAGCTGCCGCGCAGCGTGTTGACCAGGGTGGCCACCTTGCCGAGCGCGGAGGTGGTGGAGCCCGCGCCGAGCGCCGAGCCGGCCGGGGCGCCGGCCGGTACGGCGTCGCTGACCGTGGTCGCCGGCGTGCCGGCGGGCGCCGTGGTGATGCCGGTGACGGCGAGTGCGCCGGCCCGGTAGAGCGGGGCCAGCGGGCCGAGCCCGGCGATCGTCGAGTAGCTCTGGTGCTGGCGGTCGACGACGAACGCCGTGGCCGCCTCGGCGTCGGTGCGGTGCGTGGTGACCTGCTCGACGTACCGGATGTTGGCGCGCAGGAACGCGCGGTCCAGGACGGTGCCGGTGTTCCAGGTGGCGCCGGTGGCCCAGACCCGCTGGACGCCGGAGAGGATCCGCACGGCGGCGTTGGTCTCGACGGTCAGGTTCGCCGTGAGGTTGGTCTGGTAGCTGTCCACAAAAGCCGCGGGGACGACGGCGGCGGAGGCGGCGGACCCGCGAAGTACGGGGCCGGCGAGAAGGCCGGCGGCGGAGGCGCGCAGGACGGTCCGGCGGCTCACGGAGATCGGAGGCATGGGGAAACTCCACGAGGCGGTAGCGGGGCAAGATCGCGGCCCAGCTTTCGTGCGGGTTTCCAACTCGCGGGTAACAACCGCGGATGTGAGCGTGAACATCGATGAACGTACCGATGCTGGGGTCTTCCTATCGGGCGGTTCGGGCCCTAGCGTCCGGATCGTGCTCACCACACGCATCCCCGTCGCGATCGTGGCGCTGACCGCCACCCTGATCGCCGTCCCCACCGCCCCCGCGTCCGCCGCACCCACCGGCGGAACTCTGAAGGTTCTTTCCTACAACATTGCCGGACTACCCGACATCCTGTCCAGTGCGGAAACGGATCGGCAGTCCGCGACGACCGCGATCGGCTCCCGGATCTCCGGGTACGACGTGATCCACGTGCAGGAGGACTTCAACTACCACGCCTATCTGTACGCCACCGACACGCACGCCTACCGCACCCCGACCAGCGGCGGCGCCGGCATCGGCTCCGGGCTGAACAGCCTGTCCTCCTACGCGTACGACACCGACGACTTCGAGCGCGCCGGATGGAACTCCTGCCAGTACGACTCCGGTGACTGCCTGACCCCCAAGGGCTTCACGTTCAGTCGTACCCGGCTGGCCGAGGGCGTCTACGTCGACTTCTACAACCTGCACACCAACGCCGGCACGAACGCCGGTGACCTGGCCTCCCGGGCCGACAACCTGAGCCAGCTCACCACGTTCATCGCCGGCCACTCGGCCGGCAACGCGGTCGTGGTGATGGGCGACACGAACACCCGGTACACCCGGACCGGCGACACCATCGCGGAGTTCGCCGGCGCCAACGGCCTGACCGACGCGTGGGTGCAGCTGGAACGCGGCGGGGTGGCCCCGGCCAAGGGCGCCGACCCGCTGCTCTGCCCCGAGGACACCTGCGAGGTGGTCGACAAGATCCTGTACCGGGGCAGCCGGCTGGTCACGCTGACCGCGACCTCGTACCACAACGAGCACGCGTCGTTCCTCACCGCGGACGGGCTGATGCTCTCCGACCACGACCCGATCAGCGCCGGCTTCTCCTGGACGGTGAACCCGGCGTACCAGTTCAGCGAGCAGTTCGGCGGCCCGCACGGCGACTACTTCAACGACGTCGAGCGCGCCGCGGCGGCCACCACCGTGGGGCTGCGGGCCGGTTCCCGGGTCGACGCGGTGTCGCTGGGCGCGCTCAGCCACGGCGGGACCGGCGGCACGGCCACGGCGCTGACCCTCGGCAGCGGCGAGTACGTGACCGGCCTCTCCCTGTGCCGGGGTGTCTACAACTCGCGGACCCGGATCTTCTACGCCCGGTTCACCACCAGCCTGGGCCGCACCCTGGCCGGCGGGAGCACCACATCGGACTGCGTGACGCGTACCGCGCCGGCCGGCTGGCAGATCGCCGGGTTCCACGGCCGGGCCGGCACCGAACTCGACAAGGTGGGGGTCATCTATACGAAGCGGTGAGCCCGACTGCCCGAAGCGCGGGCAGCGGTGACGTCCGGTCGCGGCTACTGTCGGCCTCAACGAGGCGAGGTGGCGGATGAGTGACCGGACCGGCGACGAGCCAGGTATCGCGTACGGCTACGGCCGGCACCGCGGCCTCCTGGTGGACCGCACCGGCATCGAGGAGATCGTCTTCGGTCAGGTCCTGCTCTACCTGGAGAAACCCGACGCCGACCTGATCCGCGCGATGGCACCCCGGCTCTCCGGGGTGATCGTCGAGGAGGCGGTCACCCCGTACGCGCCGGAGGCCCGCGCGCTGTGGTCGCTGCCGGTCCCAGTGCTGACCGGGGTGACCGTCGACGACAGCTGGCTCGGCCACGACGTGGTGGTCGACTTCGACGCCGGGACCACCGCGCCGCCGGTGCCGGCCGGCGCCACCACCCTGCGCGTGCACGCCGAGGTGACCGGTCCGGCCGAGGCCCGGGCGGCCGCTCACCTGGCCGACGGCTGGGCGCCGCTGCGCGCCGAGGACCTGCGCGCGCTGACCGCGACCGATCGCGCCGAGCTGTGGCGGCTGCTGGCCGGGTCGGACCGCTCGCTGCCGGCTGTCCGGTGGTTCGACGAGCAGGCCGGCGGTCCGCCGGCGGCGTCATTCGGCCGGCGCGGCGTCCGCTCGTTGCTCCCGGATGCCGTCGATTCCTTTCGTACGATCATCGAGGCGTTCCCGGGCGGCGACCCGCTCGTCGTGCTCCCGATGGTCTCGGACCGGCGGGAGATCTCCGCGTTCACCGCGGTCACCGACGCCCGCTGGCGCCTGGGCCTGGACATCGCCACCCCGGCCGCCGCGCTGACCGTCGCCGATCTGGTCGACGACTGTCACCTGCTCACCGTCGCGACCGCCGACCTGGCCCAGCACACCCTGGTCTGGGACCGGAGCATCCGCAACGACGTGCTGCTGCCGGTGGACCGGCTCCCGGCGATCGTGGCCCAGCTGGTCGAGTGGGCCGCCTCGATCGCCACGTCCCGGTCCGTGCCGTGCCTGGTCGCCGTCGACCTGCGGCCCAGCGTCCGGCTGCACGACCAGCTGCGGGCCGCCGGGGTGCACGACATCTCCTGCCCGGCGCCGCTGGTCCGGCACTGGCGCAACCTGCTCGACCGCACCCTCTGATCATCTCCGGCCGGGTCAGCCCCGCTGGGCGCGGTCGACCAGGCCGGTGGCGACCTCGCGGAGTTTGCGGTTGGACTCCTGGGACGCCCTCGCCAGGATCGCGAACGCCTCGTCGGCGGTGCAGTGCCGCTGGCCCATGATGATGCCCTTGGCCTGCTCGATCACCGCGCGGTTCTCCATCGCGACCTGCAGGTTCCGGGTCAGGGCCAGCGTGGTGTTGTAGAGGTGCGCGTTGGCCAGGGCGATCGCGGCGTACCCGGCGAACGTCTCGGCCAGCACCACCGCGTCGGGGTCGAACGCACGTGCCGAGGTGGCGTAGATGTTGAGCGCGCCGGACACCCGCTCGTGGATCTGCAGGCCGACGCTGAGCGCGCTGTGCACGCCGACGACGTCGGTGTTCTCCTCCCAGCCGGGCCAGCGACGCTCCGCGCCGACGTCGTCGACGAGCAGCGTGGTCCGGTCCCGGCAGGCGTCCAAGCAGGGGCCGGAGCCGCGCTCGTACTGCCACTTGTCGATCCGGTCGGCGGCCTCGCCGGTGCTCGCGACGGTGTGCGGGCCGCGGTCGCGGATCAGGGTCACCGAGACCTCGTACGCGCCGGGCACCGTCCGCTTGGCCAGCTCCGCGACGGTGGCCAGGACCCCGTCCAGGTCGGTCTCGCCCAGATTGATCCGGGCGAGCTCACGGAAGGCGGCGGTGGGGTCCATCGGATCCTGCGTCATGGTCACCCTCCTTACCCCGTTTCGCCCGGCGGGCAGCGCCGAACCGCCCGGCGGCCCGTGCGGGTGAATCCACGCCGCAGGCCGGGAGGGGCAACGGTCAGGCGGTGACGTCGAGGCGGCCGTCGCCGCGCTGGGAGAGGTAGCGCAGGGCCGGCTCGAGGTAGCCGGCGACCGGGTTGCGGCCCGGCGTGGCCTGGTCGTAGCGGCGGGACAGGTCCTTCAGATACGCCGGGGTCACCTCCTGCCCCGGTGCGAGCCGGCCCGCCGTGCGGTCCGCGGCGATCGCGCCGGCCAGCGAGTTGATCCAGCCGGAACTGCGCTGGCCGGGGTCGATGCGCTGGCCGGTGGCCTGGTAGATCAGCTCGCGGTCCCGATCGGAGAGGGCGTCCGCGTCGTCGTGGGCATGCTGGTGGCGTTCCCTGGCGGACGGCCGGACCGGTGGCACCGAGGACGTCTGCGGGGTGCGGTTCAACCGGGAAACGGACATCGGGGATGGACCTCCTGAGGCACTCGTCATCCTCCAGATCGGCCACCCTCCGGAGCACCTGAGGGAGCAACGGAGGACGCGTACGGTGGGAGCCGTCCCCCCGGATGCGCGCCACGGACGTGGCCGAGCAGAAAGGGATGGACGTGACCAGCTGGACCATCACGGAACGGATCGACCTCGGCGGGGTGAGGCCGGAGGGCGACCTGACCATCGCCGAGCACGCCACGGGCGTGGTCCTCTTCGCACACCGCAGCGGCGGTTCCCGGCAGAGCCCGCGCCGGCAGGCGGTGGCCCGGGAGCTGAACCGCCGCGGGTTCGCCACCCTGCTGGCCGACCTGCTCGCGCCGGAGGAGGACACCGGGGCGGGCGGCCTCGAGATCGGACTGCTCGCCGACCGGCTGGTCACCATGATCGACTGGGTGCGCCTGCATCCGGCCACCGCGGGCCTGCCGCTCGGGCTCTTCGGCGCCGGTGCGGGCACGGCGGCGGCGCTGGTCGCGGCGGTGACCCGGCCGGACGCGGTTCGTGCGGTGGTGTCCCGCAGCGGCCGTCCCGACCTGGCCGGACCAGCGCTGATCGAGGTGGAGGCGCCGACCCTGCTGATCGCCGGTGAGCGGGACGAGGCGGTGCTCGCGCTCAACGAGGAGGCCCGCAACACCATGCGGGTGCACGCCGAGCTGCGGATCATCCCGGGCGCGACCCGCCGGTTCGAGGAGCCGGGTGCGCTGGACTCGGTGGCCGAGGAGGCCGCGGAGTGGTTCGGGTCGTTCCTCACCCCGGCGATGCGCCGGCCGGCGGGCCGGCATCCGGCGCTGCAGCACCTGGCCGTGGCCCGCCGGTGGGATTGAGACCGCCGGATTTCATCATGCGTTGAAATACACTCTCGACCGCTCCCCGGAATTCATCTAGCGTTGAGTTCAACACTTGATGAGTTCCGGGGAGGAACCATGGACACCGCGATCGAGGTCACCGGCCTGGTCGTCAGACGCGGGAAGCGAGCCGTGCTCGACGGCTTCTCCTGCTCCGTCCCGCGGGGCAGCGTCACCGGGCTGCTCGGCCCCAGTGGCAGCGGCAAGACCACCCTGATGCGCACGGTGGTCGGCGTGCAGAAGGTCGTGGCCGGCACGGTGACCGTGCTCGGCGTCCCGGCCGGCGCGCCGGCGCTGCGCAGCAAGATCGGATACCTGACCCAGGCGCCCAGCGTCTACGCCGACCTCACCGTCCGGGAGAACGCGCGCTACTTCGCCTCGCTCCACCGGCTCGGCAAGGACGCCGCCGATCAGGCACTGGAGACCGTCGGGCTGACCGGCGCCGCCGGCCAGCTGGTCGCCGACCTGTCCGGCGGCCAGCGCAGCCGGGCGTCGCTGGCCTGCGCCATCGTGAGCCGGCCCGAGCTGCTGGTGCTCGACGAGCCCACCGTCGGGCAGGACCCGGTGCTGCGCGACGAGCTGTGGGCGCATTTCCGGCGGATGGCCGCCGACGGCGCCACCGTGCTGGTCTCCAGCCACGTGATGGACGAGGCGAACCGCTGCGACCGGCTGCTGCTGATCCGCGAGGGCGTGCTGATCGCCGACGACACCCCGGCCGCGGTGAAGAAGTCGGCCGGCAGCGACGACCTGGACCAGGCGTTCCTCAACCTGATCCGCGCGCACGAGGCGGTGGCGGCATGAACGGCTGCACCGCGCGGCACCTCGCCGCCCCGGGGAGCGTCCTCGCGGGCGAGGGCCCGGAGAGCATGCCGAAGGAGGGCACAGCATGATCATGCTGAGCACGATCCGGCGGATCCTCACCCAGCTGCGGCACGACCCGCGCACCATCGCGCTGATCGTCGTGGTGCCCACCCTGCTGATCACCCTGATCTACTTCATGTACGACGGCCAGCCCCGGGTCTTCGACCGGATCGCGTTGACCATGCTGGGCATCTTCCCGTTCATCACGATGTTCCTGATCACCTCGATCGCCATGCTCCGGGAACGCACCAGCGGCACCCTGGAGCGGCTGTTCACCACCCCGGTCGGCAAACTCGACCTGCTCTTCGGGTACGGGATCGCGTTCGGCGGCGCGGCCGCGGTGCAGGCGGCGGTCGCGGCCGGTTTCGCCTACGGGGTGCTGGGCATGCGCGCGGCCGGCGGCCTCGGCCTGGTCGTGCTGATCGCGGTCGCCAACGCCGTGCTCGGCGTCGCGCTCGGCCTGCTGTGCAGCGCGTTCGCTCGCACCGAGTTCCAGGCGGTGCAGTTCATGCCGCTGGTGGTGGCGCCCCAGCTGCTGCTGTGCGGGCTCTTCGTGCCCCGTGAGGCGATGACCGGCTGGTTGCAGGCGATCAGCGACGTGCTGCCGATGTCCTATTCGGTGCAGGCGCTCACCGAGGTCGGCCAGCACGCCGATCCGACCGGCACGATGTGGCGTGACCTGGGCGTCGTGCTGGGCGCGATCATCGTGGCGCTCGCGGTGGGCGCCGCGACGTTGCGACGCAGGACAGAATGATCGCGTACGACGGGTAGCGGCCGCGTCGTACCGGAAGGGGTTTTGTGATGGCACGACGGACCGGGCGGCGGCCCGGCAACCAGGACACCCGGGAGGTGATCCTGACCGCCGCGCGGGCGGCGTTCGCCGACAAGGGGTTCGACGGCGCCTCGATCCGTGCCATCGCCACCGCCGCCGAGGTCGACCCGGCCCTGGTGCACCACTACTTCGGCACCAAGGACAAGCTGTTCCTGGCCGCGATGCAGGCGCCGATGGACCCTGCCGAGCTGCTCGACGCGGTCGCCGAGGGAGACCTGGGCCAGGTCGGCGAGCGCTTCGTCCGGCTGTTCCTGACGATCTGGGACGGGCCTGGCGGCGCGGCCGGGGTGGCCCTGCTGCGCTCCGCGGTCGGCAACGAGTGGACCACCCGGCTGTTCCGAGAGTTCGTGGTGACCCAGATCCTCCGGCGGGCGGTGCCCAAGCTCGGCCTCGACGACGAGCAGGGCCCGCTGCGGATCACCCTGGCCGCCAGCCACATGGTCGGCGTCGCGATGGCGCGGTACGTGATCAAGGTGGAGCCGCTGGCGTCCGTGCCGTCCGAGACGATCGTGGCGATCGTCGGGCCGACCGTGCAGCGCTACCTGATGGACCCGCTGCCGGATCAGTCGACGTCGCCGCCGAGCGTGGTCAGGTAGCTGTCGATCGCGTTGCGGGTGGTCGTCGGCAGGTCCTGGAACTGCAGACCGATCTCGATCAGACCGTCCCGCACTGTCCGGCGCATCACCTTGGCCTCGGCCGAACCGCCCAGGCCGTCCATGGTGAACTCGGTGCGGACGACGTCGCCGATCGCCACCCGGACGTCGGCCGGGACGGTGCAGCCCAGCCCGTCCGAGCTCAGGTCGACCACCTGCGCGTCGACCGGCGTGGGCCGGGACGGCACCCGCAACCGGACCGTACCCTCGGCGTTGAGCCGGTCGTGCCGGCGGCGTTCCAGGCGTTCGGCCACGTCGGACAGGTCGCCGATCTGCGCCATCGTGGCGTCCACGCTGCGGTGCAGCTGCTGCACGATGGCGTGCTGCTGATCGGCGATCCCGCCGAGCTGGCGCATGGTGTCCTCGATGTCACCGACGTCGTGGATGATCGCGCTGAGCGTCTGGCCCATCTGCGCCACGTCCGACTCCAGCGCGGCGATCGTCCGGGTGATCTGCTCGGTCGAGGTCGCGGTCGTGTCGGCCAGGCTCTTCACCTCGTCGGCCACCACCGCGAAACCGCTTCCCGCGTCGCCGGCCCGGACCGCCTCGATCGTCGCGTTCAGGGCGAGCAGCCGGGTCTGCGACGCGATCCCGGAGATCACGCTGGCGATCCCGGCGACCTGCCGCAGGCTGGCGTTCAGCGCGGTGGCCGCCTCGTCGGCGCTGAGCGCCCGGCGGCCCAGCGCCTCGGCCGCGTCGTTGGTGACGGTGACCCGCTCGTGGGTGGCCGCCGCGGCGTCCCGGGCCGCGCCGACCTGCACGACCACGTCCTCCAGCTTGGTGCCGATCACCGCGGCGGTGCCGTCGATCGCCTCCTTGGCCCGGCGCCGCAGCCGCTGGTTGTTCTGCTTCTGGGCCAGCGCGGTGGCCTGCGCCTGCTCGGCCCGGTCGGCCAGCATCCGCTCGATCTCGGCGTCGCGCTGCCGGAGCGCCTCGCCGAGCTCGGCGATCATCAGGCGCGCGCTGGCCAGGGTGTCCGGCCCGGCGCTCGCGTCGCCCGAGCCGGCCTCCCGGCGCAGGCTGGTGCGGCGGACCAGCACGGCGCCGGCGGCCAGGGCGAGCAGGACCGCGGTCAGGACGAGCCACACCGGCGTCACGCCAGGGCGTCAGCGGCGGACCGGGCGGTGTGCGTCGACAGGATCACGATCTCTCCCCGCCAGGCTCGGTGTGCGGCAGACGTTCCGACGCTACCTGACCGGAAGAAGCGCGTGGGGAAAACCTCAGTTCCGCCGATGGCGGCCGATGGTCGGGCCCTCGACAGAGCGACCCCTCGAAGTGATCAAGGAGCCTCCCATGAGCATCAGCATCGGCACGTCCACCCCGTCCACCGCCTGGGAGACGCACGCCGCGTGGCTCCGCCTGCGCGGTGACTGCCAGCAGCTCTTCGATCACGTGCTGCAGGGTGCGGACCGGCCGGAACTCGACGGCGACAAGGTCGCGGTGCTGGCGAGCCGGGACGCGATCGCGCGGATGGATCAGGGCAGTGCGGTCAACATCCTGGTGTGAGCGGACGTCGGCGAGCCGGTGACGGCCGGGAGGGTGAACTCGAAGCAGGAGCCGCCGCCCGGGTGGTCCGCGGCGCTGATCACGCCGCCGTGGCGTTCCACGATCCGTTTGCAGATGGCCAGGCCGAGGCCGGTGCCGAGGTAGTCGCCGGTCAGGTGGGCCCGGTGGAAGTTGCCGAAGATCGCCTCGTGCTGCCCGTCCGGGATGCCGATGCCGTTGTCGGCGATCCGCACCGTCACCAGCGGGTCGGCCGGTGACGAGACGGCGCTGATCTCCAGGGCCGGCACCACCCCGGGCCCGGTGTACTTGATCGCGTTGCCGACCAGGTTGTCCACCAGCTGCCGGACCAGCACCGGATCGGCCCGCACGGCGGGCAGCGGCCCGATGCTGAACCGGGGCTCCGGCTTGCCGGCCGCCACCGCCGCGTCCGCGCGGGCCACCACGATGTCCGCGACCACCTCGGCCAGCTCCACCACGACCGGTGCGACAGTGGCCTCCCGCGCCGTCGCGTACGAGAGCAGGCCGTCGATCAGCCCGCGCATCCGCGCCGAGGCCCGGGTCAGCCGGGCCAGGTCGTCCTGGGCCTGGTGGAGACCGGGGTGCTCCGGTACGCCGTCCAGCGCCTCCAGCGCCGCCGCGGTCCAGCCGTCCACGCTGGCCAGCGGGTTGAGCAGGTCGTGCGCCACCACCCCGGCGAAGTTGGTCAGCTCGTCGCGGTGCCGCCGTTCCGCGGTCACGTCGTGGAAGAGCACCACCGCGCTGCGGGTGCCGTCCGGGTGCGGCAGGGAGGTGGCGGTCACCCGTACCACCCGTCCCTCGGGCACCCCCGGGCTGCGTACCGGCATGTCCACCCCGCGGACGTCCTCGCCGGCCAGGGCCCGCAGGTGGGCCGGTTCGTCTTCACCGAGCAGCTCGGTCACGGCGGGGTTGCGCAGGGTCACCCGGCTGTCCGGGCCGATCACCGCGAGCCCGTCGGCCATCGAGTCGATGATCGCCGTGAGCAGGTCGGCGTGGTGCGAGGCCTGCTCCTGCTGGGCGGCCAGCTCGGCCTGCCGGGCGTGCAGCTCGGACTTCTCCTCGGCCAGCGCGGTGAGCAGGGTGTGCCGCTCGTCCCGGCCGAGGGACAGGGCCAGGCCGACCAGGGCGACCAGCACGCAGAACAGCTGGACCAGCACGGTGCGCTGGTCGATGTCGCCGACCTGCGCGAACGGGCCGGAGCCGAGCAGCGTGTACTGCACCGCGATGGCGCTGATCACCGAGTTGTGCACCAGTACCCAGGGGGTGCGCAGCCGGGTGCCGACCAGGACGGTGAACCCGAGCAGGGCGAACGACAACGGGAGGCGGTGATCGTACGCGAAAGCGCTGATCTGGCCCGCGACGCTCACCGCGAGAAGACCGGCGACCTCGACCGACCGCCAGAAGGAGGGCCGCCGGATCTTCCGGCGGGCGCGCAGTGCCGCGCCGACCCAGATCCCGGCCGCCCCGATGATCAGGATGCCGGTCAGGTGCCGGGCCATCGACATGATCGAGGATGCGATCGGCATCGAGCCGGTGACCAGCCAGCGGCCCAGCAGACCGCTGACGCCGGCGGCGCAACTGGCGGCGAGCGCGGCGCCGAGCAGGGCCCACAGGTCGCGCGGCGAGCGCAGGGTCTCGCTGCCGCCGGCGCCCCACAGGCCCGGCCGCCAGCGGCGCAGCGCGCGGAGGAAGACACCCACCTCGATCAGCCCGACCAGCCCGGCGACCACACCGACCGCGGGGGAGGCGCCGGTGAGCCAGTTCCCGGTGCCGAGGATCCCCGCGAGCAGCAGCAGGTCGAGGCGGCGGGTGGGCGCGCCGCGCTGGGCGCAGCACCAGACCGCGGCCACGCCGGCGGCCGGCCAGACCAGGCTGACCCCGTCGGCGACCATCGCGGTGCGCCGGCCGGCGTAGACGGCGGCGGCGTACAGAAGGGCGAACAGCACGGTCCGGGCCAGCGAGAGCCGGTAGCCAGTCGTCACCCGCCACCTCCTGCCGGACGTCTGACGTAGAACTATCGACCGATTGCGGTCATCGCTGAGGCGCTGGCGGCAAGTCCTCCAGAGTGGCCCGGACCGGTCCCACGCGCAGGATCCCGTCGTCGAGCGGCACGCAGCGGACCCCGCCCCGGCCGCGCAGCGCCTTCCACGCGCCCGGGCCGATGCTGACGTCCATCCACGCGCACGGGTTGGCGGCCCGGCGCACCGCGAGCCGGACCGGCCCGTCGCCGGAGTCCAGCGTGAGCACCGCGCCGACCAGGTCGTCAAGGGTCTTCTCGCCGAAGCGCAGCCCGGCGACCAGGATGTTGCGCCGCGCCTGGGCCAGGCCGGCACCGTCCGGAAGCGACTCCCGGGCGATCACGGTGATCGCCGCGTCGCGGTGCGCGGCGTGGTTGAAGTAGCGGTCGCCGACGATGCCGAGACCGGCCCGGACCCTGACCTCCGGGACCAGTTCGCCGTCCGGGGCCGGCGCCGGGCCGTCGGCCGGGCGGCCCTCGAAGCGGTGCGCGGGTGAGGCCAGCAGCTCGACTATCTCCACCGGCCGGAGTCTATGCCCGGCGGCGCTCAGCGCACGTGGCTCAGCGCCTCCGCGAGCACGTCCTTGGCGTCCTGCACGTCCACCTCGAGGCGCTGCAGCGGCCCGCCGGTCTCGGTCAGCCGGGCGGCCTCGGCGCCACCGGCGAAGAACGGCGCGAACCCCAGCTCCTGGATGATCCGGCAGGCGGCCAGCCGGGCGTCGCGCTGGTCGGTGCAGAGGAACTCGGCGAGCAGCGGGTCGTGGCCGCGCCGCCGGCCCAGCACGTCGGTGCTGATGGTGTTGAACGCCTTCACCCAGTGCGCTTCCGGCGCCCACTCGATCAGGGTCTCCAGGCCGCTCTTGCCGTACGGGCCGTCCGGCACGGTCAGCACCGACGGGATGTCCAGCGTGGACGGGAAGCCCGGCGCGAAGGAGCCGAGACCACCCGGGCCGGTCTCTCCGGGGACGGTGCCGGTGGCCACCGGGTTGGTGGCGTCGATGACCACCTTGCCGGCCAGCGCGTGGTGCGCGAGGTCGACCGCTTCCTTGGCCGACTCCCAGTTCGGGGCGAAGAACACCACCTCGCCGTACGACGCCGCCTCCGGGATCGTCATCGCCCGGATGTGCCCGTCGCCGTGCTCGACCAGGTCGGTCAGCCGGTCCGGGTGCCGGGACGTGACCGCGACCTCGTGCCCGCTCTCGGCGCACCACGTGGCGAGCGTGCCGCCGAGCTGACCTGCTCCAATGACACCGATTCGCATGATCCCAGGGTGCCTGCCGGATCACCCGTCCGCGTGGTGAACCGGGAAAACCCCGTAGATCATCCTTCCGCATGGTGAGCCGGGAGAATCCTGTAGATCATCCTTCCGCGTGGTGAGCCGGGAGAACCCCGTAGATCATTCGCAGCTCGACCACGACCAGGTCGTCGACGAGTCCCTCCGGGTCGCTCGCGGCGGCGAACGCCGCGGTGCGCAGGTCGTCGATCATCTCGGCGAGCACCCGCGGTGCGGGACCGTGCGGCGCCACCCCGGCGGCCCGGTCCCGGGCGATCCGGGCGGCGAGCCGCTCCACGTGTGCCTCGCGCAGCCAGGCCCGCCACCGGGCGATCGGCGGGCAGCCGGGCGCGGCGGCCAGCGCGCCGGTCAGCAGCCGGCCCTGGTCGCGCCAGAGAGCGGCGAGCGCGGCGAGCGAACGGCGCAGCGCCGGCTCGTCCGGCCCGGCGCCGTCCAGCCACGGCCCGGCGTCCCGGCCCACCTCGCCGGCCAGGCCGTGCAGCAGCGCGACCACCACGGCGAGCTTGGAGTCGAAGTAGAAGTAGAAGCTGGACCGGGAGATCTCCGCGCCGGCGGCCAGCTCGTCGATGGTGATGGCGTCGAGCGGCTTGCGGCTGAGCAGGTCCCGGGCGGTGGCCAGGATCGCCTGCTCGCGCAGGTCACCCTTGCTGGGACCGCGGCGTCGGCCGGCGGGGGCGGTGCTCATGCCGATCACGGTAACGCGGCTGTCCGGCTGGAGTCGACACAGTGTCGAGTTTTTCGACATACTGTCGAGGAGTAACGACGACGTGTGGAGGAACTGATGCAGGAGATCCGTCTCGCCAGCCGGCCCAGCGGGTGGCCGACCGCCGACAACTTCGAGCTGGTCGAGCTGCCCACCCCGGAGCCGGGCGAGGGCCAGGTGCTGATCCGCAACCAGTTCATGTCGGTCGACCCGTACATGCGGGGGCGGATGAACGACGTGAAGTCGTACGTCCCGCCGTTCCCGCTCGGCGCGGCCCTCGACGGCGGGGCGATCGGCCAGGTCGTCGCGTCGAACTCGCCGGGCGTGCCGGTCGGCGCGACAGTGGTGCACGGGCTCGGCTGGCGTGACTTCGCGGTGACCGACGCCGCCAAGGTACGGGTGATCGACCCGGCGGCCGCGCCCACGCTCTCCGCGTACCTCGGGCTGCTCGGGATGACCGGGCTCACCGCGTACGTCGGCCTGCTGGACATCGCCCAGTTCCGCGAGGGCGACACGGTCTTCGTCTCCGGCGCGGCCGGCGCCGTCGGCAGCGTGGTCGGGCAGATCGCCAAGCTGCGCGGCGCGAAGCGCGTGATCGGCAGCGCCGGTTCCGCCGGGAAGGTCGGCCACCTGGTCGACGACCTCGGCTTCGACGCCGCGTTCAACTACAAGGACGCCCCGGTCCGCGAGCAGCTGCGCGCGGCGGCCCCGGACGGCATCGACGTGTACTTCGACAACGTCGGTGGCGAGCACCTGGAAGCCGCGATCGGCTCGCTGAACAAGTTCGGCCGGGTCGCGCTCTGCGGCGCGATCTCGCAGTACAACGAGACGTCCGCGCCGGCCGCGCCGCGCAACCTGGCCCTCGCCATCGGCAAGGAGCTCACCCTGCGCGGCTTCATCGTCGGCAACCACGGCAAGCGGATGCCGGAGTTCGTCGAGGAGGTCGGTGGCTGGCTGCGGGCCGGGCAGATCTCGGCGCCGGAGACGGTGGTGGAGGGGCTGGCCAACGCGCCGGAGGCGTTCCTCGGGCTGATGCGGGGCGAGAACACCGGCAAGATGGTCATCAAGATCAGCGAGTAGGAGGGTCGCGGGTGACCGACTTCGCGGTGCTCGGGCCGGTGGCCGCGGCCGGGGCCGATGGCACGCCGATCGCCCTCAAGGGCCCGATGCACCGCGCGGTCCTGGCCCGCCTGCTGGTCGCCCGCGGCCGGGTGGTCCCGGTCGGCGTTCTGGTCGCCGATCTCTGGGTGGCGCCGCCGGGCGGCGCGATCGCCGCGGTGCGGACGTTCGTCGCTGCCCTGCGGCGGGCGGTGGAACCGGACCGGATCCGCCGGGCGCCGGGCACGCTGCTGGTCACCGAGGCTTCCGGGTACGCCCTCCGCCCCGCCCCCGGCACCGTCGACGCCTGGCGTTTCGAGGAGATCGTCCACGCCCCTGCCGTCCCACCGCTCGCCCGGCTGGACGAGGCGCTGGGCTGGTGGCGCGGCCCGGCCTACGCGGACTTCCCGGACGCCCCGTGGGCCGCCGCCGACCGCGCCCGCCTCGCCGAGCTGCGCCTGCGCGCCCTGGAGCGCCAGGCCACCGCCCGCCTCGAGCGGGGCCGTGCCGCCGAGGCGGTCCCCGATCTGGACGCCTACGTCACCGAGCACCCGTGGCGGGAGGAGGGCTGGCGGCTGCTGGCCCTGGCGCTCTACCGGACCGGGCGGCAGGGCGACGCGCTCGCCGTGCTGCGCCGGGCCCGCGCCCTGCTGGTCGGCCAGCTCGGCGTCGACCCGGGCCCGGCCCTGCGCCGCCTGGAACAGGACGTCCTGCGCCAGTCCCCGGCCCTCGACCTGGTCACGGGCCCGGCGCGCGGCCCCGGCCCGGCAGCGGAGGTGCCGCCCGGCCCCGACCTGGCCGCCGGCGTGCTGGCCCGGGCGGCGGAGGCGTATGACCGGGTCGCGGGCACCCGGGTCCGGCTGGAGTCGGCGGTCGGACTGCTGCGGAACCTGGCGGTGACCGGCGCCGGTGGCCTGTCCGCGGCCCGGGAACAGCGCAGCGCGGCCGTCGCGGCGGCCGAACAGCTCGGCGACCCGGAACTGGCCGCCCGGGTGATCGGCGCCTACGACGTGCCGGCCGTCTGGACCCGTGCCGACGACCCGGAGCAGGCGGCCGGGATCGTGGCGGCCGCCGCCCGGACCCTCGCCGCGCTGCCGGCCGGCCACCACGCGGCCCGGGCCCGGCTGCTGGCCACCGTCGCGTGCGAGTCGCGCGGCACCACCGACCCGTGGCCGCGGGAGTGCGCCCGGGAGGCCGAGCGGATCGCCCGCGGGCTGGACGACCCCGGCCTGCTGGCGTTCGCGCTGAACGCGGTCTACCTGCAGAGCTGTCACCGGACCGGGCTGGCGCCGGACCGGGACGCGATCGGCGAGGAGCTGATCGGGCTGGCCGCCCGGCACGGCCTGGTCACCGCCGAGGTGCTCGGCCACCTGATCCGGGTTCAGGGGCGGGCCGCGCTCGGCGACCTGGCCGGCGCGGACCGGCACGCGGCGGCGGCCGGTGCGCTCGGCGCGCGCTACGAGTTGCCGCTGGTCGGCGTGTTCACCGAGGGGTACGCGGCGCTGCGGCTGGACATGACCGGCGCTCCGCCGGCCGACGTCGAGCGGGCCTACCGGGAGCTGGCGCCGCGGCTGGACGGCGCCGGGATGCCCGGGCTCAGCGCGGGGCTCGTGCCGCTGGCGCTGCTCGGGGTGCGGGTGCGGCGGGGGCTGCCGCTGGGGGAGCGGGGCGACGACTTCGGGCCGTACCGGACATGGGTCCTGCCGCTCTGGGACCACCGGGAGTTGCGGGACCTCCCGGACCCGCCGCCGGATCTGCTCGCCGAGGCGCTCTGGAGCCTGGTGGCGACGGCGGCGCTGGCGGCCGGTGACCGTGCGGCGATGCTGCGGGCACGCACCGCGCTGGCCCCCGCCGCGGCCGAATGGGCCGGTTCCGGTAGCGGACTGCTCACCCTCGGCCAGATCGGCGGGCAACTCGCTGACCTGGACCGCGCGCTGGCAGCGGAGAGTTGATCTTTTAGATACGGTCCGTCCGGCTGAGCGTAGTCATCCGTATGGACGACGCTGCTGACGGAAAGCAGACACTAGCGTTCGCGTGTGGCAAATCGGTTCCAACTCTGGGGACAAGCGGGCTGGGCAAGTGCCGAGGTCGTCGGCGAGACTCACTACGCCAAGGCGATACGAGCGCTTTTCAACGGCGACTTCAACCCACAGGGAACCGACCTGACCGTACCGGTCCAGCTGATACCCGACCGCAGCAATCGCCACGATCGCAACGCCGTCGGTGTCTGGTCCGGCACCGCGCTGCTCGGCCACCTGCCGCGCCCCGAGGCCGCCCGGTACGTGCACGTCCTCACCGCGCTGACCAAGCGCAACCTGGTCCCCGAGGTGAACGCCCAGATCCACGGCCGGGAGTGGGGCGAGTACGACGGCCGCCCGCCCGCCTTCGTCGGCACCATCCGCCTCGACCTGGCCGAGCCGCACATGATCGTGCCGGCCAACGACCCGCCCCGCCAGGAGCACCGGCTGCTGCCGACCGGCTCCGCCCTGCAGGTCAACGGGTACGAGCGGCACGCCGACGCGCTGGCCCCGTTCCAGCGGCCGGAGGGCGAGTGCTGGGCGTACGTGACCCTGCACGAGATGGCCGACCACCTGGTCGAGGTGCGCCTCGGTGACATCCGGGTCGGTGACCTGAGCCCGAAGATGAGCGTCGAGCTGACCCCGGTGCTGCGGTACCAGTCCGAGAGGGGCCTGGTCGTCGCGGCCCGCGCCATCGTCAAGAGCAACGTCAACAAGACCGAGGTGCTGCTCTACGTCGCCCGGGTCCAGGACCTGCCGGAGAGCGTGGCCGGCCCGGCCGCCCGGCTCGCCACCAGCGGGCGGGTCGCACCGGTCTCGCCGCCGGCCACCACCACCCCGGTCCTGGCCACGTCGACCGGCCCGGACCTGCCGGCCGCCGGCACCTCCGCGGTGCCGAGCTGGATGGCCACCAGCGACGCCGTGCCGACCTGGGCGTCCGCGCCCAGCGACGCGCAGCCCACCTGGATGGACCGCAGCGAGCTGGTGCCGAGCTGGGTGCAGGCCAGCGGCCCGGTGCCGAGCTGGGCGGCCTCGGTCAGCGGCCCGGTGCCGACGATCGCCGGCAAGACCCCGGCGCCCGAGGAGCAGGTCGTCCCCGGCGTCCCGGCCCACCCGATCCCGGGCGTGCCGACCTCGCCGATGCCCGGCGGCACCATGCCGGCCAGCCCGGCCGGTGGATCGTCCGGCCAGCTCGGCGGATCGCCGGGGCAGTTCGGTGGGAGCGCTCCGAGTGGGCAGCCCACCGGCCTGTTCGACAGCAGCCGCCAGGTCGGCCCGGGCAGTGGGCTGTCGTCCGGCCCGAGCAGCGGGCAACTGGCCGGCCCGAGCGGCGGGCAGCCGGCCGGCCTGTTCGACGGCAGCGTGCCGGTCAGCCCGGCCGGTGGGCCGTCGTTCGGTGGCGCGCCGACCAGCCCCTCCGGTGGGCCGTCGTTCGACGGCAACCGCCCGGTCAGCCCGGCCGGTGGGCAGCTGTTCGACGGCAACCGCCCGGTGAGCCCGGCCGGTGGGCAGTTCGGCGGCAACGCGCCGGTGAGCCCGGCCGGGGGCGGGCAGCCGGCCGGCCTGTTCGGCGGCTCCGGCGAGATCGCCGAGACCACGGTGATCCCGGCGCTCAGCGCCGTGATGAAGCAGCACGCCGCCACGGTCACCGGCTCCGCGCCGGTGTCGCCCGCGCCCGACCCGAACCGGCACCCGCCGATCCCGGTCGCGCCCACCGGCGTCAAGTTCCAGGTGCCGCCGGGCTGGCCGACCCCGCCGGACGGGTGGTACCCGCCGGAGGGCTGGCGACCGGAGGCCGCGTGGCCGCTCGCACCCTCCGGCTGGCAGTGGTGGGTCCCGACCTGGGACTGATCTGGGGCGGGTGGGGCGGGTGTGTCGCCAAGTTGGTCCGATCCGAGCGAAACGTCGGATTAACCCGAAAAAACGCCACCATGCGGCCCGTCGCCTTGCTGGAATGGAAAAATGCGGTGGGATCAATCGGACGGGTTGACCGGGCGGCCTGATGCCCGGGTACGGGCGACACTCGAACAGTGGCGGGATGGGCTGCTGGATCTGACCGGCGCGAATCCGCTGATCGACGTGCGGACTACGGCGCCTGGTGTGGTGGAGATCGTCAGCCCCTCGCCGCGCAGTATCGTCGAGGCGCTCCAGCAGGGTCGCGAGTGCGGCTTCCTGGGGGTCGAGGAACAGGCGGAAGGTCCGCGGCCACGGGCCGCGCACGTCTTCCAGACCGCGATGGCCGACGCGGAGATGGACACCACGCTGCGGGAGCTCCGGCGCTCCGCACGTCGTGACCTGCTGGAACAGGGCGTAGCCACGCTCTATCTGGGCCTGGGCACGGTCAGCTGGCGGGACGGCGGGAACGAGCACGTCAGCCCGATCCTGCTGATCCCGGTCGACCTGGTGACCCCGGACCCGCAGGACTATCCCCGGCTGCGGGCCCGCGCCGAGGATCCGATCGTGAACCCGGCGCTGGACATCTGCCTGCGCCGGCACCACATCGAGCTGCCCGCGGTGGACAGCCTGGCGGCGCTGGACGTCACGGTGTTCTGGGCCCGGCTGGACGCCGCTCTCGGCGACCACCCGGACTGGCACTCCGACGAGGCGGTGCTGCTCACCCGGTTCAACGTGCACCGCGAGGTGATGTACACCGACCTGCTCGACCACGAGCGGCAGATCCTCGCCCACCCGGTGATCCGGGCCCTGGCCAGCACCCCCGAGGCGCAGCCGGACGCGTTCAAGTTCGAGGTGGTCGCCGGTCGCCGGATCGACGAGGTGGCCACCCCGGACGACGTGCCGCTGGTGCTCGACGCCGACGCCGCGCAGCGGGCCTGTGTCAGCGCCGCGCTGCACGGCCGCACCTTCGTGATGCGGGGCGCGCCCGGCACCGGCAAGTCGCAGACGATCGCCAACATGATCGCCGGGCTGATGCACGCCGGCCGGCGGGTGCTGTTCGTCGCCGAGAAGGCCGCCGCCCTGGACACCGTCCGGGACCGGCTCACCCCGCTCGGGCTCGACGACTACCTGCTCGAGCTGCACAGCGGCCGGACCGGCCGGGACCACGTGGCGGCCGCCCTGGCCGCGGCGCTGGACTTCATCCCGCTGCCGCCGCCGGACCTGTCCACCGACGAACGCGCGGCGCTGCGCGACCACCGGCAGCGGCTCAACGCGTACGCCGAGGCGATGAACGAGGTCCGCGAACCGCTCGGCCACCGCCTGCACGACGTGCTCGGCATGTGCGCGCAGATGACCGACGTGCCGCAGGCGCCGGCCCCGGCGGAGCTGCTGATCCCGCTCACCACCCAGTCGTTGCAGCGGGTCCGGGACGCCGCCGAACGCCTCGGCCGGGCCTGGCGCCCGGCCCGGGAGGGCGAGGACTTCCTCTGGCGCGACGTGATCGACCACAACCGCCTGGACGCCCGGCTGCACCAGGCGCAGGCCGCCCTGGACCACCTGGCCGAGGCGATCGAGCGGGACCCGCTGGCCGAGGCGTTCCTGATCGGCACGATCGCTGAGGCGATCACCCTGACCACGCTGGTCGGGCACGCCGCCCGGCGGCCGGCCGAGGCCGCCGACGAGTGGCTCACCATGCCCAGTCTGGAGCCGGTGGCCCGGGCCGCCGAAGGGCTGCTGCGCCACCTGAAGACGCTGAACCAGGCCGAGGAGGCGGTCCGCACCCGGACCGGGGTCACCTGGAGCACGCTGCCGGCCCCCGGCAAGCTGCCGATGATCCCCAGCCTGGCCCAGCTCAAGCCGCCCGCGGTCGAGCTGCTGCCGCTCACCGCCGCACAGGCCCGGGGTCTGGCCCGGCGTTTCGCCGACGAGGCCGACCGGATCGAGCAGCACCAGCACAGCCTGGACCGGGTCACCGCCCGGCTCGGGCTGCCCAACGTGGTCGCGTTCACCGACCTGGCCCGGCTGGCCGCCATCGTCGACCTGCTGGCCCGGCCGGACAAGCCGGAACCGGCCTGGTTCGACAACCTGGGCACGACCGCCGCGCACGCCGCGGCGCGGAACCTGCGGCGCGTGGTCAACGTGGTGAAGGCCGCCGAGACCCGGGCCCGCGAGCACTTCAGCGAGGAGGCCTTGGCCGAGCCGGTGGACGAGCTGGCCGAGCGGTTCGCCCACGAGCACAAGGGCATCCGCAAGCTCGGGGCGCACTACCGGCGGGACAAGAAGGCGGCCGCGGAGATCGCCCGGCCGGACGTCAAACGCTCCGAGGCGGTCGCCAACCTGAACGCGGCCGCGGCCTGGAAGCGCGCCCTGCAGGAGCTGGACGAGGCCGAGGCCGAGCAGGCCGGCATCCTCGGCCGGCACTGGCAGCGGCAGGACACCGACTTCGAGGCGCTGGAGCGGGCGCTGGCCACCGCCGAGGAGACCCTGAAGGTCACCCCGCCGGAGGCGCTGCCCTCGATCATCGAGCGGATCTGCGCACCGACCCCGAACAGCGCGATCATCCGGATCGTCGGCGAGGCCACCAAGGAGTTCGCCAGGTGGACGGCCGCGCTGCGTCCGGCCCCCGAGCCCGCGCCCCGGCCCCAGCTCGGCGCCGGCCCGATCCACGACGCGGTCACCTGGCTGCGCGCCCACGTCGAGCCGTTCACCGCGGTGGCCGAGCTGGTCCAGGCGTACAGCGCGGCGGCCAGCCGGGACTTCACCCTCGCCGAGGCGGCCTCGATCGGCCTGCTGCGGGAGAGCGCGTCGGAGGCGGCCACGGCGCTGACGGCCAACGCCAAGGAGTACGCCACCGTGCTCGGCGCCGCCTACCGCGGCCACCAGACCGACGTGGAGGCGCTCGCCGCCGCGATGGCCTGGACCTCCGAGGCCCGGCGGGTGCGCAACGGCGGGGACATCGCGTTCACCCCCGAGCAGGCCGCGGCGCTCGGCCGGAGCCGGCCCAGCGACAGCCTGCCGGCCCGGGTCACCGAGTGGCAGGCCACCCGGGACTGGATCCTGCGGGCCTTCGCGCCGAGCCGGCACCCCGGTCTCGGCGCCGCCCTGGACGAGCGGGAATCCGCCCGCGACCTGATCCGCGAACTCCTCGAGGACAGTCGCGGCCAGCAGGAGTGGTTCGACCACCAGTCGGCCCGCGCGGTGCTCGCCGAGCACGGCCTGGACGCGGTCGTCGACTTCTGCGCCCGCGAGGACCTGGCCGTCGAGCAGATCCTGCCGGTGCTCGGCCGGGCCCTCTTCCAGGCCTGGGCCGACACGATCATCCGGGACGACGACCGGTTGTCCCCGCTCGACGCGGTGGCCCGGGACCGGCTGGTCGAGGAGTTCCGGCACTGGGACGCGCTGCTGCAGCGCGCCGCCGCGGCCGAGGTGATGAACGCCGTCGACGCGCTCCAGCCGGCCGAGTCGGCGGCCGGCGAGGCCGCCCTGCTCCGGGCGTCCGCCGCCCAGCAGGGCCGGCGCCTGCCGGTCCGGGAGCTGCTGGCCCGGACCACCCACGCCACCATGGCGGTCAAGCCGTGCCTGGTGATGTCGCCGGCCGACGTGAGCCGGCTGCTCCCGATCAACCTGGCCTTCGACGTCGTGATCATCGACGAGGCCTCCCGGGTGCCGGTGCCGGACGCGATCACCTGCGTCTACCGGGGCAACGCCCTGGTGGTCTGCGGCGACGACCGGCAACTCACCGCCGCACCGATCCCCGGCGGCGACCCGCGCTCGATCCTGGAGCTGGCCCTGAGCTGCGGGGCGTTCCGCACGATCGACCTGACCACGCACTACCGCAGCCGCGACGAGTCGCTGATCGCCTTCGCCAACCACGCGTTCTACCAGGGGCGGCTCAACACGTTCCCGGCCTGGGCGCCGTCCGGCCCGGACCGCGGCGTGCAGTTGTACCCGGCCACCGGTGACCAGTCGATGGCCGATCTGGTCGCCACCCGGATCGCGCACCACCTGGTGACCCGGCCGGACCTGAGCCTCGGCGTGGTGGTGTGCACGCCGGAGGACGCCTTCGAGATCGAGACCGCGGTCGCGGACATGGTCGTCCCGCCCGAGGACGACCGGCTGCGCGGCTTCTTCATCAAGGACCTGGACGTCGTCCAGGGCGACGAGCGCGACGTGGTGATCTTCGCGATCGGCAGCGAGCTGGGCGGCCTGCGCGGCCCGGACGGCTGGCGCCGGCTCAACGTGGCGATCACCCGCGCCCGCCGGCGGATCGAGGTGGTCTCCGCGGTCCGGGCCCGTGACCTGGCGGACGGCGACGACAGCATGCAGCGCCTGGGCGAGTACCTGGAGTACGCCGCCCGGGGGATCCCGGCGCTCGGCCTGGAGGAGCAACCGCAGTCCGAGGAGTCGCAGACCCCGTTCGAGGACTCGGTGCGCGACGTCATCCGCGGCTGGGGATACCGGGTGAACTCCCGGGTCGGCACCGGCGCGTTCCGGATCGACCTGGCGGTGCCCCGCTCGTCGCGGCGCAACGCCCCGTACGCGCTGGGCATCGAGTGCGACGGCACGTCCTACGACTCGGCGCCGACCGCCCGGGACCGGGACCGGCTGCGCGAGCAGCTGCTCGACGGGCTCGGCTGGAAGCTGCACCGGGTCTGGGGGACCGCCTGGTACCTGGACCGGGCCGGCGAGGAGACCCGCCTGCGGGTGGCGATCGAGGCCGCGTTCGCGGCGCTGCCGGACGAGGAGGCGCCGGAGCTGACCGTCGCCACCGCCGATGCGGCCGAGGAGATCGCGCCGGTGTCGCCGGCGCCCGAGGGCGCCGCGGAGTACCCGGTCGCGGAGGCCGCGGAGGGCTACGCCGCCGGTTACGGCGATCGGGATGCCGAGACCGTCACCGCTTTCACGTACGACATGAGCGCGGCCGCCTTCGCCCCCGCCCGGGGCTCGGCCGAGCAGGGGTCCGGGGCCCGTTCCGCCCCGGCCCGGGGCGCGAGCGGGCCGGAGCCCGAGCGGGTCGAGCGGGAGCCGATCTCCGTCGAGGAGCTGGCCGCCGCGGTCTCCGGAGTCGCGCCGGCGCCCGCCGCGACCCCGCCCGGCGACCTCCCGGAGATCGTCGAGCCCGCGCACCTCCACGCCTGGACCGACGCCGACGACGTCGGGCTGGCCGAGGCCGAGGCGTCCGCCGAGGCCGACCTGGCCGCCGCCCACGCCACCGACGGTCCCCGGATCACGGACCTGTCGCCGGCCGTCGCCGGCGGGTTCTCCACCGAGATCCACGACGCCGACCTGGTGGCCGATGCGGATCACGACGAGCCGCCGCTCGTCCGCGCTGCGGCCGTTCCCGCCGAGGATCCGTGGGCGTCGCCCGCCGAACCGGTCCTCACCGAGATCCTCGAGGAGGACACCGTCCCGGCCGGGCACGACCGGCTGGTCCGGCTCTCGGCGCAGTTCGCCGCGGCCCAGGCCGGCGCGGAGGAGCTCGCGGCCGCCGAGGCCTACCTGGGCGCGAACCTGGAGACCGCTGTCGCCCAGCTCCGCACCGACCAGGGTGAGAGCCCCGGCTGGCCCGCCTCCACCCCGGTCCGTGCCGAGGACCCGGACCGCTTCGTGTGGCCCACCGCCGCCCCGAGGAACGCCGACGAGCGGCAGCCCGCCGCCGTGACCCGCGACCAGGAACCCGAGCCCACCGCACACCAGCCGACGGTCTCCACCGTCACCTGGCCCACGGCGAACCGCACCGAGCCCGCGGCCGCCGACACCTGGGCCACCGTCAACCAGGCCGCCGACGAGCCGCGCGTCTCCGCGGTGACCTGGCCCTCCGCGACCGCCGAGCGGCCCGCCGGCCGGCACGCCGCGTCGATCGAGTGGCCCTCGGCCGCCGGCGACGAGCCCACCGAGACCGTCGGCCGGCACGCGTCGCCGATCGAGTGGCCCACGGCCACCCGTGCGGAGCCGGCCGGGACCGGCCGGCGGCGGGTCCCGTCGGTCGCGTGGCCGTCCGCCACCCGGCCCGAGCCGGAGACGTCCCTGCAATGGCCCTCCACCCTGCGCTCCGACGCACCCGCCGCCCAGGAGGAACCGACCGGCCGCCACGAGGAGCGGGAGGAACCGGCCGGCCGCCACGAGGAGCGGGAAGGATCGGCGGGCCGTCACGGGGAGCGCGAGGCGCCGGCCGAGCCGGAGCGCACCCCCACCCTGATCGAGTGGCCCACCGCCGCTCCCGCCGATCAGACCGCCGCCAGCCGGGAGGACCTCACCGAGGTCGCCGCCCGGTTCGGCGTCAGCACCGAGGAGCTGGCCGCGGCCGCCGCGCAGTTCCTGGCCGGGCTGCACGAGACCGCCGAACCGGCCGACCGGCTCGGGGCCATCTCACAGGTCCGCGCCGAGCTGGCCGAGTCGGCCAACCTCGACCCGGACCTGGCCGACGCCGCGGCGACGGTGGCCGAGCAGACGCTGCGCGCCGGCGAGGATCTCCACCGGCAGGCGTGGTACCAGGCCCTGGAAGGGCAGCCGGACATCGCGGCCGCGGTCGCCGAGTTCGAGGAGACGATGGCCGCCCCGCCCGGCTGGACGCATCACGAGCCGGTGACGGCCGCGGAACCGCGGTCGTCGCACGCCGACGAGTGGGCCCAGCCCTACCGGAAGGCGGACCTGGCGCCGCTGCCGCCGGAAGCGGTCCTCACCGACCCGGCCCTGCGGCCCGAGCTGATCGCCGCGGTGCAGCGGCTGGCCGAGATCGAGGGGCCGGTGCACATCAGCGTCGCCCTGCAACGGATGCGGGAGGAGTGGGGCCTGGCCCGGATCACCCGCCCGGCCCGGTCCGCGATCGAGGCCGCGATCGAGGAGGCCGGGGTGGCCTGGGACGGCACCTTCGTCGGCGACCCCGACCAGGCCTTCCCGGTGGTCCGGCAGCGGGCCGGCGGCGTGGCCCGCAAGGCCGACCAGGTCTCCGACGCCGAGCTCGTCGTCGCCTGCGAGAACCTGGTGATCGACGGCGGGATGCTGCCGGTCGACGACCTGCTGGCCGCGGTCACCCGGCTCTACGGCTGGTCGGCCCGGCGGTCCACCGACCTCGACGCCCGCCTGACCGGCCTGCTGGCCGACCTGGTCGCCGAGGGACACCTGCTGCAGCAGCCGGACGGCCTCTCGGCCGCACACGGCCTGCCCGACCCGACGCAGTTGCGGCGGCACGACGCCGCCCGCCGCCCGGCGCACCACCCCACCCGCCACTGACCCCACCCGCTCCCACCGTCACCCGGCCGCCCTGCGAGAGAGCAGGGCGGCCGGCCCGTTCGAGGACCCGGAACCAGGCTGAACCTTGCCCCTGGGGCAGGGTCAAGCGAGGATGACCCGGAAACCAGGCCCACCGGGAGAGCGAGAACGACGTGCGGGTCCATCACCTCAACTGCGGCACCATGCGCGTCCCCGGCGGTGACCTGGTCTGCCACGTGCTGCTGGCCGAGAGCGACGCCGGCCTGGTGCTCGTCGACACCGGGTTCGGGCGGGCCGACCTCGCCGACCCGGCCACCCGCCTCGGCCCGCCCCGGCACCTGCTGCGCCCGGTGCTGGCCCCGGCGGAGACCGCGGCCGCCCAGGTCGAGCGGCTGGGGTTCCGGATCGAGGACGTCCGGCACATCGTGGTCACCCACTTCGACTTCGACCACATCGGTGGCCTGGCCGACTTCCCGCACGCCAAGGTGCACGTCACCGCGGCCGAGGTGCAGGGCGCGCTGCGTCCCTCGACCGCTCAGGAGCGCCGCCGGTTCCGCGCGGTGCAGTGGGCGCACGGCCCCGACCTGGTCGAGCACACCCCGGCCGGGGAGACGTGGCGCGGGTTCGCGGCCGCGAAGGAGCTGACCGGGATCGCACCGGGTTTCGTCCTGGTCGCGCTGCCCGGCCACACCCGGGGACACGCCGCGGTGGCCGTCGACACCGGTTCCCGCTGGCTGCTGCACTGCGGTGACGCCTTCTACCACCGGGGCACGCTGACCGGCGACCGCGTACCGCTGGGTCTGCGCCTGGCCGAGACCGGGGTCGCCTTCGACCGGGCCATGGTCCGGGCCAACCACGCCCGGCTGGCCGACCTTCATCAGCGCGCCGAGCCGGACCTGACCCTGCTCTCCGCCCACGATCCGGTGATTTATGCGGCTCTCGCCGTTTCCTGAAATACGAAGGATTAAGCGAAGAATGACACGCGAGAAACGTGAGATGAACGCGAGAGCGTGATTTCGGGGAATTGCGGTGGTGGATTACCGTGACCCGCGTGTCAGCGCTCCGGGAAGCGACAAGGAACGAAACCCCCGCCCGTCTGCGCCTCTGGTCGGCGCTCGTGGTGACCGCGGCCGCCGCCCTGCTCGCCGCGACCGGTCTGGTGATGGCCCGGGTGCAGGACCAGGTCCGGATCATCGGCCGCGAGGCGGCGCCCCAGGCGGCCACCGCGGCCGACCTCTACTTCGCGCTCAGCGACATGGACGCGCAGGTCACCCGGCTGTTGCTGACCGGCGACGCGGACGCGCTGGCCGGGACCCGGGTGGACGCCCTGGGCGCCTACCGGTCCCGGTCCCGGCAGGTCGACGCCGACCTGCGACTGCTGATGAGCAGCGCGGCGCCGGTCGATCTCCTGGACGGACTTGCCGTTTATCACCAGCGCATCGGTCAGACCCTCGCCGCCGGGGAAAAGGGCGCCGCGGGTGCATTGCCGCCGGACGCCCTCGGCTATTTCACCCAGGCCACCAATATCCTTCACCTTCGTCTGCTCCCGGCCGCCCAGCAACTCCGGGACTCCGCCACCACCCGCCTCGACGAGGCGTATTCCGCCAAACGTGTCACCGAATCCGTCGGCCTGACCCTGGCGGTGCTGCTCGGCGGCACGCTGCTCGCACTCCTGGTCGTGCTGCAGGTCTGGCTGGCCCGCCGGTTCCGCCGGTCCTGGAACCCGGCGCTGCTCGCCGCGACCGGGCTCAGCCTGCTGATCACGGTCGCCTCGGTCGTCGTGCTGTCCGCGCAGGCCACCCGGATGACCGGCGCCCGCGCCGCTGATCTGAACCCCTATCTGGAGCTGTCCCGGTTGCGCGCCGTCGGGTACGACGCCGCCGCGGACACCAGCCGGTACCTGGTCAGCGGCAACCTGGCGCTCTACCGGGACGGGTTCGCCGGCAAGTCCGGCTGCGTGACCGGCGAGGGCTGCGACGGGCCGGGCGTCGGCGCGCTGGCCGGGGACGAGGCGCTGCGCCGCTGGCAGGCCTACCGGCGCGATCACGAGAAGGTGCTGCAGCTGACTGATGCTGGTCGCACCGGCGAGGCGGTGGACGCGCTGACCGGCATCCGCCGGGGCGACGCGGCGTTCGACTTCGCGTACTTCGACGCGGCGGTGGGCGCGGTCACCGCCGTACGGAAGCAGGGTTTTGACCGGGCGTTGCGCGGCGCGGAACGCACGCTGCGCGGCTGGACCGGCATCCCCCTGGTGGTTCTCGGTCTGGTGATCCTGCTGGTCCCGCTCGGCGTCCGCCGGCGCCTCGCGGAATATCGCTGAGACGGACGCGGAACGCTTGCGGTGCGCCGACGGTCGATGCCGACAACCGCTGAGAGGTACGACGTGAGAAAGCTCCCCGCGGCCGCCCTGGCCGCCCTCCTCCTGCTGCTGACCGGTTGTGACGAGCCCGCCGAGTCCGCCGACCCGGTACCGTGCGCGACGGGTGCGGCGAGCGGCCAGGGCTCCTCGGCCCAGGCCAACGCGATCAACGAGTGGATCCGCCAGTACCAGATCGCCTGCGCGGAGGCGGCCGTCGGATACGACAGCACCGGCTCCGGCGCGGGCGTGCGCGCGTTCCTGGCCGGCACCGGTGACTTCGCCGGCACCGACGCCCCGCTGACCGATACCGAACAGGCCACCGCCACCACCCGCTGCGGCGGCACCCCGGCCGCGCACCTGCCCCTGGTGATCGGCCCGATCGCGCTCGCCTACAACGTCGCCGGCGTCGCCGAGCTGCGGCTGACCCCGGCCACCATCGCGAAGATCTTCAACGGCAAGGTCACCACCTGGCGTGACAAGGCGATCGCCGCCGACAACCCGGGCCTGGTGCTGCCGGCCACCCCGATCCGCCCGGTGCACCGCGAGGACAGCTCGGGGACCACCGCGAACTTCACCCGTTTCCTGGCCGGCGCGGCCCGGGCGGACTGGCCCTACCCGCCGGGCAGCGCCTGGCCGGCCCCGGGCGGTCTGGCCCGGTCCGGCAGCGACCGGCTGGCCGCGGCGATCGCCCGCACCGACGGCGCGATCGGCTACGCCGAGGCCTCCTACGCCCGGGTGAACGAGCTGGCCATGGCCCTGGTCGGCGACGCGCGGGGCGACTTCGCCGCGCCCACCGACCAGGCCGCGGCGACCGCCGTCGCGTCCGCGAGAAGTACCGGCGATCTACGGCTCGAGGTGAACTACCCGGATCTGTACGGTGGTGCCTACCCGCTCGTGCAGGTGACGTACGAGGTGGTGTGCCGCACCGGCGCCTCGGCGGTGGCCCGCGGTTTCCTGGCCCACGCGGCGAGTCCGGCGGGTCAGGCTGCCGCGTCGAGGGCCGGATACGCACCGCTGCCGGATACGCTGCGTGAGCGGGTCGCCGCGGAGGTCGCCACCCTGCGGTAACCCTCGGTGTTCACGCTCACAAGCCAGTTCACCACGAGCCCGTGATCACCTATAGTTAGCGTTAACAACCGGGTGGAAGGAAGCGGCATCGTGACGATCGGATCGCAAGCCCTGCGCCAGGACGTGTGGCTGGCCAACCAGATCATCCCGAAGGCCGGACTGGCCCAGCTCACCTGGGGCAACGTCAGCGGCGTCGACCGTGAGGCCGGGCTCTTCCTGATCAAGCCGTCCGGGGTGTCGTACGACGATCTCACCCCCGACATGCTCGTCCCGATCGACCTGGCGACCGGCAAGGTGCTCGGTGGTGACCTGCGACCCTCGGTCGACACCGAGTCACACCGCGCGTTCTACCTGGCCTGGCCCTCGATCGGCGGCATCACCCACACCCACTCGGCCAACGCGGTCGCGTTCGCGCAGGCCGACCGGGACATCCCGCTGCTCGGCACCACGCACGCCGACACGTTCAACGGCCCGGTGCCGGTGACCCGGGGGCTCACCCCCGAGGAGTGCGCGAACGACTACGAGTTCAACACCGGTCAGGTGATCATCGAGCTGATCGGTGACGACGAGGCCGCGGCCGCCATGCCCGCGGCGTTGGTCGCCAACCACGGCCCGTTCACCTGGGGCGTCAGCCCGAAGAAGTCGGTCGAGCACGCGATCATCGTCGAGGCGGTCGCCGACATGGCGATCAAGACGCTGGCGCTCAACCCGGCCGCGTTCACGCCGCAGCACCTGCAGGAACGGCACTTCAAACGCAAGCACGGCCCGGGCGCCTATTACGGCAACCCGGGCGTCAAGTCCTGATCCACCCGGGGACGCATCCGTAACCGGCCGTCGCGGCAGCGAGCGGCCGGTGCCGAACAGAACGTGATGCGCCCTCTCGGGTTGCCGCTTTCTCCCGCCTTTGAGAGCGGGTCAGGGGGATGGCGCGGCCCGCCGGCCCGGGCGTGGCTGGGAGCATCGCCCGGGCCGGCAATAACTTCCGGTCAAGGGGCTTTCGCCGTACGCCGTACCGCGTACGCCGGAAGCCCCTTCTCCAGCACGTCGAACGCGGCCCCGGCCATCCGCCGGGCCTCCGCCCGTACGACATCGGGGTCTTGTTCTGCCTGGACCCGGCGCCGGATCTCGGCGTGCAGCGCGGCATCCGCCGCGACCAGCAGCGCGGCCGCGATCCGGGGCATCGGATCGTCCCCGGTCGCGCCGGTCTCGCTCCGCAACGTCTCGGCGAGCAACTCCTCGGCCCGGTCGCGCATCTGCCGGACCCGGGCCCGCAGCGCCGCGCTCTCCTCGACCACCCGCCAGAACGCCGCCATCCCCGGGTTGATCCCGAGCGTCGCCGCGCCGTGATCGAGCTCGGTCAGGAACGCCCGCCGCAGCGCCGCCACCGCCGATGCGAGCCCGGCCCGGCCGAGGACCCGGCCCGGATCGAGGCGGCCCTGACCGCGTTGCACGGTGACCACCCGTTCCTGGTCCGGGGCTACGTGCACTACGCCGACGCCGGGGCGGGACTGCCGGCCGCCCCGCCGGAGCCGGAGCAGTACGCGACCGGTTCGCGCCGCCTCGACCTGGTGGCCTGCTTCCGCGAACCGGGCGCCGACCTCACCGGCTGGCTCGCCTTCCTGCGTGATCAGCTCCGGACACACGGACCGCGGCTGGCGTCGCTGCAGATCACCGAGGAGCCGAACCACGCCGGGCCGGGCGGCGACGGCGGCGCCCCGGCGGTCCGCGACGCGCTGATCCGCGGGGTGATCGAGGCGAAGCGGGAGGCCACGCGGCTCGGCCTCGACGTCCGGATCGGCTGCAACTCCACGCTGGACTTCGACCCGGCGCAGGAGTTCTGGACCGACCTGGGCCGGCGCGGCGGCGACGAGTTCCGCTCCGCGCTGGACTACGTGGGGCTCGACTTCTTCCCGGACGTCTTCCGGCCCGTCCCGGCCGGGCGGCTCGCCGCGATCGTCACCGGGTCGCTGATCGGGTTCCGGGAGTCGAGCCTGGCCGCGGCCGGCCTCCCGGCGACGCTGCCGCTGCACATCACCGAGCACGGCTGGGGGACCGGGCCGGGCCGGAGCGCGGAACGTCAGGTGGAGGTGCTGGAGCTGGTGGTCGGGATCGTCGCCGGGCTCGCCGAGCGGCTGGCCATCGAGGTGTATGAGTACCACGCGCTGCGGGACGCGGATTCCGGCGGTGTCGAGCCGGTCTTCCGGCTCGGGTTGCTGCGCGACGACTACACGCCGAAGCCCGCGTTCGAGGCGTATCGGCGGCTGATCGCCGCCCGGTCCCTCAGCGGCCGCTGATCGTCCGGTCCCTCAGCGGCCGGTGATCTCGCGGACCATCGCCCGGACCCGCCGGCGGAGCCCGACCGGCGCCGGTCGGGCGTTGCCGGACCGCGGGAACGGGGCGCGGGTGTTGCGATTCGCCCCCGGCTCGTGGCCCGCTGCCGGAGCGCCGTTGCCGGTGCGCGGCCGGGGGATCGCGGCGGCGGGCGGGACCGGCGTCTCACCGGTGGCCGGGCGGTGCCAGGTGAACCTGGTCCCGGCCAGGGTGATGGTCGCGCCGGGTGGGCAGAGCCCGGTCTGCCGGTCGGCCGGATCGTCGGTGCGACCGTAACTGATCATCAGGCTGACCGCGGTGGCCTGCGGGTCGGTGTGCACCGCCCAGACGTCGCCGTGGCCGGGCAGCCCGGAACCGTTGCGGGTGAGAACGGCGGCCCGGCCGCGCAACGGGATCGTCACGTCGTGACCGAGCGGGCCGCGGACACGCAGCGTGCCGGACAGTCGCGGGTGCCGCCGGCGGCGTAGCCAGCCGGGGACGCCTCCGCGGGACGGGGGTTCGCTGTCGCCGTCGACCACCCCTCGGACTGTAATCGGCGTGAGCGGTGCGGAGCGGGTTCATTCACCGCTGCGGGTGAGCTGAATCCTCCTCGCGACGACTCAGGGGAAGCTGCCGGGGAAGTCGCCGAACGTGCCGTCGTCGAAGACCGGGCTGTCCGGCGACAGGAAGATCAGGCTGGTCATGAAGAACGCGACCCCCGCGAAGAGCAGGAAGATCGCCCCCACGATCACCGCTCCGGCCATACCGGCGCCCTGCCCGTCGATCGGCACGGCCCGCTCCGGCTGCTCCGGGTCGAAGGCCACCGTGTGCTGCGTGCCGGGCACGTGCGACAGGTTGCTGCGCTTCTCGGCGATCACCGTGCGTACCTCACGGCCGAGCTGAGTGCGGAACGTGACCACCGGGAGGAAGCTCATCCGGCCGTGACTGTGCGACTCGACCGAGTTGTCGATCACGACGGCCACCGCCCGCTCCCCGGTCGCGATCAGCCGCCGCGCCCGGTTCCAGTGCCGCAGCCCCCGGTAGATCATGAAGAGGCCCACCCCGGCCGGCACCAGCACCAGAAACGCCGACACCAGCAGCCCGAACGCCGGAACCCCGTCCTCCATCATGGCGCGCACTGTACCCACCGGTAGCCACCACCGGACCTCCGTCCCGCCCAGGTCCGCGCCCTTCCGGTCCGCCCTTTCACGGTACGAACGAGGAGCGCCCGTCCGTAGGCTACGAGCCACGTCCCGCCCGTGAGGCCACGCGAGGCCGCAGCCACCCCGGACCGCCCCGCGCCTCCCCACCCCGGCTGGTCGTGAGGGGTGTCTCCCTGCGATCGAGGCACCCCTGAGAACCAGCCACCCCCCGGGTCCGCTCGTCGGCGCGAGACCCGGGCTGGTGCTGGCGGTCCCTTCGAGGGGCTCGAGGCAACCGTGAGAGCCAGCCGGGGGCGGGAGGCGCGCGGCGGTCGGGAGTGGGCAGGGCGTCGCGGTGGCCTCACGGGCGGGGCGTGGCTTGTAGCCCGCGGGCGGGACTGCACATTCGTACCGTGAAAAAGCGCCTGAGGGGACCGCGGTCCGGAGCGGAAGGGGTCAGTCGAAGCGGGGGGCGGTGCTGGCTCGGAGGACCAGGTCCGGGGCGACCAGGACGTTCGGCGGGGGGTCGGCGCCGTCGGCGCGGGCCATGTGGTGCAGCAGCAGGGCCAGGGCGCGGCGGCCCATCTCGGCGAAGTCCTGGTGCACGGTGGTGAGCGGCGGCATGAAGTAGCCGGAGTCGGGCATGTCGTCGAAACCGACGACGCTCACGTCGTCCGGGACGCGGCGGCCGGACTCGTGCAGGGCGCGCAGCACGCCCAGCGCTATCCGGTCGTTGGCCGCGAAGATCGCGGTGACCGAGGGGTCGGCGGCCAGGCGGCGGCCCTGCTCGTAGCCGGCGGCGGCGTCCCACCAGCCGGGGGAGATCGCCGGGACGACCGCGCCGGCCGCGTAGAGCGTCTCGCGCCAGCCGTCGACCCGGGCCTGTGCCTCCGGCCAGTCGGGCGGGCCGGCCGCGTGGTGCACGGTGGCGTGGCCCAGGTCGAGCAGGTGCTGGGTGGCGAGGCGGGCGCCGGTCACGTTGTCCACCCGTACGGTCGGGAAGGGCTCGACGCCGGAACCGGAGCCACCCACCGCGACGCACGCCAGGCCGGCCGGCGCGTGGGTGAGCGCGGTGGTCACGGCGGGTTTCGGGGCGATCGCGATGATGCCGTCGACGTCGTGCTGGGCGAGGCGGTCGACCGCCTCGAGGACCGGGTGGTGCGCGAGCTCGCGCACGGTCGCGACGCTGACCAGGTATCCGGCTGCGCGGGCGGCGCTCTCGATGCCGTAGAGCATCGACTCGGGACCGAACAACGTGGTCTCGAAGCCGATGATGCCGAGCGTCCGGGACTCCCGGGTGGCCAGGGTGCGCGCCGCGAGGTTGCGCCGGTAGTTGAGCGAGCGCATCGCGGCGAGCACACGCTCGCGGGTCTCCGTCCGCACGTTGGGATGATCGTTGATCACCCGGGAGACGGTCTGGTGGGACACGCCGGCCAGCTTCGCGACGTCGCGCATGACGCTTCCCCGCTCCTTGCCGGATCGCGGCCGAAGGACGGGTGAGGGCATCGGGGCAGCCGGTTCGACGTCCGGCGCCGGGTCTGAGGTCGGCATTGGACGATTCCTAGCAGGTAGTCGTTCGATGACCTGGGGTGAAACCGGCGTTCTTGCAATCTGCCTGAAACAACGATGCTGATCTCTTGACGATCACGTTGAGAACGGTAACACTCACGAAACGCAAGCTGTGACCCCGGTCGCAGCATCGAGGGAGATCTTCGCGGCCAGGGCACCCGTGTGCCCTCCGCTGCTCTTTTGTTAACGGTAACAGTCTCAGGAGGTTATGGTGCGCGTGAAGATGATGGCGGCAGCAGCGATGACGGGCCTGCTGGCCGTGTCCGCGCTGGCCGGTTGTGGTGACAAGGACGCCGCCGGCGGCAGCGACGACGGCAAGCTCGTCATGGGATTCTCCCAGGTGGGTGCGGAGAGCGGCTGGCGCACCGCGAACACCAACGACATCAAGGCGGCGGCCCCGGCCGCCGGTATCGAGCTGAAGTTCTCCGACGCCCAGGGCAAGCAGGAGAACCAGATCTCGGCGATCCGCGGCTTCATCACCCAGAAGGTCGACGTCATCGCGTTCTCGCCGGTGGTCACGTCCGGCTGGGACGCGGTGCTCAAGGAGGCCAAGGACGCCGACATCCCGGTGATCCTGACCGACCGCGCGGTGGACTCGCAGGACACCTCGCTGTACAAGACCTTCCTCGGCTCGGACTTCGTCAAGGAGGGCAAGGAGGCCGGCGACTGGCTGGTCAAGGACTCCGCGGGCAAGACCGGCCCGATCAACGTGGTCGAGCTGCAGGGCACCACGGGCGCGGCGCCGGCCATCGACCGGCAGAAGGGCTTCGCCGACGCGATCGCGGCCAACCCGAACATCAAGATCGTGAAGTCGCAGACCGGTGACTTCAAGCGCGCCGACGGCAAGACGGTCATGGAGCAGTTCCTCCAGTCCACCCCGAAGATCGACGTGCTCTACGCGCACAACGACGACATGGGTCTGGGCGCCATCGAGGCGATCGAGGCGGCCGGCAAGGTGCCCGGCAAGGACATCAAGATCATCACGGTCGACGCGGTCAAGGACGGCATGACCGCCCTCGCCGCCGGCAAGATCAACTACATCGTGGAGTGCAGCCCGCTCCTCGGCACCCAGCTGATGGAGCTGGCCAAGAAGGTCCACGCCGGCGAGTCGGTCGAGCAGCGGATCCTCACCCAGGAGACCACCTTCACCCAGGAGCAGGCCAAGGCCGCCCTCCCGGACCGCAAGTACTGAGTCATGGCAGGTGCGGAC
>NZ_BOMS01000001.1 GCF_016862315.1 Actinoplanes palleronii | reverse complement strand
CCCCGGGCTCCGGGGTGGTCCGCACGCCGCGGAACGGAGTGCACGATGGGCGAACCCACCACAAAACCGGTCCTCGAGATGGCCGGCATCCGCAAGGTCTTTCCCGGCGTCGTCGCCCTGGACGGCGTCGACTTCCGTTTGTTCCCCGGCGAGGTGCACGCCCTGATGGGCGAGAACGGCGCCGGCAAGTCCACCCTGATCAAGGTGCTCACCGGCGTCTACGAGATCGACGGCGGTGACATCACGCTGAGCGGCGCGCCGGTGCGGATCAGCGGGCCGCTGGCCGCGCAGAAGGCCGGGATCAGCACCGTCTACCAGGAGGTCAATCTCTGCACCAACCTCTCGGTGGCGGAGAACATCTTCATCGGCAGGGAGCCGCGGCGCCTCGGCAAGATCCAGTGGGGCCGGATGCGCAAGCGGTCCGCCGAGCTGCTCCAGCGTCTCGACCTGGACCTCGACGTGACGGCGCCGCTGAGCACCTACTCGCTGGCGATCCAGCAGATGGTGGCGATCGCGCGCGCGATCGACATCGAGGCGCGGGTGCTGATCCTCGACGAACCGACCTCCAGCCTGGACGCCTCCGAGGTGGCCCGGCTCTTCGAGGTGATGCGCCGGCTCAAGGGCGACGGGGTGGCGATCCTGTTCGTCTCGCACTTCCTGGACCAGATCTACGAGATCTCCGACCGGCTGACGGTGCTGCGCAACGGCCAGCTGATCGGTGAGTTCACCGTCGCGGACCTGCCCCAGGTGCAGCTCGTCGAGAAGATGATCGGCAAGGAGCTGGCGACGCTGGAGGGCCTGGAGGACAAGGCCCAGCGGTCCCGGACGAAGTCGGCCGCCGCCGAACCGATCCTGGAGGCCAAGGGTGTCGGCCGGACGGGCGCGATCGCCCCGTTCGACCTGACCATCCACGCCGGCGAGGTGGTCGGCCTGGCCGGGCTGCTCGGCTCCGGCCGTACCGAACTGGCCCGGCTGCTCTTCGGCGCGGACAAGGCCGACACCGGCGAGCTGAGCATCGACGGCAAGCCGGTCGCGCTGCGCGATCCGCAGGTGGCGATGAAGCGGGGGATCGCCTTCTCCTCGGAGAACCGCCGCACCGAGGGCATCATCGGTGACCTCAGCGTGCGGGAGAACATCATCCTGGCGTTGCAGGCCTCGCGCGGCTGGACCCGGCCGATCCCGCGCCGCAAGCAGGACGAGCTGGTCGACAAGTACATCAAGGCGCTGCAGATCCGGCCCGCCGACCCGGAGCGCCCGGTCCGCAACCTCAGCGGCGGCAACCAGCAGAAAGTGCTGCTGGCCCGCTGGCTGATCACCGAACCGCGGCTGCTGATCATCGATGAGCCGACCCGGGGCATCGACGTCGGCGCCAAGGCGGAGATCCAGAAGCTGGTCGCCGAGCTCTCCGACGGTGGCATGGCCGTGCTGTTCGTCAGCGCCGAGCTGGAGGAGGTGCTCCGGCTCAGCCACAAGATCGCGGTGCTCCGGGACCGCCGTCTGGTCGAGGAGCTGGAGAACACCGCCGGGGTCGACGCCGACCGCATCATGCAGACCATCGCCAGTGGCCAGACCGCCAGCGGAGCTACCTCATGACCATTCTCAAGAACCGGCTGTTCTGGCCCACCGCCATCCTGGTGGCGCTGCTGGCCGTCAACGTGTTCACGTCCAACCAGTTCCTCACCGTCCACGACGGGCACCTGTTCGGCACCCTGATCGACATCCTGCGGGGCAGCTCGCCGCTGGTCCTGGTCGCCCTCGGCATGACCCTGGTGATCGCGACCGGCGGCATCGACCTCTCGGTCGGCTCGGTGATGGCGATCTCCGGCGCGGTGGCCTGCCTGCTGATCCGGGACCTCGGCGACCAGAACGCGGTCGGCTCGGTGCTGCTGATCGTGGCGGTCGCGGTCGGCGTCTCGGCGCTGCTCGGCGTCTGGAACGGGGCCCTGGTCGCGGTGGTCGGCATCCAGCCGATCATCGCGACGCTGATCCTGATGGTGGCCGGTCGCGGCATCGCCCAGCTGATCACCGACGGCCAGATCATCAACGTGCAGTCCAGCCCGTACGCGACGCTGGCCACCGGGTTCTTCCTCACCCTGCCGGTGGCGTTCCTGATCGCCATGGCCGCGGTGGCGCTGACCGTGGTGCTGACCCGGCGTACCGCGCTGGGTCTGCTGCTCGAGTCGGTCGGCGGCAGCCCGAGCGCCAGCCGGCTGGCCGGCATCCGGGCGAAGCGGATCACCGTGATGGTCTACGTGGTGTCCGGCGCGTTCGCCGGGCTGGCCGGCCTGATCTACAGCGCGAACATCAAGAGCGCGGACAGCATCTCGGCCGGCAACCTGATCGAGCTGGACGCCATCCTGGCCGTGGTGATCGGCGGCACCGCCCTGATCGGGGGCCGGTTCTCGATCGCCGGCACGGTGATCGGCGCGCTGCTGATCCAGACGCTGTCCGTCACGGTCGTCGCCGTCGGCGTGCCGGCCAAGGCCACGCTGCTGTTCAAGGCGGTCATCGTGGTCGTGCTCTGCCTGTCCCAGTCCACGACGTTCCGCGAGAAGGTGTTCGGGCGTTTCAAGGCTCGTAACCCCGTCGCCCCGGCGGAGGTGCCCGCATGACGATCATGAGTCCACAGGCGGTCTCGAAGGATCCGGCGGTCAACCCGCGCCGCCGGGTCTACAAGCCGAACGCCAAGTACATCCCGATCCTGGCGACCCTCTCGCTGCTGCTGGTCATGTACTTCAGCGGGGTGGCGAACTACAGCAACTTCGGCCAGGCGAGCGTCGTCGTCAACCTGTTCCGCGACAACGCGGTCCTGCTGGTGATCGCGGTGGGGATGACGTTCGTGATCCTCACCGGCGGTATCGACCTGTCGGTCGGTGCGGTCATCTCGCTGACCACCACGCTGACCGCGACGCTGCTCAAGGGCGGCTGGCCGCCGCTGGTGGTGCTGCCGCTGGTGCTGCTGCTCGGCGCGCTGCTCGGTGCCGGGATGGGCGCGGTGATCCACTTCTTCAAGGTGGAGCCGTTCATCGCCACCCTGGCCGGGCTGTTCCTGGCCCGGGGCCTGGCGCTGTTCATCAACCAGTCGTCGATCCCGATCCGCGACGAGCTCTGGCGGACGCTCTCCGACATGCGCATCCCGCTGGCCGACGGGGTGAAGACCACCCCGATCGCCCTGGTGGCCCTGGCCGCGGTGCTGATCGCCGCGGCGGTGCTGGCCTGGACCCGGTTCGGCCGCAACGTCTACGCGATCGGTGGCAGCGCCGACTCGGCGTTGCTGATGGGCCTGCCGGTCGGCCGTACCCGGATCGCGGTCTACACGCTCAGCGGGTTCTGCGCGGCGCTCGGCGGCGTGCTGTTCAGCATCAACTCCACGTCCGGCTGGGCGCTGCAGGGCACCGGCTCGGAGCTGGACGCCATCGCCGCGTGTGTGATCGGCGGGGTGCTGCTGACCGGTGGCTCCGGGTACGTCCTCGGCACCCTGCTCGGCGTACTGGTCACGGGTCTGATCCAGACCATCATCAACTTCCAGGGTGACCTGAACTCGGCATGGACCCGGATCATCGTCGGCGTCCTGCTCTTCGGTTTCATCGTCATGCAGCGACTTGTCACACGGAGGGCACGATGAGCACCGGAGAAGTCTGGTTCCTGACCGGTAGCCAGGGGCTCTACGGCCCGGAGACCCTGGAGCAGGTCGCCTCGCAGTCCCGGGAGATCGCCGGCCAGCTGCAGGAGCAACTCGACGCGGAGGTGGTCTGGCAGCCGGTGCTGACCAGCGCGGAGCAGATCCTGGAGATCTGCCGCCGGGCCTCCGCGACGCCGGGCGTGCTCGGTGTGATCACCTGGATGCACACGTTCTCCCCGGCCAAGATGTGGATCGCCGGGCTGGACGCGCTGCGCGCCCCGCTGCTGCACCTGCACACCCAGCACAACGTGGCGCTGCCCTGGTCCGAGATCGACATGGACTTCATGAATCTCAACCAGGCCGCGCACGGCGACCGGGAGTTCGGGTTCATCGAGACCCGGCTCGGCGTGCCGCGCAAGACGGTGGCCGGGCACGTCAGCAACCCGGCCGTGGTCGCCCGGATCGCGACCTGGGTGCGGGCCGCCCGCGGGTACTCCGCGATGCGCACCCTCAAGCTGGCCCGGTTCGGCGACAACATGCGCGACGTCGCGGTGACCGAGGGGGACAAGGTCGAGGCGCAGCTGCGGTTCGGCGTCTCGGTCAACACGTACGGCGTGAACGACCTGGTCGCGGTCGTCGACCAGGTGGCCGACGAGGACATCGACAAGCTCGTCAACGAATATCACGACATCTACGAAGTATCGGATCCGTTGAAAACCGAGCGCAGGGAATCACTGCGCTACGGGGCGCGGATCGAGCTGGGCCTGCGGCAGTTCCTCACCGAGGGCGGCTTCGGGGCGTTCACGAGCAACTTCGAGGACCTGGGCGGGCTGCGCCAGCTGCCCGGCCTGGCCGTGCAGCGGCTGATGGCCGACGGGTACGGCTTCGGCGGCGAGGGCGACTGGAAGACCTCGGTGCTGGTGCACACGCTCAAGGCGATGGTCCCCGGCGGCGCGACCTCCTTCATGGAGGACTACACGTACGACCTGACCCCCGGCAACGAGGTCATCCTCGGCGCGCACATGCTGGAGGTCTGCCCGTCGATCGCGTCCGGCACCCCGAAGCTGGAGATCCATCCGCTCGGCATCGGCGGCCGGGAGGACCCGGTCCGCCTGGTCTTCGACGCGACCCCCGGCAAGGCGATCGTTCTCGGCCTGGCCGACCTGGGGGAGCGGTTCCGCCTGGTCGCCAACGAGATCGAGGTGGTCGCGCCGACCGAGCCGCTGCCGAAGCTGCCGGTCGCCCGGGCGGTCTGGAAGCCGGCCCCGTCGCTCGCCACGTCCGCCGAGTGCTGGCTGACCGCGGGCGGCCCGCACCACACCGTGCTGTCGTCGGCGGTCGGCACGGAGGAACTGGCCGACCTGGCCGACATGGTGGGCACCGAGCTGCTGGTGATCGACGCGGACACCACGACCCGCGGGTTCACCAAGGAGGTGCGCTGGAACCAGGCGTACCACCGGCTGGCCCGCGGCTTCCGCTGATCGTTGCGGACGGCCCGCCACCCGGGCGCCGGGGGTGGGCCGTCCGGGTCAGTGCACGACAGCGGCCGCGCGGCGGGTGCGTACCGCCAGGACGATGCCGGTGATCGGGATCCACAGCACCCAGCCGTACAGGCCGCCGAACCAGAAGCCGTACAGGACGCCGGAGTTCAGGGTGACCCCGGCGGTGCCGAGGGCGGCCGCGGCGGCGACCACCGCGCCGAGCACGCTCACCCAGCGCGGCACGATCCGGGTGCGCCACGCGACGAGCGAGAACGCGCCGGTCAGCACGGCGATGAACACCATCGGGAAGTCGCCGGCCAGGCCGGGCAGCACGGCGAGCACGGCGCCGGCCACGGAGCCCAGGAACAGCGACACCACCAGCAGGTGACTCGCCCCGGCGAACAGATCGGGCAGCAGCGACCGGGACTAGGCAGCCACCACGAAGCCGCCGGCGGGCACCTCGACCGGGAACGCGCCCCGCCCGCCGGTGACCCCGGCCGGGCGGCCGTGCGCGTCGTAGGCGCGGGCCACCGCGGCACCGTCCCCCGGCACGTCGATGGTCAGGTGCCGGGTCGTGCCGGCCACGCTGGACAGCAGCACCGCCCGGTCGGTGACCAGGCTGGACACCAGCGGGGTCAGCAGCAGCACGTCGAGGTCGCTGGTGCCGCGCACCCCGGTCGCGGTGATCGACCCGGTGCCGGCCGCCACCGTGCCGGGAACCCGTACCGGCAGCAGCGCGCCGGGCGCGGCCGACACCCCCTGCGCCCCGCCCCCGCCGGAGCTCACCCGCCCGAGCATGTCGAAAGCGGTCACGCCGCCGGGCCCGGGCACCCGGTTGAGCACCGCGTCCACCCGCCGGGGCTGCCCGGCGGCGGGCACCGTCCAGGTCACCCGCCCGGCCGCCTCGACCCGCAGGTGGGCGCCGCCGCTCCACTGCGACTCCCCGGTCCACGCCGAGGGTGGCGTCACGACCGTGACCGGCCCGCTGAGCTGGCCGGACTCCGCCTCGACGGCGCGGGAGCCGTCCCGGCTGACCACCGGGCCGGCCGCCCGGGCGAGCGCGGCCAGATTCCGGTCCGCGTCCAGGGCCAGCATGGTGAGCAGCCCGTGGATGGTCGACTCCGCGCCGGAGTTCCGGTTGACCGTGCCGTCGCCGTTCACCCCGTCGCTGGTGGCGCCGGTGGCCGGGTCGTACATCCGGGCGCCGGCCGGGTTCTGACCGAGGAACCAGCCGGCCGCCACCCCGGCGAGCTGCCGGAACCCGTCCGACCCGGTGGCGCGGGACACCGACAGCAGGCTCTGCACCCGGGCGTCCGCCCCGTACGCGATCTGGGAGCGGTCCACCGGCGCGGGCAGCAGGCCGTTGATCGGCCCGGTCGCGGTGAGCAGGCCCGGCGTGAACGTGCCCGCGTCGGCCACCGCCGGGCGCAGCAGCCGGTCGTCGTGCAGGGCCGTCGCCGCCTCGGCCAGCGCGGACGGCATCTGCGCACCCCAGGCGTGCCAGACCGAGCGGGAGAGCGCCCACGGCAGCACCGAGGAGCCGGGCCCGCCGCCCATCTCGGCGACGCCGGCGGCCAGCCGGGCGAGCGCGGTCCGGGCGGCGGGCGGCCCACCGGCGCGGACATAGGCGGTCAGCCCGAGGATCGCCTCGGAGCTGGCGTCCGCCCCGTCGACGATCAGCCAGGCCGGCACCCGGGCACCGTCGACGATCTGGTGTTCGCCGTACCGGACAAGGACCTGACGGTCGAGAGCGGCGACGGCCAGGTCGAGGCGCGACCGCAGGAACCCGGCGAACCCGGGGTCGGCGCCGCGGAACGCGGCATAACCCTCACCGAGCGCCCAGATCGTGCGGGCCAGCCAGTACGACGGCCCGGAGTCGGACGGGTCCGGCGTCTCCACCGGCACCGGACTCGGGTTCAGCGTCCCGTCCGGCTGCATCCACAGCACCACGTTCCCGGCGTGCGGCCCGGACACCGTCTGCAGGTAGGTCAGCCCGCGCAGCTGCTGGTAGGCCTGCTCACGGCTGTGCCGGTCACCGAACTGCCGCCAGTGCCGCAGGTAGACCACGGCGGCCCGGCTGATGTCGTCGGCGTCGTAGGCGCCCTGCCCGTACGTGCCGGTGGCCGCGTCGTAGGCCCCGCCACCGACCCGCCGGTATCCGCCCCCGGGCAGGTCGTCGGCGTAGACCCAGACCACCCCGACCGACGGCTCCCGGTCGAGCCGGTAGGTGGTGTGCCCGGCCTGCGCGGGCGGCGCCACCGTGGCGGAGAGGAAGTCCAGGTGATCCACATTGGTCAAAGACGTTGTCATGGGAACAGGGCCGGCCAGCAAGAGCAAAGCTGCCGCGAAAAAGCCGATCATCCTTTCACCCCCGAGCCGAGATCGGACGAGACGAAGTGCCGCTGGAACACGATGAACAGCAGCACGGCCGGCGCGGCCAGGAAGCACGCCCCGGCCAGGATCGCTCCGTAGGGATTGGTGGCCGCCGAGGCCACCGTGCTCATGTAGTTGGCCAGCGCCACCGCGAGGGGCTGCATCCCGGCCTGCTTGGTGACCAGGAACGGCCACAGGAACTCGTTCCACGGCCCGATGAAGGTCAGCAGCGTCGCGGTCAGCAGCGCCGGCCGGACCAGCGGCAGCGCGACCGACCACAGCACCCGCAGTTCGCCCGCCCCGTCGATCCGGGCCGCCTCGAACAGCTCACCCGGCAGTTGCAGGAAGAACTGCCGGAACACGAACACCGCCACCGAGTTGATCGCGAACGGCAGGATCATCCCGAGGTACGTGTCGGCGAGCCCGTACCCGCGCACGATCTGCACGTACAGCGGGATCACCAGCAGCTGGAACGGGATCACCTGGAGCAGCAGCATCGCGGCGAACAGGGTGCCCCGGCCGGGGTAGCGCAGCCGGGCGAGCGCGTACCCGGCGAGCACCCCGAAGACCAGGGTGCCGAGCACCACGCCGCCGGTGAAGACGATCGAGTTGAGCAGTGACCGGCCCAGGTTCACCGCGGCGTCGATCTCGCGGTAGTTGTTCAGGCTCAGGTTGCCCGGCCGCGGCAGCGCGCCGGCCGGTGAGGAGTCCGGCCGGGCCTGCAGCGAGCCGACGACCATGTAGTAGAACGGGAACAGGAAGATGATCGCGCCGAGCGTGAGTGCGACCGGACGCCACCTCATCGCTGCCTCCTCTCCAGCAGTTGCTGCGCCCCGGCGACGATCAGGACGCCGGCCACCAGCAGCACGCCGATCGCGGCGGCCACGTCCGGGTGGCCCTGCTCGATGCCGCGCTGGTACATCAGCAGCACCGGGGACGCCGACCGCCCGCTCGGCCCGCCACCGTTGGTCAGCAGGTACGGCTCGGTGAACAGGTTCGCCCCCGTGATGATCGCCAGCAGGGTGACCAGGGTGGTGGCCGGTCGTACGCCGGGAACGGTGACGGCCCGGAAGCTGCGCCAGCGGTTCGCGCCGTCCACCGCCGCCGACTCGTAGAGCTCCTTCGGCACGTTCTGCAGCGCGGCCAGGTAGAGCAGGATGAAGAAGCCGAGCTGTTTCCACGTGACGAACAGGGCGATCGACGGCATCGCCCAGTTCTCGTTGATCAGCCAGGACGGGTCCGGCGCGGCGCTGCCGAGCACCTGGTTGACCAGGCCGCCGGAGCCGAAGAGGAACAGCCACACACCGACCACGGCGACGCTGGCCGCCACGTACGGGAGGTAGAAGCTGGTCCGGAAGAACGTCCGGCCCCGGACCGCGCTGTTGAGGGCGGTGGCCAGCAGCAGCGACAGCGCCACGGTCAGCGGCACGTTGATGATCAGGAAGATGCCGATGTTGACGAAGGAGCGGCGGACGGCCGGGTCGGTGAGCACCGCGGAGTAGTTGTCCAGGCCGACGAACGGCCGGGGCACGCTCACCCCGGGCGCGGTGAAGATGTACTCGTGGAAGGAGATCCACACGGCCAGGCCGAGCGGGTAGGCGAAGACCGCCGCGACGAACACCGCGTACGGCGCGCTGAACAGCATGCCGATCGGCTGGCGCCTCATTCGACGAGGTCGTTGATCTTGTTGGCGGCGTCCGTCAGGGCCGTGGCCGGATCCTGTTTGCCGAAGATCACCGAGGTGGACCAGGCGTCCCGGAACGTCTGCCACACCTCGACCGAGCCCTTCACGTTCGGCACCTCGACCACGTGCGCCGCCTTCGCCGCGAACACTGCGTACCGGGGGTTCTTCGCGAAGTACGCCGGGTACGCCCCGGCCAGGTCCTGCCGCAGCGGCATCTGCCCGGTCATCTCCAGCAGCTTGCCGTCCTGTTCGGCGCTGGTGGAGAACTTGAGGAAGTCCCAGGCCGTGCCGCGGTTGGCGCAGGCCGTGTAGAGCGCGACGTTCTTGGCGTCGCTGAACGTGGCCTGGTCCTCGGCCGAGCCGCTCTGCGTGGGCACCGAGGTGACCCCCCAGTCGACCTTGTCCTGATAGGCCGCGATCGCCCATGGGCCGGCGCTGGCCATCGCCGCGGTGCCGTCGGCGAACGCGTCACCGGTGTACGCCTCCTTGCCGGCCAGGTTCTTGGCGTACAACTGCTGCCAGAGCCCGGCGACCGCGCGGCCCGGGTCGGAGTCGAAGGTGGCCTTGCCGTCGACGACGAGCTGCTGGCCGCCGCTCTGCGCCGCGTACATCGGGTAGAAGTCGAACCACGACTGGAAGAACTGGCTCGACGGCGACGGGAAGATCGCGTATTTCGCCGCGCCGCCGCTCACCAGCTTCTCCGCGGTGGCCAGGAACTCGGTGTACGTGCCGAGCGGGGGAGCGGTGGTGCTGATCCCGGCCTTCGCGAACGCCTTCTTGTTGTAGAACAGCATCACCGGGTTCGATTTCCACGGGAGCTGGTAGAACTTGCCGTCCGGCGACGTGTACTGGGCGGCGGCCGCACCGGAGCGCGCGGCCACGTAACTCGCGCCGTCGGCGAAGTCGTCGAGCGGCACCAGGCCGCCCTGCGCCTGGAAGTTCGGCACGGCGGCCGGGGACGTGTTGTAGATCAGGCACGGCGCGTTGCCGGCCGTGATGCTGGCCGAGATGACCGCCTCGGAGGTCTGCCCGGCCGGGATCTCCTGCGCGGTCACCACCTCGTCCGGGTGCGCGGCGTTCCACGCCTGGACCACCTGCTTGCCCCAGGCGACCTCTTGCGCGTTGTTCGAGTACCACAGGCTGATCGGGCCGCGGGCGGTGGCGGCCTCCGGGTTCGAGGCGTCGTTCCCGCCGCCACATCCGGCGACGGCGAGGAGCAGCACAAGGGCGATCGGCAGTGGCTTCATCACTTCTCCTTTGAAGAGAGAGCCTTCAGCCGCAGGTTACGCCGTTAATCGCATCGATCAACATCATCGGGTCAAGCGGTTTCGACGCTCACGTAGTCGAGGTCGCCCGCGTAGTAGTCGCAGCCCACCGTGCGCTGGTCGCAGTCGAGCTTGCCGCCGATGGTCAGCGGCCAGTTGTTGCTGATCGTCCCGGTCCACCCCTGCCGCCCGGCCACCCGCTGCCCGTCGATCGCCAGAGCCACCCCGGTGCTGACCCGGACGCACGTGACCACGTGCCAGTCCCCGTCGTTGATCGCGTACGGCGCGATCGCCTCGAGCACCCCGCGGTCGCCGCGGAACGAGCACTCCACCCGCCCGTTCGGGATCTGCAGCTTGAAGTTGCCGCCCTCGGTGGTGGACTGGCCCTTCTGGACGATGTTGCCGAAGTGGCCGGTGGTGCGCAGCCGGAGGGTCACCGCGTAGTCCCGGTCGCCGGGGTCCAGCGCCGAGTCGTCCGGAACCACGACCAGGTGGCCGGGGTGGCTGGGCGGGGTGTCCGGCTCCAGCCGGTCGAACCGGTATCCGGTGGCGCCGGCGGTCGCCACGCCCAGGCCGACCTCGCCGCCGATCTGCCCGTCCAGGCCGTTGCCGCTGCTGTCGGACATCCAGTTCGCGCCGGGTGACTCGTTCATCGCCCAGTAGGCGACCATGCCGTCGCCGGCGGCATGAGCGGCCATCGGCGTACCGGTCAGCAGGGTGGTCGTGACCAGCAGGGTGACCAGGCGTCGCATAGTGGTCCTCGGGGGATGAGGGACAAGATCTTAAGAGACTAATGGGCATAAACAGCCCTTTATCGCCAACTGCGGAAATCTCCTCCGGAGTGCTCTTTCGGACCCTCGCTAACTGCCCGTTCAGCTTGGTAAAGTCCCGCCGATCATGGTCGACACCCCTCGGCGACCACGGCAATCAGATAAGGATCGTGTCGAAGTGCTGCTCAATGGGACTGACGGTGAGACTTCGGAGCACAAGTTGATCGCACCCAACCCCGGCCTGCCGAACCAGGCCCTCCAGGTGCTGGCCCTCGCCCAGCGCACCGCGGAGGAGCACGTCGCCAGCGCCCAGCACCACGCGGACAAGATCCGCACGGATGCGCTGGCCGCGGCCGAGCAGATCGCCCGTGACGCCCAGGCCCACGCCAACAACGTGCGCCAGGAGGCCGACCGGGTGCTCAGCGAGGCGCGGGCCGGCGCCGAGCAGACGGCCCGCGAGGCGCAGTCCCGCGCGGAGGAGGCCCGCCGGGCCGCCGACAAGATCGTCACGGACGCCCGGCAGCGCGCCGAGACCATCGGCGCCGACGCGATGCACGGCGCCGACCAGCTGAAGCACCAGGCCCAGCAGCGGTATGACGACGTGGTCGGCAGCCTGGGCGCCAAGCGCGAGGCGTTGCAGCAGCAGATCGAGGCCCTGGAGAACTTCGACCGGGAGTACCGCGGTCGCCTCACCCAGTTCATGCAGGGCCAGCTGCGGGCGCTCTGGGCCGACGCGCCGCAGGTCAGCGCCGAGGTGATCGACGAGGAGCCGGTCGCCGAGGAGCTCGAGTCGGCCTCCCGCCACGGCCACCACGCGGTCGAGGACGCCGAGATCGTCGATTCCGACGAGGACCGCTGACCCCTCGAGGTCCGCGAAAAACGGCCCGGACCGCTTCAGGTCCGGGCCGTTTCGCTCATTGGGTACGAACTAGAGCTGCACGCCCGTGGTTATGCGCCAAGCCCATGAGGCGCGCTCAGACGAACCGCTGGCGGATCTCCCCGATCCCGTCCACCCGGCTGACCAGCACCTCACCCGGCTGCAGATAGCGCGGCGGCTCCCGCCGGTTGCCCACCCCGGCCGGGGTCCCCGTGAAGATCAGGTCACCGGGCAGCAGCGGGCACACCGCCGAGATCCGGGCCACCAGGTCGTCCACCGCGAAGATCATCTCGCTGGTCCGGCCGTGCTGCACCCGCTCGTCGCCGAGCCAGCACTCGAAGGCGAGGTCGTCCCGGTCGGCGAACTCGTCCGTGGTGACCGCCACCGGCCCGGTCGGCCCGAACCCGGGGAACGACTTGCCCAGCGAGAACTGCGCCGGCCGGCCCTGCAACTGCACCGCCCGCTCGGACAGGTCCTGGCCCACGGTCAGCCCGGCCACCGCGGCCCAGCCCCGCTCGCGGGGGATCCGGTGCCCACCGGCGCCGATCACCGCGACCACCTCGATCTCCCAGTCCGGCTTGCCGGGCGGCAGGGTCACCTCGGTGATCGGCCCGGTCACGCAGGACGGGAACTTGGTGAACAGCAGCGGCTCGTCCGGTGCCGTGTACCCGGCCTCGGCGGCGTGCGGCCGGTAGTTCAGCGCCACCGCGAACACCTGCCGCGGCCGTGGCGACGGCGCGCCCAGCTGCTCCGGGGTGAACGGCGTCGCCCCGGACCAGTCCGCGCCGGCCGCCCACGCGGTCAGCTCGCCGAACCGGGCCAGTGCCGCGTTCACGTCCGCCGGGAACCGGCCGTCGCTGTGTTTTTCGACGTCCAGGGCCCGGTCGCCGTCGATCAGCACCAGCCGGTCCGCGAGGGTTCCGAATCGCATCCGCGCCTCAGTCCGAGTAGAGCGAGCCGGCGTACGGCTCGGTGTCGTGCGCGGCCTTCCACGGGACCACGGTGTTGCGCAGCAGGCCGACGCCCTCGATCTCGGCCTCCACCACGTCACCGGGCTTGAGGTAGAAGGCGAACGGGTCCGGCTGCACGGCCGCCACCCCGGAGATCGTCCCGGTGGTGATGATGTCACCGGCCGAGTAGCCCTGCGGCGAGTGGAACGCGATCAGGTGCTGCAGCTTCAGCACCAGGTCGGAGGTGTTGCCGGACTGCCGCACCTGCCCGTTGACCCGCAGCTCCATGCCCAGGTCGTGCGGGTCGGCGATCTCGTCGGCGGTGACGATCCACGGGCCGATCGGGCAGAACGTGTCGATGCCCTTGGAGAACGAGAAGACGCCGGACTGCATCTCGCGCCGCTGGATGTCGCGCGCGGTGATGTCGTTGAACACGGTGAACCCGGCGATGTAGTCACCGGCCTCCTCCGGGCCGAACCAGCGGCCGGACTTGCCGATCACCACGGCCAGCTCCAGCTCGTAGTCGAGCTCCTTGGTCAGGCCCTCCGGGTAGACGATGTCGTCCTCCGGGCCGATGATCGCGTCGACGTTCTGGAAGAACACGATCCCCTTGTGCACCGGGTGCGACCAGTTGACCTTCTGCAGCTCCTCGTGGTGCACCGCGAAGTTGCCGGCGGTGTGGAAGAACTTCTTCGGCTGGATCGGCGCGCGCAGCCGCACGCTGGCCAGGGGGAGCGTCTCGCCGGTCTCACCGACCTGGCCGCCGCGCTCGAAGAACTCCCGGGTCGAGCCGGCCGCCAGCTCGACGACCTCGTCGCCCTCGATCCGGCCGACCCGTCCCTCGTCGAATGTCACCAGTCGCATGCTCGCCCCATTTTCCTGCCGTCGATTCCAGCACTGATTCTCACTGGGTGAAAGTTTGTTTCGTTCAGGAAAAATCCTCCGTCGTGGCGGCGGCACTGTCAAGGGACTCCGGCGCCGCGACCCGGAACACGCGCAGTTGCAGGGCGAGCGTCGCGTAGTACCCGGCCAGCGTGGTCAGCTCGAACAGCGCCGGCAGCCCGAGACCGTCGCGCGCGGCGGTGAACTCCTCGTCCGTCAGGTCACGGCGCTCCGCCAGGGCCGTACAGACGTCGAGGATCAGCCGATCGTCCGGGTCGGGGAAGGCCGCCACGTCACCGGTGCGGAGCGCGCTCAGCTCGGCCTCGGAGAATCCGGCGGCGCGGGCGACGGCTTCATGGGCGTACCTCTCAAAATCGCTGCGCCAGACACGGGCGACCGTGAGAATCGCGATCTCCCTGGCCCGGGTGGTCAACCCGGTGCGGTACCGCACCGCGCTGCCGAGCTCCTGCAGCGCGCCGCCCACCCCGGGCTGCAGCAACATCGCGTTGAACGGCCCTTCGAGCCCGCCCTCCGCGTCCACCAGCGGAAACGCCGACCCGGCAGCCCGCGGCCCCCCGGCGATCGCGTCATAGACCGCGCGCTGCTCCGCAGTCAGCTCGCCCGGCAGCAACTTCGCCAGCCGGCTCTCGCTCCCGCTCCCGCCTGCCGGCTCGCGCTCGCCTGCCGGCTCGCGAGCGCTCACGCGGCAGCCTCCCGATGCCCCAGCAGCGCGGAGATGTCGTGGCACGCCTCGTGGATCAGCGGCTTCAGCTCGCGCACGATCCGCTGCGTCGACCAGTCGCGCGACTGCACCGCCAGGTTCGCCCCGGCCACCACCGCCCCCTGCGCGTTGCGGACCGGCGCCGCCACCGACCGCAGCCCGTAGGCCAGCTCCTCGTCCTGCATCGCCCACCCGTCCGCGCGGATCTTGCCCAGCTCGTCGCGCAGCTCGTCCAGGCTCACCTTGGCGTTCGGGCCGTGCTGGCGGGCGAACGACGCCTCGCCGACCCGGGACGTCAGGTCGTCCTCGTCGAGGTGGGACAGCAGCAGCTTGCCGATCGAGGTGTGCACCGCCGGCAGCGTCGAGCCGACCTGGATGTTCGCTGTGACCAGGTCGGAGTTGCGCAGCCGGACCAGGTAGAGCACCCGGTCGCCGGTGAGCACGGCCAGGTTGACGGTCTCGCCGGTGGCCGTGGCGAGCTGCTGCAGCCGTGGCGTGGCCAGCTCGACCAGGTCCAGGCTGCGCAGCGCGGCGGTGCCCAGGGTGAGCACCTTGACGCCGGGGCGGTAGTCGCCGTTCGGCAGGTGGTCGAGGTATCCCTCGGCGGTCAGGGTCATCACCACCCGGTAGACCGTGGGCAGCGGCATGCCGACCGCGGGCGCGATGTCGCTGATGCGCCAGGTGGGGCGCTGCTCGCTGAAGAGCGAAAGGATCCGCAGTCCCTTGGCCAGGGCCTCGACCCGGTACTCGGGCTTGTCGGTGTCTTTCCTCGCCGCCACGTCGGGACTCCTGCTCTCTCACACATGGCTGGACACATGTCCTCGCCGCGATTAGCGTTGCGGGGAGAAACTTACTTTCACCTGGTGAAAGTGGCAAGTCTTTCTCGAGACGGTGAGGCCAGATGACGACCGACTGGTTGCAACTACGTGAGCGTCCCACCCTCGTCGTCGGCGCGGGCGGTCTCGGCGGCGCCGGTGCGCAGGCGCTCGCTCTGGCCGGCGCGCGGGTGCTGCTCGCCGACGTCGACGCGGACCACCTCGAGGCGGTGCGGCTCCGGGTCAAGGAGGCGGGCGCGGAGATCACCACGGTCCAGGTCGACCTGCGTACGCCGGACGCGTGCCGCACGCTGGTCCTCGACGCGGCCGAGCGCCTGGGCGGCATCGAGGTGTTCCTGCACGCCGTCGGGAAGAACGTGCGCACCCCGGTCCTCGATCTCGGCGACGACGACTGGGAGTCGGTGCTGACCCTGAACCTGTCCACGGCGTACTGGACGGCGCAGGCGGCCGGCCGGGTGATGGTGTCGGCCGGCTACGGGCGGATGGTCTTCTGCTCGTCGGTGTCCGGGCTGCTCGCGCACGCCAATCACGGGCCGTACGCGGCCACCAAGGGCGGGCTCAACCAGCTGCTCCGGGTGATGGCCCGGGAGTGGGCGCCGTCCGGGGTGACGGTGAACGGGGTCGCGCCCGGATACATCGAGACCAACCTGACCAGGGCGTACCTCGACAAGGACGGCAACCGGGAGAAACTGGAGTCGCTGGTCCCGGCCGGGCGGCTGGGCCGTCCCGCCGAGGTGGCCGACGCGATCACGTTCCTGGCCTCCGACCGCGCCGCCTTCGTCACCGGCCAGATCCTCTACGTCGACGGCGGCCGCACGCTCGTCTGACCCTTCCTCATCTAGGAGAACCTGTGACCACTCCCGTCATCACTCAGCGTTTCCCCGGCCGGTCGGTGCTGGTCACCGGCGCCGGTACCGGCTTCGGCGCGGAGATCGCCTTCCGCGCCGCGCAGGAGGGCGCCCGGGTCGGCGTGCACTACCGCAGCTCCAAGGACGGCGCCGAGCGGACCGCGGAACGCATCCGCGCGATCGGCGGCGAGGCCGTGCTGATCCAGGGCGACATCACCGACTGGGACGACATCAAGCGGATGGCCGACGAGGCGTTCCGCGCCTTCGACGGCCTCGACGTCCTGATCAACAACGTCGGTGACGTGGCCCGCGACCAGATGTCCTGGCGGGACATCACCGAGGAGTCGATCAACCACGTCCTCGAGGTGGACATCAAGGGCACCCTGCTCTGCGTCCACGAGTTCGGGGCTCGCATGCTGGCGCAGGGCCACGGCAACATCGTCAACATCGGCTCGACGGTCGTGGTGCGGGGCAGTGCCCGCGCCCCGCAGTACGCGGCCGCGAAATACGGCATCATCGGCCTGACGAAGTCCTACGCGGCAGCCTTCGCCCCGACCGTACGGGTGAACGTGTTCGCCCCCGGCTTCATCGAGACCGAGGCGACCCTGAAGCGCGACGACTGGAAGTCGGGCCGGGGCGACAAGCTCCGCAGCCTGACCCCGATGGGCCGCATCCCGGGCCCGGCCGAGCTGGCCGGCGCAGCCCTGTTCCTGGCCACCGACGACGCGGCCCACATGACCGGCGGCTTCATGGTCGCCGACGGCGGCTACAACATGATCGGCGCCTGACAGGCGTGCCGGTGCAGGTCCCGGCTGGTGCTCAGGGGTGCCTCAGCGCCGCTGAGACACCCCTGAGCACCAGCCGGGCAAGGCCGGACCGCGCCGCCTGACTCGAGCCGTCCGCTCGGCGTTCGCGACGCGCGACACCGTCGTGAGCGCTCGCCCGTCCGGTTCAGCGAGTGAGGGCTGCGGGACCACCATGCGTGCTCGCCCCACTTCCTCGGCGAGCGTCCATCGTGGGTGAAACGGCCTCGAGACCACGATGAGCGCGCGCCGGTGTCACGCTCGCCCGGCTGGTGCTGACGGCCGTCTCAGGCCGCTCTTCAGGGCCGTCAGCGCCAGCCGAACCTGCTCGTCCTATCTTGATCTCGGTGGGGCCCTGCGGTCTTGGAGTGGCGTCCGCTGTGTTCGGGCGCGGTGGGCGTCCGCGTTCGGCGTTGAAGGGGCGGCAGGAGTCCGCGCTTGGCGCCGGTGGGGCGGTGGGCGTCCGCGTTCGGCGCGGGTGGGGCGGTGGAAGTCCGCGTTCCGTGCTGAAGGGGCGGCTGGGGTCCGCGGTGGGCCGGGTTCGGGGGCGGTGGCGGTCCGCGGTCGGGTTGTGCGTGTGTTCACCGCCCCCGGGTGGGCGGCAGCCGCACGCGATCTGGCAGTGCGGACTCGCACCGCCCTGCCCAGGAGCTACCGGCACATCAACTCAAGCTGAGCGGGTCCGCGTAGTGGTTTTCGGACAGGTGGAGCCACATCGTCTCGCGGCGGTCACCGCGTTCACGGGCCTCGGCAAGCGCGACCGAGCCCAGGAACGGCCAGCGTGCCGCCACCTCGCCGGGGCGGGCGCCGCCGAGCCACAGGCGGGCCGGGGCGGCGGCGGTGACCAGGTCGGGGGCGGGGCCCGCCAGCATCGTCGACCGGCCGGCGCGCAGGGAGAGCCGGAACTGCCGCTGCCAAGAGCTCAGCAGGAGTGCCGCGCTGCGATCACCGCGGGTGACCACTGCGGAGCGCTGCCGGCCTCGGGATACCGGTGTGCCGTCCCGCACCAGGGGTCCTCCGCCTCCGTCATCGGCCCATGATGCGTCGGTGCGGACCGCCCGCCAACAAAGCGGTGATCAGCTTCCGAGGCGTTCGCAGTGGGTCCGGAGGATCTCCAGGGTGCGCTGACTGACGGACAGGCCGGTATGCGCGGCGTAGGACATGTCGGCGGCCGGGTCGTCGCCGACGAGGAGCCGGGTCAGCGGCGGCGGGGGAGTGTCCGGGTCCACGTCGAACGAGTCCTCGCGGTAGACCCCGCGCGCGCCGGCGGTCCGGAAGCCGGTGATGCCGCCGCTCGTCAGGGCGGCGACCAGGGCGGGGCTGGCGACCAGCTCGTCCAGGCGACCGGCGAGGGCGTCCGGCGGCCAGCTCAGCTCGACCACCAGGACGTCGTCCACCTCCTCGGTCCAGTCCCAGGCCGGATCGGGTTCCACGATGTGCCGGAGCGGCTGCGTCATGGGAAGCAAGGTAGCGGGCTGGGCGGCCACCCTGCCCAGCAGCTCAGCGGATGCGGCGGACGAACAGGATGGTCACCGCGGACAGGACGCCCAGCACGGCGAGGACCATGAAGAACGCCGGGTAGTTGCTGGAGCCGCCGGCGGCCAGCACCGCCACCGCGATGATCGGGGCGCCGACGTTCGGGAGCAGGGTCGCCACCTGGTAGACGCTCATCGCCTTGCCGGCGTGGGCCTGGTCCGGGACCACCTCGGCGGCGATGGCGATGTCGACGGTCAGGTAGATCGCCTGGCCGACGCTCAGGATCAGCCAGGCGGCCAGGAAGCCGTTCACCGACTGGGTGACCGCGGCGACGACCAGACCGGCGGCCAGGATGATCGCGCCGACCGTGACGAACGCCTTGCGGCGGCCCAGGCGGTCGGAGAGGTACCCGGAGAGCAGGAAGCACACCACCGAGATCGGCGTGGAGACGGCGGTGAACGTCGCGTACTTGGCGGTGGCGTCGTCGATGCTCATCCCGACCGTGTCGGTCAGGTGGAACGTGGCGTAGGTCTGCACGCCGACGTAGGCCAGGCCGACCAGGAAGCGGCTCGTCCAGTTCCAGGCGAAGTCCCGGTCGCCGCCGGTGCGCAGCCAGTAGCTGCCGAAGAACTCGCGGAGCCCGAACGGCGGGAAGTCGCCGGTGGCCGGGCGGTCGACGGCGCGGATCACCCGGGCCAGCAGCAGGGCCGCGGCCAGCGCGACGACGCCGGGCAGGGCGAGCATCAGCAGCTGCTGGTGGACCAGCTGGGCGCCGAGCAGCACGCCGCTGAGCACGGAGAGCGCGACGACGAATCCGATCAGGCCGGAGAGCCGGGCGCGCAGCCGGTCCGGGACGAACTCGGGGATCAGCGGGAGGAAACCGGCGAACGCCGCGCTGGCGCCGAGCGAGCCGAGGGCCCAGCCGGTGGCGACGCCGGCGATCGTCGGGACGCTGCCGGCGACGATCAGGCCGAGCAGCGCGGTCGCGGCGCCGCCGACCAGCCACGGGCGGCGCCGGCCCCAGCGGGACCGGGTCCGGTCGCTGAGCGCCCCGAAGAGCGGCAGCGAGCCGATCGACATCAGCGCGCCGACCAGGATCACCGTGGAGAGGGCGACGGTCTTGCGGTCCGGGGCGATCTCGGTGACCCGCACCGCGAGCGTGACGATCTGCGGGGTCAGGCTCGCGAAGTAGAGCCCGAAGGCGGCCAGGACCAGGGCCGGCACGAGCAGACGGCTCGGCGGCGCATCCGGGTGCAGCGCGTCCTCAAGCGGGCCCGGCGCCGGCCGAAATGGCGGGATGACCGGAGCAGACGGCATGTCGGACATGGGGGCCTCCCAGCGGCACTTTCACTAGGCGAAAGCGAGTTTCAATGTGATGGCCGCGACATTAAGCCGAGCGGCGCTCCGTGTCCACAGATCCGGGACCAGCGACTCGAAGATCTTGTGACGGTTGACACCCGGGAGGGAGCGAGAAACACTCGGGTAACACGCACTGGAAAGTGATTCTCACCTAGTGAAAGTGGCTGGAGATGGCGCGCACGGTTTTCACCAACGGTCTGGTCTTCGACGGTTCGGGATCCGCCCCGGCTCCAGGTGAGGTGGTCGTCGAGGGCGACCGGGTGACCGAGGTTCGCTCCGGCTGGCGGTCCGAGCACGAGAGCACCGATCAGGTCATCGACGCGACCGGCTGCACGGTGATGCCCGGCATGATCGAGTCGCACTGTCACCTGACGTTCCCGTCCGCGGTCGGCCACATCGACCCGTCGTTCAACCCGCCGCTGGACGTCAGCTTCTTCCACCACATCGAGGGCCTGCCGTCCGAGCTGGCGCGCGCCGAGCGCAACGCGAAGATCCTGCTCGACCACGGCTTCACCTCGGTGTACTCGGCCGGGTCGATCCTGCCGATGCCGGTCGAGATCATCCTCCGCGACAAGATCAAGGCAGGCGCGGTGCCAGGTCCGCGCATGCGCGCGGCGAGCATGGAGCGGGACAACCATCCGGTACGACCGGACGGCCACGTCGAACCGGACTGGCAAGGCCCGGACGCGTGCCGGCGCTGGGTGCGCGACATGGCCGCACAGGGCTACGACAGCGTGAAGTTCCTGCTCAGCAACGACGACGTGTTCGTGCCCGGCGGTTCGCAGATCACCCAGTACACCGCCGAGGAAGCGCTCGCCGCCGGTGAGCAGGCCCGCGAGTCCGGCGTCTGGCTGAACTGTCACGCCCAGTCCGCCGAGTCCGTGAAGATCGCGGTCCGGTCCGGGTTCCGTTCCATCTACCACTGCACCTACGCCGACGAGGAGGCCCTGGACCTGCTCGAGTCGGTGAAGGACACGGTGTTCGTCTCGCCCGCGCCCGGCATCATCTATGCCAACGTGCACGAGGGCGAGGAGTTCGGCATCACCCGCGAGGTGGCCGAGAAGATGGGTTCGGTCGACGCCCTCGAGGGCATGGCCCGGATCTACCCGGAGATCCGCAAGCGGGGCATCCGGGCGCTTCCCGGCGGCGACTACGGCTTCCCGAACAACCCGATCGGGCGCAACGCCCGTGACCTGCAGCTCTTCGTCGACGTGCTGGGCTACACCCCGCTGGAGATGCTTGTCGCGGCGACCAAGCTCGGTGGCGAACTCGTCGACTTCGGTGACCTGGGCATGCTGCGCCCCGGCTGGCTCGCCGACGTCCTGGTGGTCCGCGGCAACCCGGCCGAGGACCTGCGCCTGCTGCAGGACAAGGACAACCTGCTCGCCATCATGCAGAACGGCACGTTCCACAAGGCCCCGGTCGCCGCGTGAACCCGGGCAAGGAGCAGGCGGGCGAGCCGCCGGAGGCCTCAGCCGGGCGAGCGGACCCGGCTGCCGGGGAGCGCGGCGGACCGGCGGTGACCGCCTACCGGGAGGTGGTCTTCGCGACGTGGCCGGGGTTCCGGCCCCTCGCTCTCGACCTCTACGTGCCTGCGCGGCCGGTGGCGCTCTGCGTCTATCTGCACGGGGGCGGCTGGCGGGCCGGCACCCGCGCCGAGGGTCCGGGCAACGTCAAGAACTGGCGGCCGGGCTTCTTCGAGCACGTCGCCGGGCTGGGCCTGGCGATCGCCAGCGTCGACTACCGGCTGAGCGGCGAGGTCACGTTCCCGGCCCAGGCCGATGACGTCGGCGCCGCGCTGGACTTCCTGGCCGCTCACCGTGACGACTACGGGATCACCTGCGACCGCACGGTGATCTGGGGCGTCTCCGCCGGTGGCCACCTGGCCGCCCTCGCCGCGCTGACCCGTGCCGCCGACCGGCGCCCGCGCCACCGTCCCGCCGCCGCGGTCTGCTGGTATCCGGTCACCGACCTGGACGCCCTGGCCAAGGACATCGCCGACGCGGGCGGCCGCCCCGACCGTGGCCCGCAGTCCCGCGAGGGCGCTCTGCTCGGCGGTTCGCTGGACGACCTGCCGGACCTGGTCACCGCGGCCGGCCCGGTCCATCACGTCTCACCGGCCGCACCCCCGTTCCTGTTCCTGCACGGCGACGCGGACGTGGCAGTCCCCGCCCAGCAGAGCCACCGCCTGGCCGAACGCCTGCTCGCCGCCGGAGCGGAAGCCACCGTCGACCTGATCCCCGGCGCCGGCCACATGTTCCCCGAACTCGACGAACCCACCACCCGCGCGATCACCCACCGCTCCGCCCAATTCCTCCTGAGGCCGGTGCCCTGACAGGGAAGGAGCCGGTCAGATCGAGTGGACCACCCTCCCGTCGACAAACGTCATGGCCACCGCCGCGTCGCCGATCTCGGCCGCCGGCGCCGCGAACACGTCCCGGTCGAGCACCACCAGATCCGCCCGGAACCCCGCACGGATGCTGCCGGTGTCGTCCAGCCGGTTCACGAAGGCGGAGCCTGCGGTGTAAGCGGTCAGCGCCGTCGCCAGGTCCAGCCGCTGCTCCGGCAGGAAGGGGGCGCGGCCGCTGCCGTGATGGGCCCGGTTGACCGCGACGTGGATGGCCTGCAGCGGGTCGGGAGTGGTCACCGGCCAGTCGCTGCCGGCCGCCAGGTGGGTACCGGAGCGCCACAGGTCGCCGAACGGGTATTGCCGCCGGGCCAGCTCGGGCTCCAGGAACGGGATGGTCAAGTCGTCCATCTGCGGCTCGTGGGACGCCCAGTATGCCTGCAGCGTCGCGGTCGCCCCCAGGGCCCGGAACCGCGGCACGTCGGCCGGATGCACCACCTGCAGGTGGGCGAGGTGCGGGCGGGTGTCGCGGAAACCGTTGCGGGCGCGCGCCGCCGCGACCGCGTCCAGCGCCTCGCGGACCGCCCGGTCGCCGAGCGCGTGGAAGTGCGTCTGGAACCCGTGCGCGTCCAGCGCGGTGACGTGCTCGCGCAGCGCGGCCGGCTCGATGAAGGACAGCCCGGCGTTGGCGGTCGCGCAGCCGCAGGAGTCGCGGTAGGGCTGTGTCATCGCGGCGGTGAAATTCTCCGCGACACCGTCCAGCATCAGTTTCACGCTGTCGCTGCGCAGCCGCCCCACGGAATAACGCGAACGCCTGGCGAGCAGGTCGGGGATCTGCTCCGCGCCGCGGTCGCGGTCCCACCACAGGGCGCCGATCACGCTCGCGGTCAGCCGGCCGGTGGTGGCGGCCTCGAGATAGGCGTCGGAGACGTCCGGATAGCCGTTCGTCGCGCAGAGCATGGCGTCCTGCCAGGCGGTGACGCCCATCGAGTGCAGCAGGGTCTGCGCGCGCAGCAGCCCGGCCAGCCGGTCGGCGGGCGTGACCTCGGGCAGCAGTTTCGCCACCAGCTGCATGGCGCCCTCCTGCAGCCCGCCGGCCGGGGTGCCGTCGGGCCGGCGGTCGATCCGGCCGTCTGCCGGGTCGGGGGAGCCGGCGTCGATGCCGGCGATCTCCAGGGCCCGGGAGTTGACCCAGGCGCCGTGGTGGTCGCGGTTGATCAGATAGACCGGGCGGTCGGGGACGACCCGGTCGAGCAGCTCGCGCCCGGGCACCCCGCCGGGGAAGACCTCCATGGCCCAGCCGCCGCCGCTGATCCACTCCAGGCCGGGGTGGGCATCGGCGTAGGCGCGGACCCTCCGCAGGTATTCCTCGAGGTCGGTGGTGCCGGTCAGGTCGCACTCGTTCAGCTCGACGCCGCCCATCACGGCGTGCACGTGCGCGTCCTGGAAGCCGGGCAGCAGCAGCCGGCCGGCCAGGTCGATCGTCTCGGTGCGCGGCCCGGCCAGCTCGCGGACGTCGTCGGCGCCGGCCGCGATGATCCGCCCGTCGCGGACCGCCACCGTGGTGGCGGGCCCGCGCAGCGGGTCAGCGGTGAACACCGGACCGTTGGTGAACAGCAGATCGGCGACCATGCGACCACTCAATCACGCCGAAGGTGTCACCACGGTGCCAGCCGATGCGACACCGATCGATGCGTCCGGAGGGGCGGCAACGGGAACGGCCGCAGCGGGCGAGGCCGATAGGGGCAAGGCCGCGGAGGGCACGCCCCGGGACCCCGCGAACAACACCACGAGCAACCCCGCCAGGCAACCGACCGACCCTGCCACCTGCCCGCCCAGCAGCCCGCTCATCGCCGCCAGATACCCCAGCCCCAGCGCGAGCCCCTGCCGACGCCCCCGCTCGGCCAGCGCGAAAACCCCCACCGTCGCCACCGCGACCGGCCCCCAGTAATACCGCAGACTCACCGGATCGCTGACCAGCCGGATCAGCAGGGCGGCAGCCGGTGCCGCCGCCCAGACCACCCGCTGCCCGCGGAACCGATAGGCCACCGCGGCGCATCCCCCGGCCACCAGCACCGCCTGGACCAGGCGCAACGGCCAGGTCACCGCGACCAGATCGGGCAGCAGCAGGTGGACCAGGGTGTCCGGGTCCACCGTCCAGACGTGGTGGAACATGCCGAAATGCCCGGACAGCACGAACGGCAGGTAGGCCGCCACCCCGGCACCCGCGGCCAGCAGACCGCTGCGGATCGCGCGGCCCAGCCCGGCCACCGCCAGCAGGCAGGGAAAACCCAGGATCGCCCAGGGGGCGATCGCCACCGACAGACCGAGAATGACCGCCGAGGTCGCTGTCCGCTTCCGATCATGCAAGACCATCGCGTACGCCCAGAGCCCCGGGATCAGCATCTCCGGCGGGTGACCTTCCCACGGCACGGGCAGCGCCAGCCAGAGCACCGCGAGCAGACCGGCCGCGGTCTCCCGCAGCGCCGCCCCGGCGCCCCGGGCGGCGGTGAGCCGGCGGACGAGCGCCATCGCGCCCAGCGCCAGCGCCACGTTCACCGCCATCGTCACCGGGGTGGCCGGCGCCCCGCCCGAGCTGCCGAGCATCAGCAGCCGGCTGAGCAGGAACTGCAGCGGCCCGGCCTGGTTCCAGCCGGAGTCGTAGATCCCGTCCAGCCGTCCGTCCAGCAGCCGCTGCCCGGCGTCGGAGAAGTCCCGCAGGTCGAACGGCGGGTCCACCACGAGCAGGGCCAGCGCGGCCGCGGCGACGGCCACGACCGGGTACCGGGCGCGCAGCATCGTCGCCACCCAGGAGGGTACGGCGAAGCGGGAGTGTCGGCGGTTCGGGTGCACGGCTGTTGATCGGCACCGTGGTGTGCGGGAGCCGGTGCGGCCGGGGAGCCGCTCGGTAGCGGGGTTTTGACGCGGTTATGGGCGGGAATGCCACTCAAACCCTTGTCAGCTGTGGGGACCGACACGGTCCCCGACGGACCAGTCTGGTCCAATACCGTCTACGGTGGTCCCATGCCCCGCCCCACCAAGCAGCAGATCGACGACGAGATCCTGGACGCCGCCGCCAGCCTGTTCGCCAGGCACGGCTTCCGGGAGACGTCGGTGCAGCGCATCGCGGACGCGGTGGGTTACTCCAAGACCGGCCTGCTGCACCGCTTCCCGACCAAGGAAGCGCTGCAGGAGGCGGTGGTCGGGCGCTGCGTGGGGCAGATCCGCGAGATCGCCTCGCTGGCCGCGCCGCTGCCACCCGGACCGGAGCGCGACCGGTCGGTGATCAGCGGCATGGCCCAGCTGGCTCTCGGGCAGCCCGGCGTCGTCGCGCTGATGCTGTCCTGCCTGCTGGCCGCGCCGGAGAGCGAGTTCGGCGCGGCGCTGCACGTGATCGGCGAGGAGGTGGCCGCCGCGTTCGGCGACCAGCCCTTCGCCACCGAGACCGGCGAGTTCGCCCTGACCCCGGTCGTGCTCGGCGGCCAGCCGCTCGCCGATCCGCGGCGGGCGATCCGGGTCACCGGCGCGCTCGGCGCGCTCGCGGTGGCCAGTGTGGCCATGCGGGACTGTTTCACCCCGGACGCGGTCACCACGCTCGTCGACGTCGCCTACGACGCGCTCGGGCATCCCCCCACCCACTGAACAAGGGAAAACTCCCATGGCAACGCTGTTGCATCGCCTCGGCCTCGGCGCCGTACGGCATCGCATCATCGTCACCGTCGTCTGGTTGCTCGCCCTGCTGGCCGTGGCCTTCGGTGCGGTCAAGCTCTCCGGCGAAATGGTCAACACGTTCCGGATTCCCGGCCAGGAGTCCACCATCGCGCTCGACCTGATGAAGGACAAGTTCGGCGACGCGTCGGCGGGCGCGTCGGTGCAGGTGGTGTTCGCGGCCCCGGCCGGTCAGAAGATCACCGACCCGGCGAACGCCGGACAGGTCGCCCAGTCGGTGGCCGCGTTCGGCAAGCTGCCCGGCGTGGTGGCGGCCAGCAACCCGCTCGACCCGCAGGCCCCCGCGGTCTCCCGGGACCAGAGCGCCGCGTACAGCACGGTCAGCTACGGCGTGCAGCCCTCCGAGGTGACCGACGAGGAGCGCACGGCGATCACCGCCGCGCTGGCCCAGGCGAAGGCCGGCGGGCTGACCGTCGAGGCGCGCGGTGAGGCGCTGAGCAACGCCGCCGACATCGGTGGCGCGTCCGAGCTGATCGGTGTGGTCGTGGCCCTGATCGTGCTGGCGCTCAGCTACGGCTCGCTGGTCGCGGCCGGGATGAACCTGGTGACCGCGATCATCGGGGTCGCCATCGGCGTCGCCGGCATCACCACGCTCTCCGGCTTCGTGCAGTTGCAGGCGACCACGCCGATCCTGGCGGTGATGCTCGGCCTGGCGGTCGGCATCGACTACGCGCTGTTCATCATCACCCGGTTCCGCAACGAGCTGCGCTCCGGCAAGGACGTCGAGCAGGCCGCGGCGTACGCGGTCGGCACCGCCGGATCCGCGGTGGTGACCGCCGGGCTGACCGTGGTGATCGCGCTCGCCGGGCTGTCGATCGTCGGCATCCCGTTCCTCACCGAGATGGGCCTGGCCGCCTCGGCCACCATCGTGATCGCGGTGCTCCTGGCGATCACCCTGGTCCCGGCGATCCTCGGGTTCGTCGGCATCCGGGCGCTGCCCCGCAAGCTGCGCAACGTCCCGCCGACGTCGCAGGAGGAGCTGCCGGTCGGCCGGGGCTTCATCCGCGGCTGGGCGAACACGGTCACCCAGAAGCGGGTGGTCAGCCTGCTGCTCGCCGTGCTCGCGCTCGCGGTGATCGCGCTGCCGTTCTTCAAGATGCAGACCACCCTGGCGCAGCGCTCGCCGGAGGGCAGCACCCAGGCCAAGGCCGACGCGCTGATCGACGAGCGGTTCGGCCCCGGCGTCAGCGGCCCGCTGCTGATCCTGGTCGACGGCCCGAACGCGGCGCCGTACGCGGCCACCGTGCAGAAGCAGGTCGCCACGCTGCCGGACGTCGCCCTGGCCACGCCGGCCCGGCCGAACCAGGACCAGTCCGCCGCGCTGATCACCATCATCCCGGCCTCCGGCGCGGAGGATCAGAAGACCGTCGACCTGGTGCACGCGATCCGGGACCAGGTCGTCGACGGTGACGGCGCCACGGTGTACGTGACCGGGCAGACCGCGATCAGCATCGACGTGTCGCAGAAGCTCAACGACGCGCTCCCGATCTATCTGGCGATGGTCGTCGGCCTGGCCTTCGTGCTGCTGGTCCTGGTGTTCCGCTCGCTGCTGGTGCCGGTGGTCGGCGTGCTCGGCTTCCTGCTCACGATCGGTGCGTCGTTCGGCGCCACGGTCGCGGTGTTCCAGTGGGGCTGGCTCTCCGAGCTGGTCAACGCGGGTTCCACCGGCCCGATCATCAGCCTCGCGCCGATCATCATCGTCGGGATCCTCTTCGGTCTGGCGATGGACTACCAGGTGTTCATGGTGTCCCGGATGCACGAGGCGCACGCTCACGGCGCGTCACCGCGGGACGCGATCGTCACCGGTTTCCGGCAGGCCGCCCCGGTCGTGCTGGCCGCCGCGACGATCATGTTCGCGGTCTTCGCCGCGTTCGTCCCGGAGGGCAACGACACGGTCAAGCCGATCGCGTTCGCGCTGGCCGTCGGCATCGCGTTCGACGCGTTCGTGATCCGCATGATCGCGGTACCGGCGGCGCTGGCCCTGCTCGGCCGCTCCGCCTGGTGGCTGCCGAACTGGCTGCGCTGGCTGCCGGAGCTCGACGTCGAGGGCGCGGCCCTCGAGCGCAAGGCCGCCGCCACCCGCGAGGTCCCCGAGCCCGCCGCAGTCTGATCATTTCCGGGCGGTGCCGCTGTGAAGCGACACCGCCCGCTTCTCCTCCAGGCCGTTTCGCTTCTCCAGTACGACTAGGGAGCGCTCGTCCGCAGGCTACGAGCCGAGTCCCGCCCGTGAGGCGGCGCGAGGCCGCGGCCACCCCTGACGGCCAGCCGGGGAACCGGGAGACGCCGGGCGGTCCGGGGTGGGGCGGTCTCGCGTGGTGAGGGGCCGCCCTCAGCCCGGCGCTGCCTCGCGGTCCGGAGGGCGGGGCCACGTGGCGTGGAGCCCCGGGACGGGGCAGCTGCTTCTGTGATGGCCCCAGGTCGTACCACATGGGGCTTGAGAACGCCGGCCCGGCGCCCACCTGGACGCCGGGCCGGGTCGTGACCGGAAGCGGTCAGGCGGTCCACTTCACATAGGAGTTGAACTTGCCGGTGGCGTCGAACGTGGCCATGTTGTCCCAGCCGTCGCCGGTGCCGTTGATGTTCGCCGGGTCCCAGCCGTTGCCGCTGATCGCGTACCAGGTGGGTTCCCAGTAGAAGACGCCGATGGCGCCGGCGTTGCGGGCGGTGTTCTGGATCCAGGTGAACTCGGTGCCCTGGCCGGCCTTCGACGCGGACTGGCCGTCGCAGGTCGTGGTGCCGGGGATCGAGTTCGACTGGCTGTCCGCGTTCGCCGTGGTGTACATGTACGCGGTCTCGACGACCACGACCGGCTTGGCGTAGCGGGACTTCACGTCGGCGATCACGTTGTAGAGGTTCGCCAGCGTGCCGTGCCACATGCAGTAGTAGGACAGCGCGGTGATGTCCCAGGAGACGCCGGCCGCCTTGATGCCGTCGTAGAACCAGCGCGCGTTGGCGTCACTGTCCGCGTCGGCCGTGTGGATCATGACCTGGGTGCTGCTGTTGCAGGCCTTGGTCGCGTTGTAGCCCTGCTTGAGCAGGCCGGCCAGGGCGGTGAAGTCGCTGTTCACGACCTGCCCCTTCGGCCACAGCATGCCGACGTTGATCTCGTTGCCGATCTGCACGCTGTCCGGGGTGGTGCCCTGCGACTTGAGCGCGGTGCACACGTCGTAGGTGTAGTTGTAGACGTCGGTCTGCAACGTGGCGAGGCTGTGCGAGGCCCAGGCGGCCGGCGGGTACTGCTTGCCGGGGTCGGCCCAGGTGTCCGAGTAGTGGAAGTCGATCAGGATCTTGAGGCCCTTGGCCTTGATCGCCTTCGCCTGCTGGAGCACCTTGGCCTTGTTGTTGTAGCCGCTGGCCGGGTTGTTCCAGACGCGCAGCCGGGCGTAGTTCACGCCGGCGCCCTTCAGGATGTCGTACGGGTCCGCCTGGACCCCGGCGGCGGTGTAGTACTTGCCGCCCAGGTCGAGCGTGCGCTGCAGCGTCGAGACGTCGGCGCCGAGCATGGTGAGGGAGGCGGCTTGTGCGGGAGCGGGGTTGAGTGCCACCAGCGTGACCGCGGCGAGCGCGGACCCGATGAGGGCTCGGAGGGATGTCTTCACTGCTTCTCCTTAAGGGGGAGGAGACATGGGGCGGTGGATCCCCATGAGCATCAGCGGCGCCAGACGACGTACGGGTTGATCCGTCCGTGGTCGTCGAAGGTCGCCATGTTCTCCCAGGCGTTGCCGGAGTTCTCGATGTCCTCGCTGTCCCAGCCGTTGCCGTCGATCGCGGTCCAGGTGGGTTCCCAGTAGAAGACGCCGAGCGCGCCGGCGCTCCGGGCGGTGTCCTGCACCTGCGAGAACTCCTGGGCCTGCCCCTGCGGCGTGGCGGGGATCCCGTCGCACGGCGCGGCCGAGGTGATGATGTTCTCGAGGTGGTCGTAGTTGTCGGTGGTGTACGGGTACGCCGTCTCGGCGATCACCGCGGGCTTGCCGTACCGGGTCCGGACGTCGCCGAGGACGGTGGCGAGGTTCGCCTGGTCGCCGTGCCACATGCAGTAGTAGGACAGCGCGGTGATGTCCCACTTCACGCCCTGCGCGGCGATCCCGTCGTAGAACCACTGCGCGGCGCCGAGACTGCCGGCGTTCGCCGTGTGGATCATGACCTGGGTGTGCTTCGAACAGGCCTTGGTCGCGTCGTAGCCGGCCTTCAGCAGCGACGCGAGCGGGCCGAAGTCACTGTTGGTCACCTGACCCCGCGGCCAGAGCATGCCGGTGTTGATCTCGTTGCCGATCTGCACGCTGTCCGGCCGGGTGGCCTTGCAGACGTCGTACGTGTAGTCGTAGACGTCCTTCTGCAGCTGGGCCAGGTCGTGCCCGGCCCAGGCGGCCGGGACGAACTGCTTGCCCGGGTCGGCCCAGGTGTCCGAGTAGTGGAAGTCGATCAGGACCTTGAGGCCGTGCTTCTTGGCCTCGCGGACCTGCTGCACCACCTCGGCCTTGTTGTTGTAGCCGCTGGTCGGGTTGTTCCAGACGCGCAGCCGGACGTAGTTGACGCCGGCCTGCTTGAGGATCTCGTAGGGGTTGGCGCGGCGGCCGCGGGCGTCGTAGAACGTCGCGCCGAGGTCGAGGGCCCGGGGGAGGGTGGAGACGTCCGCTCCGCGCATCGACAGCTGGTGCGGCCGGTCGTGGGCGAGGGCGGGTGTGGCCGGCACCAGGAGGAGCGCGGTGGCGGCGAGGGACACGGCAATTTTCATGGGACGCTCCTTGAAGACAGTCCATTGTCGACAAAAGGGACGTTCTGCTGGTGGAGTCCGGCCTTGGCCGAAGGGGGAGACCAAGGCCGGACCCCGGGGGGCCCGAAAGGATCAGGCGGGGGAGGAGCTGCGCAGCACGAGGCTGGTGGGCACGGTGATGGAGAGCGGGGTACGCCCGTTGATCACGTCGACGAGGAGCCGGACCATCTCCTCGCTGATCCGGTCCAGGGGCTGGCGCACCGTGCTCAGCGGCGGCTCGGTGGTCGCCGCCAGCCCGGAGTCGTCGAAACCGACCACCCGGACGTCACCCGGGATGCTGCGGCCGTTCTCGCGCAGCACCGGCAGGGTGGCCGCGGCGATGGCGTCCGACGCGGCGAACACCGCGTCCACGTCCGGGACCCGGGCCAGCAGGGTCCGCATCCCGGACGCGCCGTTCTCCCGGCGCCAGTCGCCGTGCACGATCAGGTCCTGGTCGATCGGCAGGCCGTGCGCCATCAGCGCGTCGGTGTACCCGGCCAGCCGGTCCACGCCACCGGAGGTGTCCAGCGGCCCGGTGATCGTGGCGATCCGCCGGCAGCCCGCGGCGATCAGGTGCTCGACCGCGGTGCGCGCACCGGCCCGGTCGTCGGCGGAGACCGAGCTCATCGACTCCTCCAGGCCGAGCACCCGGCCGCAGGCCACGATCGGGACCTGGGCCTGGACCAGCTGCTGCAGGAGCGGGTCGCCGGAGTGCGGCGAGACCAGCAGCACGCCGTCGACGTGACCGCCGTTGAGGAACGCGATCGTCCGGATGCGTTCCTCGGGGGTGGAGGCGATCATCAGGATCAGGGTCAGCTCCCGGTCGGAGAGCGCCTGAGCCACGCCGCGGAGCAGCACCGAGAAGTTCGGGTCCTCGAAGAGCAGGTGCTGCGGCTCGGTCAGCAGGAACGCTATCGATCCGGAGCGCCCGGTGGCGAGCGAGCGGGCGTGCTGGTTGGTCGTGTACCCGGTCCGCGAGATGGCGTCCTGGACCGCGCGCACGGCCTCCGGGCTCACCCAGTCGCGGCCGTTGAGGACCCGCGAGACGGTTGCGTAGGACACCCCGGCCTCGCGAGCGACGTCGCGGATGGTGGGGCGTTTGCGCGACACGTTCGGGATCATAGTGGTTACCGTTCCCTATGCCTTGACGCCACCGGCGGCCAGGTCGACCTGCCAGTACCGCTGGAGGGTGAGGAAGAGCGCGATCAGCGGGACGATCGACACCAGGGCGCCGGTGACCACCGCGGTGTACATCGAGGGCTGGCTGGCACCCTGGTTGAGCAGGCCGTTCAGGCCCACCGTGAGCGGGTAGAGCTTGTCGTCCCCGAGCATGATGTACGGCAGCATGAAGTTGTTCCAGATCGCGACGAACTGGAACAGGAACACCGTGACCAGCCCGGTGCGCATCATCGGCATGACCACCCGGACGAACGTGCGCCAGGCGCCGGCCCCGTCGATCCGGGACGCCTCCAGGATCTCGGTCGGCACCGCGGCGGCCGCGAAGATCCGGGCCAGATAGATGCCGTACGGGCTGATGAAGCTGGGCAGCAGCACCGCCCAGTAGGTGTTGGTCAGCCCGAGCTTCGCCAGCAGCAGGTACTGCGGGATGGCCAGGATGACGCCGGGCACCAGGACGCCGGCCAGGATCACGTTGAAGACGAAACCCTTGCCCGGGAACTCGAACTTGGCCAGGGCGAAACCGCTCATCGCGGACACCAGGGTGGAGACGGCCGCGCCGACGCCGGCGTAGAGCGCGGTGTTGGCCATCCAGCGCCAGTACAGCCCGTCGCGGTACCCGCTCAGGTCGGCGAGGTTGTCGAACAGGTGGCTGCTCGGCGCGAGCGTGAACGTGGAGAACAGCTCGCTCGCGCTCTTGCTCGACGCGATCAGCACCCAGATCACCGGGAGCAGGCAGTAAGCGGCGCCGACGAGCAGGAGCAGGGTGGCGGTCTTGCTGTTTCTCTTCTTAACGGCCAGGACGGTCATGGTCAGTCTTCCTGGTTGAAGGCCCGGCGGCCGACGAGCTTGAGGAACCCGAAGGAGAGCAGGAACGTCGCCAGCGCGATGACCACCGAGGTGGCCGCGGCCGAGTAGATGTCGTTGCGGACGAACGCGTCCCGGTAGACCTTCATCAGCGGGGTCCAGGTGAACGAGATCGTGTTGCTCAGCGGTTTGAGCGTCATCGGCTCGGCGAACACCTGCAGCGTGGCGATCAGCGAGAAGACGAACGTCATCACCAGCGACGGCATCACGATCGGGATCTTGATGCGCCAGGCGATCGCCAGCTCCGAGGCGCCGTCGATCCGGGCCGACTCGTAGAGGCTGGTCGGCACGGCCTTCAGCGCGGTGTAGATGACGATCATGTTGAAGCCGGTGCCGCCCCAGATCGCCACGTTCGCCACCGCCCAGAGCACCCAGGACGAGGAGAGCAGCTCCGGCGCGGTCAGGCCGAACGCCTCGAGGACGTCGGTGATCGGGCTGACCCGGGGCAGGTAGAGGAAGCCCCAGAGCAGCGACGCGACCACGGCCGGCACCGCGTACGGCAGGAAGATCGCGATCCGGGTGAAGCTGCCGATCCAGGGGCGGGTGCGGTTCGCGTCCAGCAGCAGGGCCATCAGCAGGGCCAGGCCGAGCATGGTGGGCACCACGATCAGGCCGTAGCCGAGGATCCGGTAGACGCTGGGCAGGAACTCCGGGTCGGTCATCGACCGGACGTAGTTGCTGAACCCGGCCCACACCTCGGTCCGGGACTTCGCGCCGAGCCCGAGGCCGCTGACCTTCACCTTGCGCAGGCTCAGGTAACCGGCGTAGACGATCGGCGCGGCCAGGAAGAGCGTGAAGAGCAGCAGGCCGGGGGCGAGGAACGCGTACGGGACGCCGGCCCGCCGGGACGCCTGCCGGGCCTTCTTCGCGGCCGCGGGGCGGGCCGCGGCGATGGTGGGACTGGGGGCTGGGGTGGTCAGCGACATCGCCGAGACCTTCCTGTGAGGACCGGGCGGGACACCGGTGGCGTCCCGCCCGGCGCACGTCATCCGGCGACGGTGAAGCCGCTGTTCTTCATGTCGTCGACGGTCGCCTTCTGGACGGTCGCGAGCGACTCGGTGAAGGCGGCGGCCTTCTTCGACTCGGCGGCCTTGCCGAAGGCGTCGTTGAACGCGCTGTAGGCGACGTTCACGTTCGGGCCGTAGGTGAACGGCTTGGTGGCCTTCGCGGCGTCGGCGGCGATCGTGTAGAAGTCGGCCTGGTCGGCGAAGAACGCCGGCGGCGTGGTCAGGATGGTGGTGGTGTCGTTCGCGGCGGGGTAGACGTTCGCCGTGCCGGCCAGCAGCTTGAGCGCGGCCGGGTCACTGTTGAGCCACGCCACGAACTCGGCGGCCTGCTTCGGGTGCTTGCTCTGGGTGGTGACGCTGGTCGCCGAGCCGCCCCAGTTGCCGGTCGCCGGGCTGGCCGCGTCCCACTGCGGCATGGTGGCGGCCTTCCACTTGCCCTTGGTGTCCTTGGCGCTGCCCTCGAGCACACCGGGCGCCCAGACCGCGGAGACCCAGCCGACCTGCGAGCCGTCGTTGAGCGCGGCGTTCCACTCCGGGGTGTACATCGGCTTGTTGTCGACGACGCCCTTCTCCACCAGGCCGCCCCAGTACGCGGCGACCTTCTGGGTGGCCGGTTCGTTGATGTTGACGGTCCAGGAGTCGCCGTTCACGCCCCACCAGGACGCGCCGGCCTGCTGGGCGAGGCCGGTGAACAGGCCCGCGTCGCTCGCCGAGAACGTGCCGATGTACTGCTTCGGGTTCGCCTTGTGGATCTTCTCGGCGGCCGCGGCGTAGTCGTCCCAGGTCTTGGGAGCGGCCAGGCCGTTCTTGTCGAAGACGTCCGAGCGGTAGAAGAACATCAGCGGGCCGGAGTCCTGCGGGACGCCGTAGACCGCGTCCGAGCCCAGCGTGACGCTGTTCCAGGCGGCCGCCGGGAACTTGTCCTTGAGCGAGCCGGCCTCCTTGGCGATGTCGGCGAGCGCGTCGGCGGAGACCAGAGTGGGGATCTTCTGGTACTCGGCCTGCATCACGTCCGGCGCGCCGCTGCCGGCCTTGATCGCGGTCAGCAGCTTGGTGACGGCCGGGTCGCCGCCGTCCTGCTTGTTGACCGTGACCTGGATGTTCGGGTGCGTCGAGTTCCAGCCCTCGACGACCTTGTCCATGTTCGGCGCCCAGCTCCAGTAGGTCAGGGCGACCTTCTCGTTGCTGGTGGCGCTATCGTCGGCCTTGTCGTCCGAACTGCTGCACGCGCTGGTGAACAGGGCCGCGGCGGTAAGGGTCGCCAACACAGGGGCGATCTTCTTGAACATATCGATCCTCCTTGATCGGAATTGATCGGGAGAGAAGAAGCGGGGGAACGGGCTCGAACCGGTGGTCGATGCCTGTGACCGGTTACAGTGCTGCTGTTACGGCTGTGTGTCAAGACCTTGCTTCCAAGCCGTTAACCTTGTGTATCCTTCGGCCCTGCAAGGCTGTGACCGGTTACAGTCCTAACCAAAGGAGGGGTTCTCGTGCCCACTGACCCATTGACGTGGCCCGAGCCGCTCTCCGTGCGCCACACCCCGTGGGCGACGCCGCTGCGCCGGCCGCGGATGAGCAACGCCGAGGACGTCCGGGCCGGTCTCTCGCTGACCAACCGGTTCCTGATCAAGGACGGCGTGCCGGTCGTCCCGGTCTCCGGCGAGCTGCACTACAGCCGGGTGCCACGGCACCGCTGGGCCGAGCGCCTGCGCCAGATGAAGGCCGGCGGCGTGACCGTGGTGGCCAGCTACATCTTCTGGCTGCACCACTCGCCGGCGCGCGGTGAATACCGCTTCGACGGCAACCTCGACCTGGCCGCGTTCGTCGACCTGGCCGACGAGATCGGCCTCGACGTGGTGCTGCGGGTCGGCCCGTGGGTGCACGCCGAGAGCCGCAACGGCGGCTTCCCGGACTGGGTCCAGCAGGCCCCGGTCCGGCACCGCACCGACGACCCGGACTACCTGGTCATGGTCGAGGAGTTCTTCGCCGCGATCGGCGGCGCGCTGGACGGGCGGGCCTCGGCGTCCGGCACCGTGCTCGGCATCCAGATCGAGAACGAGCTCTACACCCAGCCCGGGCACCTGAGCACACTCAAGCGGATGTCCCGGGAGGCCGGCATGTCCGCGCCGCTCTGGACCGCCACCGCCTGGGACAGCGCCGAGCTGCCCGACGGCGAGGTGCTGCCGCTCTACGGCGGGTACGGCGACGGCTTCTGGGTCGACTCGGACGCACCCTGGGCCCCGAACTTCCGGGACCACTACTTCTTCTCGCACGTCTGGGACGACCCGGGCATCGGCGCCGACGTGCGGCGCGCGCAGAACATCGAGGCCGCCAAGGGTGGCCCGCGGGTCCCGTCCGCGGAGTTCCCGGCCGCGACCTGCGAACTCGCCGGCGGGATGGCCACCGCGTACCACCGGCGGCCGCGTCCCTCGGCGCTCGACGTGGCCACCATCGCACACTGCAAGATCGGCAACGGCTCGGCCTGGCAGGGCTACTACATGTACGCCGGCGGCACGAACCCGAGCGCGCCGGACGGCATGCAGGAGTCGCACGCCACCGGGTACCCGAACGACCTGCCGCGGCTCGGCTACGACTTCCACGCGCCGATCGGTGAGGCCGGCGCGCTCTCCGGCAGCCACGCCGAGCTGCGCCGCCAGCACACGTTCCTGGCCGCGTTCGGCGCCCGGCTCGCCGACATGCCGTCCAGCCTGCCCGACGTGCGACCGGACGGCGTCGAGGACAGCGCCACCCTGCGCTGGGCGCTGCGCAGCGACGGCGACACCGGGTTCCTGTTCGTGGCCTGGCACCAGCCGCACTTCCCGCTCGACACGTACCGCGGGGCCCGGTTCCGGGTCGTCCTCGGTGACCGTGAGCTGGAATTCCCGTCCCACCCGGTGGACATCCCGGCCGGCACCCTGGCCCGCTGGCCGGTCAACCTGACCGCCGGCGGGGTGCGCCTGGCCTGGGCCACCGCGTCCGCGCTCACCGTGCTGCCCGGCGCGGTGCCGACCCTGGTGCTGCTCGCCGAGGCCGGCATCCGCCCGGAGATCGCCCACGTGGTGGACGGCGAGGTGACGGTTCAGGAGGTCACCCCGGGCCTCGAACCGCTCCGGCTCACCGCGGAGTCCGGCACGCTCGACGTGCTCGTCCTGCCGGCCGGGACCGCCGGGTCCGCCTGGGTCACCGAGGCGGGCGGCCGCCGGGTCCTGCTCAGCGACGACGAACTGCAGTGGGACGCGTCCGGGCAGATCACGGTCAAGGCCGCTGCGATTCCTTCGGTACGAACGTACGACCCGTCCGCGCGCACCTTCGTCGACCTGCCGATCGCGCCGGCACACACCCCGGTGGCCGTGGACGTGACCGCCGTCGAGATCCGGCCCGCCGCCGCGGTGCCGGCCGAGTACGGCAAGCACGACGGCCGCTCGTCCGCACCGGGCCGGGTGGCGTTCGACGAGCACGCCGCGGCGTACCGGCTGGAGCTGCCGGAGTGGGCCGCCGACCCGGACCACGACGCGCTGCTCGAGATCGACTGGGCCGGTGACGTCGGTGAGCTGCGCGTCGACGGGGTCACCGTGACCGACCGGTTCTGGGACGGTTCCCGCTGGCAGGTCAACCTGGTCGACGCCGGGTACCGCGCCGGCGCCGCGCTCACCCTGCACCTGCTGCCGCTGGCCACGGTCTCCTCGGTGTCGGTGCCGGAGGAGGCCCGGGACCGGCTCGTCGCGGCCGGCTCCCAGCTGCTCGCCATCGACGCGATCCGGGTGATCGGCCGCAGCACCACCGTCGAGCCGCCCCACGAGCACCGGGTCCGCAAGACGTCGCGCCGGATGGCCGACGGCCGCGAGATCATCTACTTCGACGACACCGAGCCGTACGTCTCCGGCGCAGCGGTGCGGCAGGCCGAGGACACCCGGCCGCTGCCGCCCGCGTCGGAGGTGCTGCGCGGCGGGGCCGAGGTGCGGTACGACCCGCTGACCGGCGAGTGGATCGCGATGGCGTCGCACCGCAACGACCGGACGTTCATGCCGCCGGCCGACCAGGATCCCCTGGCCCCGACCGTGCCGGGCGGGTTCCCGACCGAGATCGCCGAGGCCGACTACGACGTGGTCGTCTTCGAGAACCGGTTCCCGGCGCTGTCCCCCCGCAACGGCGGCGAGGACTCGCTGCTCGACGGGGACCCGCTGTGGCCGGTGCAGGCGGCCGACGGTCGTACCGAAGTGGTGTGTTTCTCGTCGGCCCCGCAGGGGTCGTTCGGCAGCCTCACGCCGCACCGCGCCCGCACGGTGATCGAAGCCTGGGCCGACCGCACCGCGGAGCTGGGCAGACAGCCCGGTGTCGAGCACGTCTTCGTGTTCGAGAACCGCGGCAAGGAGATCGGCGTGACCCTGCCGCACCCGCACGGCCAGATCTACGCGTTCCCGTTCGTGCCGCCGAAAGCGGCCCGGATGCTGGAGATGGCCGAACGGCACCGGGAGCGGACCGGCGGCAACCTGTTCCGCGACATCCTGGACGCGGAACGCCGCTCCGGCCGCCGCGTGGTGACCGGCACCGATCACTGGACCGCCTACGTCCCGGCCGCGGCCCGCTGGCCGGTCGAGGTGCACCTGGCCCCGCACCGCGACGTCGCCGACCTCACCGAGCTGACCGGCCCGGAACGCGACGACCTGGCCCGGATCTACCTCGACGTGCTCGGCCGCCTGGACCGGTACTTCCCCGGCCCGGAACCGCTGCCCTACATCGCCGGCGTCCACCAGGCGCCGGTCCGCGCGGGCCGCGACCTGTTCCGCCTGCACCTGCAGGTGTTCAGCGTGCTGCGCGCCCCGGGCAAACTGAAATACCTGGCCGGCGTCGAGTCCGCGATGGCCGCCTGGATCAGCGACACCACCCCGGAAAAGACCGCCGCCCGCCTCCGCGAGGTCGGCTGACCCTCCAGGTAGCGCCGCCCGCCGCGGTGGGCGGCGCGGTGCCGCGTGCGGCGCGCTGCCGCGTGCGGCAGCCGAGGCGGGCGGCGCGGGCGCCGCGCGCCACCCGCACCTGCCGAACTTCCCCACCGCGGACCTGGCCCGGTTCGCCGGCGACCCGGATCCGGCCGTCCGGCGTCTCGCGGTCCGCGATCCGCACGCCGCGCCCGACCTGATCGACCACCTCACCACCGACCCGGACGAGCACGTCCGCCGGGCGGCAGCGGCCTGCCCGCGCCTGCCGGCCGACCGGCTCCTGGCCCTGCTCGCCGACCGGATCTGGCCGGCGCCGCCGCGGCCAACCCGTCCCTGCCCGAGCCGCACATGTGGGCGCTGATGATCAGTAAGCCCAGGTAGGTGCGGGCGTAGTAATGTCCATCCATGGGCGATGGTCGATCTCTTGCGGTCGATGAGCCGGGGGCGTTGCACTATGACGACGAGGAGCGGCCGGCTCGGAAGCTGGCCGGGTGGGCCGGATCGGTCGTCTCGGTGGTCGCTGCCGCGGTCGGGGTCTTCGCGCTCTGGCAAGTGTTCCGGCCGCTCGCTCAGGGCAGCCAGTTCTATCTGATCCTGTTCCTGGCGGGGACGCTTCCGCTGGTCTTCCTCGCGTACAAATCAAGGGTCGACCGCGACGACACGCCGACCTGGACGGACCGGATCCTCGCGGGCGTCGCCCTGCTGGTCTGTCTGTATCCGGTGAATCCGTTCGGCGGTGGGTACGACGGCTTCCTCGACCGGCAAGGGTTGCTCGAACCGGTCGACGTCGTGTTCGGCGCGGTTCTGCTGGTGCTGGTGGTCGAGGCCGCGCGGCGGACCACCGGGTGGGCGTTGCCGGTCGTCTGCGCGGTTTTTCTTCTGTACGGCTATTACGGCGGACTGCTCCCGCAGCACTGGCCGATCGCGCATGCCGGGCTCGACTTCGGGCAGATCGTCGACGCGCTCTACAACTCCGGGAGCGGGTTCTACGGCACCCCGCTCGACGTGGCCGCGACGTACATCGTGCTGTTCACCATCTACGGCGCGGTGCTGGACCTCTCCGGCGCCAGCCGGTTCTTCGTCGACCTGTCGGTGGCCGCCTTCCGCAGGTCGCGCAGCGCGGCCGGGCGGACCGCGGTCGCCGCCGGGTTCCTGCTCGGCACGGTCTCCGGCTCGGGCACCGCGACCGCGGTCAGCGTCGGCGCGGTCACCTGGCCGATGCTGCGCCGGGCCGGGTACCCGCCCGAGCAGGCCGGCGGGATGCTGGCCGCGGCCGGGGTGGGCGCCATCCTGTCGCCGCCGACGCTGGGCGCGGCCGCGTTCATCGTCGCGGAGTACCTCGACGTGTCCTACCTGACCGTGCTCGGCTGGGCGATGATCCCGACGTTGCTCTACTACCTGGGCATCATCCTGGCCGTGGAGATCGACGTGCGGCGGTTCGGGGTCCGGGCCGTGGACCTGCCGGCTACCAGCGCGGGGCGGCTGCTGACCCGGTTCGGCTACCACTTCTCGTCGCTGATCCTGATCGTCGTGCTGCTCGCGCTCGGCGAGAGCGCCACCCGGGCCGTGGTCTACGCCACCCTGCTCGCGGTGGCGCAGTCCTACCTGGACCGCCACGCGTGGCTGACCCCGGCCCGGCTGTTCCAGGCGCTCGCCGCCGGGGTGCGCGGGGTGCTCCCGGTCGTCGCGGTCTGTGCCGCGGCCGGCGTGATCACCGCGATCACCACCAAGACCGGGCTCGGTGCGCAGCTGGCGTCGCTGCTGGTCAACGGCGCGCAGGCGATCACCGGGAATCCGGCCGCGGTGCTCGCGCTGACCGTGCTGCTGGCCGCGGTGGCGCTCGCGATCCTGGGCCTGGCGGTGCCGGTCACCGCGAGCTTCATCATCGGCTGGGTGATTATCGGGCCGGCGCTGCTCGGGCTCGGGGTGAGCGCGCCGGCCGCGGCCATGTTCGTCTTCTACTACTCGGTGCTCTCCGAGGTCACCCCGCCGACCGCGCTCGCCGCCGTCGGCGCGAGCGCGATCACCGGCGGGCGGACCATGCCGACGATGTGGCAGGCCCTGAAGTACGCGCTGCCGGCCTTCCTCGCGCCGATCGCCTTCGTGTTCACAGACCGGGGCGAGTACCTGCTGGCCCGCGGCCCGGCGCTCGGCGTGCTGTGGACCAGCGCGGCGGCGGCACTCGCGGTGCTCGGGCTGGCCGTGGCGACCGGTGGCTGGGGGTGCCGGGGGTGGGCCGGGCCGGGCTGCCGAGCCGGATCCTGGCCGGGATCGCCGGGCTGTTCCTGCTGTACCTGGCGCCGCTCACGATCGGGATCGGGCTGGCCGCACTGGCCGGGTCGGCGCTGCTCGCCGCCGTGGCCCGGGCCCGACGACGTCCGGAAGAGATCGTTGATCAGGAAGGCGAAGCATGCGAAGAATCGTGACCGCGACGACCGCACTCACTCTCGTCCTGGCCACCGCCGCGTGTGGTGGCCGGCAGGACACCGCCGCGACCGACGCCGGTGGCGACGTCACCTGCCAGGTCGGCCAGGACACCCGGGTCGGCATCGCGACCGGCAACGCGACAGGGGTCTACTTCGCGCTCGGCAACGCGTTCGCCGAGCAGGTGAACGCGTCCGGCAGCCGGGTGCAGGCGACCGCGGCCGAGACCGGCGCGTCGGTGCAGAACATCCAGCAGCTCGTCGCGGGCAGCTACGACGTGGCGTTCTCGCTCGCCGACACGGCCGCGGACGCGGTCAACGGCACGAACAGCTTCACCGCGAAGCAGCCGGTCGCCGCCCTGGCGCGGATTCACACCAACTACACCCAGGTGATCGTCCGCAAGGCCGCGGGCATCGAGGACGTGGCCGGGATGAAGGGGAAGCGGGTCTCCACCGGCTCGCCGAAGTCCGGCACCGAGGTGATCGCGAACCGGATGCTGACCGTGGCCGGCCTCGACCCGGCGACGGACGTCAGCGCCCAGAAACTCGACCTCACCAAGACCGTCGACGGGATGAAGGACGGTTCGATCGACGCGCTGTTCTGGTCCGGCGGGCTGCCCACCCCCGGCATCACCGACCTGCTGACGACCGCGAAGGATCAGGTCGCGTTCCTCGACGTCACCCCGCTGCTCCCGGCCCTCCAGAAGATCAACGAGGTTTATCAGGAGGGCACCGTCCCGGCCGCGACGTACCGGCAGCCGGCCGACGTCAAGACCATCGTCGTCCCGAACTACCTGCTGGTCCGCGCGGACCTCGACCCGGACGTCGCCTGCGTCCTCACCAGGACGCTCTTCGACCGCAAACCCCAGCTCGAACAGGCGAACGCCGCGGCCAAGGAGATCAGCCTCTCGACGGCCCGCCGGACGGCACCGGTGCCGCTGCACCGCGGCGCCGAGAAGGCCCTCGACGACCTGAACGCCCCGAAGTAGCGAGGCCGGCTGGTGCTCAGGGGTGCCTTCACGCCCGGGAGGCAACCCTGAGCACCAGCCGCCACCGTGCCGGGCCGGTCAGGCGGTGGCGCCGCCGTCGATGACCAGGTCGTGGCCGACGGTGAAAGCGGACTCCGGGGAGGCCAGCCACAGAATGGCGGAGGTGATCTCGTCGAGGGAGCCGACCCGGCCGATCGGCAGGCCGGCCGCCAGTCGTGCGGCCCGGTCGTCGGGCGTCTCGCCGGGGTGCAGCGACATCGTCGTGTCGGCCGGGCCGGGGCTGACCGCGTTGATCCGGATGCCGTCACGGATGTACTCCAGGGCGGTGTTGCGGGTCAGGGCGCTGACCGCGGCCTTGGTGGCCGCGTAGGCGCCCAGGCCCGGGCGCCGGCCGTGCGCGCCGATGTTCGAGGCGACGTTGACGATCGTGCCGCCGGTCGGGCGCATCAGCCCGATCTCGTGCTTCATCGCCAGGTAGACGCCGGTCAGGTTCGTCGCGACCAGGCGGTCCCACTCCGGGCTGGGCATCTCGGCGAGCGGCATCCCGCCGCCGAACACCCCGGCGTTGTTGACCGCCACGTCGAGCCGCCCGAACTTCTCGCCGATCGCGTCCAGCAGCGCCGCGACGTCCTGTTCGACGCTGACGTCGGCGACCATCGGGATCCCGCCGGCCTCCTCCAGCGCGGCCCGGTTGCGCCCGGCGACGATCACGGTCGCACCCTCGGCGGCGAGTGCCCGCGCGGTGTTCCGGCCGATCCCGGAGCCGCCGCCGGTGACCAGGGCGATCTTTCCCGCGAAACGTTCCGTCATGAGATCCCCGTTTTCTAGAACGTACGGTCAAATAATGGGAGTGAGAGTGCCGATCATCGTGATCGCCTGTGCGGCGGCCGTGGTGGCGCGCCCGCTGCCCGGCCGGCCGCGGCCGACGACGCGCATGCCCTGCAGCAGCACCAGCACCAGGCGGGCCAGCGCGGCCGGGTCGGCGTCGGCGACCAGCTCGCCGGCCGCCCGGGCCCGGCTGAACGCGGCGGTCAGCGCCGCCTCCAGTGCCGACCAGCTGGCCTCCACGGTGAGCGCGGCCCCGGCGTCGGCGGGCAGCCGCTCGATCGCCGCGTTCACCACGAAGCAGCCCGCCCTGGCCTGGTCGGCGTCGGCGTAGTCGGTGATCAGCGCGTACACCGCGGGCAGTGCCGGACCGGCGCCGGACAGGCGGGCCACGAGCGCCGGGTCGCGGGCCGTGGCGTACGCGTCGAGGGCCTTGAGGTAGAGCTCGTGCTTGTCGCCGAACGTGGCGTAGAGCCCGGCCCGCGCCACCCCGGTCGCGGTGACCAGGTCGGCGATCGACGTGGCCGCATAACCCTTGCTCCAGAACAGCCGCATCGCCCGCTCCAGCGCGTCCGCGACGTCGAATTCCTTGGTTCGTCCCACGGGCAACACCCTACCAATTCCAGAACGTACGGTCTAGAAAGGATTCTCGTGCAACCCTGGCGCCCGTCGGCCTCGTGCTTACCGCGACCGATGACCGATGGGGGATTGCATGAGTGACCGTGACGAGGCGTTCGCGGAGTATTTCGCGGCCCGGTCAGGCAGCATGCGCGCCACGGCGTACCTGCTCTGTGGCAACTGGCACCGGGCGGAGGACTTGGTGCAGACCACCTTCACCAAGCTCTATCTGCGCTGGGACCGGATCAGCAAGCAGGAGTCGCTGGACCCGTACGCCCGCCAAGTGATGATCCGCGCCTTCATCGACGAGGGCCGGTGGGGCTGGTGGCGCCGGGAACGACCGCACCACGAGCCGATCGAGCGGGCGGCGCCGGACGTGCCCGCCGAGGACCGGCTGATGCTGCTGCGGGCGCTGGCCGACGTGCCGGCCCGGCAGCGTGCCGTGCTGGTGCTGCGCTACTGGCAGGACCTCAGCATCGAGGAGACCGCCGCGGCGCTCGGCTGCACCAGCGGCACGGTCAAGAGTCAGTCCGCCCGCGGGCTGGCCACGTTGCGCGCGCTCATCGGCGCGCCCGTCACCGCCGAATGAGGGGGAAGACCATGGAGGAGACCGAGTTCCGCGAGGCGCTGCGGAGCGTGGTGACGCAGAGTTCCGAGCCGCCACCGATGCAGTCGGCCACCGTGATCGCGGCGGGGCGGCGGGCCGCGGGGCGCCGTCGTACGCTGCTCGCCTGTGCCGGTGCGTTCGCGGCCCTGGCCGCGGTGACGATCGTGCCGGCCCACTACCTCTCCGGTGATGCCGGCCCGGAGGGCGGGATCCCGGTCGCGGCACCGGCCGCCACGCCGAGCGTGATCGCCTCACGAGGCCCGTCCGCGACACCGGGACCGTCCGCGACACCGCAGGAGGAGGAGACCGAGCCGTCCTGGCCGGCCGAGGCCAGCGGGGACGCCACCGCCGACACCGGGCCCCGCTACCAGAGCGGCAAGCAGCTGCTCGCCGACCTGCTGAAGGTCGTCCCGAGCGGGTACGCCACCCCGCGCGGCCAGCTCGACGACGGGTCCGACCTGCAGTGGCACCAGGCGGCGATCGAGAACCCGGAGTGGAGCTACCTGGCGACCGCGGCGCTCGCCAAGGGCGGTGGCCTCGGGCAGGTCCTGGTCGAGGTGCACGAGTCGGACAACACCCTGCCGGACGACCCGTGCAAGCTGGCGACGGCGTTCTGGGGGATGGGCGGCGACTGCCAGGTGCAGCAGGTCGGCGCGGCGAAGGTGGGTGTCGCCACACCCGCCGCCGGCGGTGACAGCCGGCTCGGCCAGTGGGCCGCGTACCGCTGGGACGACGACGTGGTGGTCTTCGTGGGGCAGAGCCGGGCGCTGGCCACCAACCGGGACGGCACGCCCAAGGACGCGCTCGCCCAGCTGCCGTTCGACACGCGGACGCTGGCCGGGCTCGCCGTCGACGAGCGGTTCCACATCGGCGGATAAACGTGTTGCCGGCTCCGGGGCGGGGCTTCTAGGGTGGGACACAGCTTCGGGCGGCACCGCCCGGAGGACTGATCAGGGAGATCACGATCATGCTGTGTGCGTACCGCTATCTCGCCCCGGACCGGTGGCGCGGCTGAGCCCGCTCTCGCGTGATACGCGCCGCCGTTCCCTCGTACGGGAATGGCGGTTTTTTGTTTTTGATCCTGATGGGAAACCAAGGCCCTCGTAGCCCAACTGGCAGAGGCCCGGCGTTGAGGACGCCGGTGGTGCGCGTTCGAGTCGCGCCGAGGGCACAGCGTGGTTACACGTCACGCGGGCGCGCCGACGATGGAGAGTCGGGCCCGGCTGTAAACCGGGTGCTTCGCTGAGCAGGTTCGAATCCTGCCGCCCGCACGCACGACACGATCGCATGCCCGAGTGGCCAGGGGCCCGCCTGCAAAGCGGTACACGCCGGTTCGAATCCGGCTGCGGTCTCGAAGCGGAGCGCTGTTGCAGGGCAGGTCGCTCATCGCCTCTCTCGTGGCGCGATGGCGTCCCGATTCCCCCGTACGTTTCCGTAACCGGGCGAGAGCGACCCGCTGCCCTGCAACGACGTCGATGCTTGCCGGTTGACCTTGTACGAAGCATGGGAGACTCGTACTTTCCTGGTGGATTTCTTGAATCCGCTGGTAGGAGACGAGCGTGTGGAGGTCAGTTGGCGGTGGAGTTCGGTGTGCTCGGTGTGGTGGAGGCCCGGATCGGCGGGGTGTCCGCCGACCTGGGGCATGCCCGGCAGCGGTGCGTGCTGGGTGTGCTGCTGGTGGAGGCCGGGCGTCCGGTCACCGTGGACCAGTTGATCGACCGGGTGTGGGGCGGGCAGGCACCGCAGCGGGCGGCCGGCGCGCTCTACAGCTACCTGTCCCGGCTGCGCGGCGCGATCGCCGGGGCGCCGGGCGTGGCGATCCGGCGCGAACCCGGCGGTTACCTGCTCACCGTGGATCCGCAGACCGTGGACCTGCACCGGTTCCGCCGGTTGACGGCGCTGGGCCGGGCCGCGGAGTCCGACCGGGCCGCCGCCGACCTGATCGGGCAGGCGCTGGACCTGTGGCGGGGCGAGCCGTTCGCCGGGCTGGACACGCCGTGGCTGAACGCGACACGACGCGCGCTGCTCGACGAACGGTTCGCCGCCGAACTGGACGGTTACGACGTGCTGCTCCGGCTGGGCCGGCACGGTGAACTGCTGGCCGGGCTGAGCGCCGCCGTGGCGGAACATCCCCTCGACGAACGCCTGGCCGGGCAGGCGATGCTGGCGCTGTACCGGTGCGGGCGGCAGGCCGACGCGGACGAGCAGTACCGGCGGATCCGGCGGTCCCTCGCTGACGAGCTGGGCAGCGATCCGGGCGCCGGGCTGCGCCGGCTGCACGAGCAGATCCTCGCCGCCGACGCCGCTCTGGAGCTGCCGGTCGGCGCACCGGCCGCCGCCGCGGTGACCGTTCCGGCACAGTTGCCGGCCGATGTCCGGGCCTTCACCGGTCGTACCCGGGAACTCTCCGCCTTGGACAGGTTGCTGGTGTCGCCGGGCGGTGGTGAGCCACCGCTGACCGTGGCGTTGCTCTCCGGCACGGCCGGCGTCGGCAAGTCCGCGCTGGCCGTGCGGTGGGCGCACCGCGTCCGGGACGGGTTCCCGGACGGGCAGCTCTACGTGAACCTGCGCGGCTACGACGCGGAGCAGCCGGTGGCCGTCGCGGACGCCCTGGCCGGGTTCCTCACCGCGCTCGGGGTGCGCGGGCCGGAGATCCCGCCGGGTGTCGACGAGCGTGCCGGCCGGTTCCGCTCCGAGCTGACCGGCCGGCGGATGCTGGTGCTGCTCGACGACGCGGCCTCGGTGGAACAGGTGCGGCCGCTGCTGCCCGGCACCGGGTCGTGTCTGGTTCTGATCACCAGCCGGGACTCGCTGCCCGGCCTGGTCGCGGTGCACGGCGCCGAGCGGGTGATGCTCGACCTGCTGCCGCTGCCGGACGCGCTCGGGTTGCTGCACACCCTGATCGGTACGAGGGTGACCGCCGAGCCGGCCGCCGCCCAGGCCCTGGCCACCGCGTGCGCCCGGCTGCCCCTGGCGCTGCGGATCGCCGCCGGGCTGGCCACCGACCGTGCCGACGTGCCGCTGGCCGAGCTCGTCGCCGAGCTGGACGACCACCAGGTGCGGCTCGACCTGCTCGCCGCGGGCGGCGACCAGCGGGCCGAGGTCCGGGCGGTGTTCTCGTGGTCGTACCGGAGCCTGCCGGACGCCGCAGCCCGGGTGTTCCGGCTGCTCGGGCTGCACCCGGGGGAGTCCGCGCACGTCGACGCGGTGGCCGCGCTGACCGGTGTCGAGCCCGGCGAGGCGCGGCGGCTGCTCGGCGTGCTGGCCCGGGCCAGCCTGGTCCAGGCCGGGCGGGGCGGCCGGTACGCCATGCACGGGTTGCTGCGCGCCTACGCCGCCGGGCTGGCCGCCGAGCACGACGCCGAACCGGACCGGCGGGCCGCGTTGCATCGCCTGTTCGACCACTACCTGGCCGCGGCGAGCGACGGTGACGCCGGCGCGGCCCGGGACTGGCTCGAGGCGGAACGGGCGAACCTCGCGGTGATCTGCGTCCACGGCGCGGCGCACGGCTTCCACCGGCACACCATCGCGCTGGCCGAGGCGCTGTTCCCGCACCTCGACGCGGGCGGGCCGGTCGCCGAGGCGGCCACCGTGATGGCGTCCGCGGTGTCCGCCGCCCGCGCGGTCGGCGACCGTTCGGCGCAGGCCCGGGCGCTGTCCCACCTGGGCCGGCTGCACCGCCGTCAGGGGCGTCCGCACGAGGCCGCCACGACGTACCAGCAGGCGCTCGTCCTCTACGCGGACCTCGGCGAGCACGCGGCCGAGGCCCTGGTGATGCGGGACCTGGGCAGCGTCTCCTGGTTGCTGGGCGACTACCGGCGGGCCGCCGAGCACTACCAGCGGGCGCGGACGCTGTACGAGCACCTCGGTGACGACGCCGGTCAGGCCGACGCGCTGGTCCGGCTGGGCCTGATCGACGCGCGGCTCGGCGACCCGGCGTCGGCGGCGGGGCGGTACGACGCCGCGCTGACCCGCTACGCCACCCTCGGTGACCGGTTCAGCGAGGCGTACGTGCTGTCGCTGCTGGCCCGGCTGCCGGACCAGGAAGGAAACCTCGGCAAGGCCGCCGCCCACCTCGAGGAGAGCCTCGACGCCGTCCGGCGCACCGGCAACCGGACCGCGGAGGCGTACGTGCTGAGCGACCTCGCCGCGGTGCACGCCCGCCAGGACCGGCTCACCGAGGCGGCCGGGCACCTGCGCCGCGCGCTGGTGCTGCACCGGCGGATCGGCGACCGGGCCAGCGAGGCGGAGGCGCTCAACGACCTCGGCCAGGTGCTGCTCGCCGCCGGGGACGCCGACGACGCCCGCCGTCAGCACGGTGCGGCGCTGGACCTGGCCGAGGAGATCGGCGACCGGTACGAGACGGCCCGCGCCCACGACGGCCTCGCCGCGGCGTGGCGGGACGCCGGTGACCCCGACCAGGCCCGGCCGCACCTCGACCTGGCCCGGCGGGTCTTCGCCGACCTGTGGGTGCCGGCCGCTCCGTCAGCAGGTGGACCGGTGCGGTAGCTCCGGGACGTAGCTCTTCCACTCGTCCGCGGTCAGCCCCCGCCCGCTGACCAGGCACGCGTTCCCGGCCGGGTCGGCCGCCAGGTCCGCCGGCACCCGGACGTCCCAGAGCGTGACGTTCTTGCTCGGCGCGCCGTACGTGCCGCCGGCCGCGATGGTGCGCCCGTCCCGGCTGAGCGCCACGTTGTAGCTCTGCAGGTCCGGGGTCTTGATCGTGGCGTACGGGACCGGGTCGGACATCTCGGCGATGTCCCACAGCATGATGGTGTCGTCGATGCTGGCGCTGGCGAGGGAGCGGCCGTCCGGGGTGAAGGCCACCCACAGCACCGCGTTGGTGTGCCCGGTCAGCGCGGCGACCCGGCGGGGCTGTGCCGGGTCGGCGACGTCCCACAGCAGGACCGTCGCGTCGTCGGCGCCGGCCGCCAGGGTGCGCCCGTCCGGGCTGAACACCAGCGTGTTCGCGGTGAAACTGATCCAGTCCTTCAGCGGGATCGAGGTGAGCCGCGCCGGGGCGGCCAGGTTCGTCACGTCCCACAGCGACACGTTGTAGCCCTCACCGACGGCCATGGTGCGCCCGTCCGGCGCGAACGCGATGGTGGTCAACGTCGTGCGGAGCGCGAGCACGGTGCGCGAGACCGGCTTCTCCCGGTCCGTGACATCCCACAAGGTCGTCTTGCCGTCGCGGCGGCCGACCGCGAGGGTACGACTGTCCGGACTGAACGTCACCGTGTAGATCAGGTCCCCGCCGTCGTCGAGCGTGGACAGCAGTGCCGGCGCGTCCGGCCGGGTCATGTCGAGCAGCGTGACGGTCTTGTTCACCCCGGTCACCGCGAGGGTGCGGCCGTCCGGGCTCAGCGTGATCCCGTCGACAGTGCTGCCGAGCAGGGGCACGGTGGCCCCCTGGACCGGGGCGGCCGGATCGGTCAGGTCCCACGGCACCGCCGGACCCTGCCGGCCCGCCGCGAGCAGCGAGCGGTTGTCCGGCCCGAACTCCAGGCCCACGACGCGGCCGGTGAGCGGCCAGGGGAGCGTGGCGATCGGCTCCTTGGCGAACCGGCCCTTCGTGCTCCACAGCGTGGCCGTCCGGCGTGCGGTGCCGACCGTGGTCAGGGTGCGGCCGTCCGCGCTGAAGGCCAGCGACCCGACCGCGCCGTCCGCGGTGTTCAGCGTGGCCAGCTGGGTGGAGAACCAGGGGAACGCGTCGTCGTCCCCGATGGTCCACAGCGCGGTCCTGCCGTCCGAGTCGGCGAGGGCCAGGGTGAGCCCGTCCGGGCCGAACGCCATCGCGCTCAGGTGGGCGTCACCGGTCGCGGCGAGCTTGGAGAGGCCCGGGTGCGGCGTGGCCGGTTCGCTCAGGTCCCACAGCCCGACGTAGTCGCCGTCCTGCTCGACCGCCACCACGGGCACCTTCGGGCTGAACGCGATGGCGGCGTCGGTGATCGGGTTGCCGAAGGCCACGGCGAGCACGGCGCCCGGCACCGGGTGGGCCGGGTCGGTCAGATCCCAGACCCGCACGACCGCCCCGCTGGTCACGGCGGTCCGTCCGTCCGGACCGAATGTCAGGGGGTACGCGGCGGGCAGCGTCGCCAGCGGGGCCGGCGCGGTGCCGGTGAGGTCCCACAGGACGGTGTTCTTGTCCCGGTTGCTCGCCGCGGCGGTGTGCCCGTCCGGGCTGAACGTGACGGTGGTGATCCCGGCGGCGTCGGTGATCGGGGCCCGCCGGGCCGGGTGGGCCGGATCGGTCACGTTCCACAGGGCCACCTCGGCCCCGCCGTTGACGACCGCGAGCGTGTGCCCGTCCGGGGCGGTGGCCAGCGTGGTGTCCGCCGTCGCACCGGCCGGCACGGTGGCGAGCCGTACCGGCTCGGCCGGGTCGGTGCCGTCCCACAGCGACACGGTCCCGCCGGTGTCCGCGGTCGCGACGACCTGCCCGGTGACCGGCACGACGGTGGTCACGCCGGTGAGCGCGCCGGCGTAGTGCGTCGACATGACCAAGTGGCTGAGCTGCTCGAGAGTCTGCGGCTCCGGGTTCAGCCGCTGCGCCGCGACACCCAGCATCAGGGCCTTCTTCGGGTCGTCGACGATCATCGCGCGGGCCCGTACCATCAGGCGCCGGCTGATCTCGGCACGCTGCTGTTTCGCCGCGGCCTCGCGCTGGCGGCGGGCCTCGTCGGCCGCCTCCCGGGCCAGCTTCTCCTGCCGCTTGCGTTCCTCCTCGGCCTTGCGGGCCTGCGCGTGGTACTTCGCGGCGAGCTTCTTCTGCTCCGTCGCCCGCGCCGACGCCTGGTCCGCGAGCTCCTGCTGCCGCTGCGCGTTCGCCTTCTCCCGGTCGGCGTCGGCCCGCTGCCGCTGCGCCTCCTCGCCGGCGCCCCGGGCCAGCTTCTGCTGCCGTTCGGCGTTCGCCTTCTGCCGCGCCGCGGTGGCCCGGTACCGCTCGGCGGCGTCCTGCTCCCGCTCCGCCTCCGCGGCGGCCTCCTCGGCGAGGGCCTGCTGTTCCCCGGCGAGCAGCGTCTGCCGGCCGGTCTCCTCCTTGGCGGTCTGCGCCCGCGCCTCCTGGACCCGGGCGTTCTCCTGCTGCCGCTGCGACTCCTCGGTGGCGCGTTCGGCGGTGGTGCGCTGCTGCGTCGCCACCTGCTCCTGCCGGTCGGCCTCCACCACCGCGGCGTTGGCCCGGTCGGCGTTGCGCACCGCGACCATCCCGGTCAGCGACGTGACCAGGGTCAGCAGCACCAGCATCGACACGGCCACTACGCCCAGCCGCCGCACCCGCCGGTGCTGCCGGACGTCCTCACCCTCCAGCTCGTCCTTGCTGACCCCGTGCATCGGCGCGGCCAGCTGCGCAATCGCGTCCCGGAACCGGACGTGCTGCAGGCTCAGGTGCAGGTCGTCGCGGGCCCACCGCAGGTCGAGGAAGAGCGGCTCCTCGGTGAACACCCCGCGCAGCGCGGCCGGCACCGCGGTCGAGCCGGCGGTGAAGTCCCCGGCGCCGGCGTCCCAGAACCAGTCGCCGTCGGTCACCACCGGCAGGATCTGGTCCGCCGACTTGGTCGCCAGCCAGTGCTCGATCTCCCGGTTCACCCACGGCGAGCGGGCCGCCTCCGGCGAGGCGAGCAGCACGAAGTGGTTCGAGCCGTCGAGAGCCTCCTGAATGGAGGTCCACAGCTTGGGCGTCACCGCCAGCCCGGTCTGGTCCCGGAAGATCCAGAGCGCGCGCCGCCGGTGCCAGGGTCTCGCCAGCCGGTGCAGACCACGCTGGACAGCCGGAGCGAGCCGCCCGTCGGCGGCGTGGCTGTAGGAGATGAAACCATCAAAGGGCATGACTGTTCCCGCGGGCTAGGTGATCGGCGGGGGCCGATTCTCCATGCCACCGCGCCCGACGGTGCAGCCGGGCGTTACGACGCGGTCGCGACGTAGACCGTGTTGGCCGAGGTTCCCCTGGTCAGTGGGTTGTCGAAGGTCACCACGTGGGCCTCGACGCTGGTGAAGACCTCCCGCAGCACGGCCAGGAACCCCTCCTCGGGCGCGTCGTCGGACCAGAGCCCGAACACGCCGCCCGGCCGCAGCAGAGCGGTGAGCCGGCGCAGCCCGCCGGCGGTGTAGAGGTCGGCGTGCGTGGGGTCCAGCACGTTGACCGGGGAGTGGTCGACGTCGAGCAGGATCGCGTCGAAGCGGCGCCCGGGCACGGCCGGGTCGAAGCCCGAGCCATCGCGGACCAGCGCGAAGAAGTCACCCTCGAGGAGCGTGGTGCGGGGGTCGGTGACCAGCGCGCCGGCCTCCGGGAGCAGCTCGCGGCGGTGCCAGTCGATCACCGGGGCCAGCGCCTCGACCACGGTCAGGGACGCGACCCGGTCGTCGTCGAGCGCGGTGCGGGCGGTGTAACCGAGGCCCAGCCCGCCGACGACGACGTCCAGCCGGGCGCCGTCCGGCAGAGCGGCCAGGCCGAGCCGGGACAGCTCCTCCTCGGCGACGGTGAACAGGCTCGACATCAGGTACTCGTCGCCGAGCTTCACCTCGTACACATCGGTCTTGGTCGTGGGTTCGAGGCGCCGCCGGAGGCTGATTTCGCCGATGCGGGTGTCGGCCCAGCCGAGTTCGGCGAATCGGGACGGCATGAGGTGTCCTTTCGGTGGGCTTGTGCACGAGTGTGCACGGGAACTCGAACGTGGCAGGCCCGGGGGCGGTGAACCGACCCGGGAGAGTTGCGGTACACCCCGGTAACAGCAGCTCCCAGCCCAGCAGTGGGGAGACCGGGATGACCGCCGTGACCCAGCCTCGAGTTCTCACCGTCCGCCGTTCGCTCCGCGTCGCTCGCGTCGGCACTGTCGCGTTCCTCGTGCTCAACCTCGCCGCGGTCCAGGTGATGTTCGCCGCCGCCGGACCCGCCAAAAATCTTCCGGGTACGATCGGCCGGCTCCTCGGCCTCTACCTCGCCCTCGCCATGGCCCTGCAACTGCTGCTGGTGGCCCGGCTCCCGATCGTCGACCGGGCCTACGGCATGGACCGCCTCACCGGGTGGCACCGCTGGACCGGCATGGCGATCTTCTGGCTGGCGCTGGCCCACCCGGCGTTCGTGCTGCTCGGTTTCGCCCGGCTGGACGGCACGTCGTTCCTGGCCACCATGGTGAGCCTGGCGAAGCAGCCGCCGGTGCTGCTCGGCATGATCGCGGCCGGCCTGATCCTGGTGATCGTGGTGCTGTCGGTCCGGGTCGCCCGGCGCCGGCTCTCCTACGAGACCTGGCACGCCATCCACCTGCTGCTCTACGTGGTCGTGGCACTCGGCGTGCTGCACCAGGTGTACGAGGGCACCGCGTTCCGGGTCAACCTGCTCACCCAGGTCTACTGGTGGGGGCTGTGGGCGTTCGCGCTCGGTGCCCTGCTCACCGGCCGGCTGATCGTCCCGCTGCTCCGCAACGCCCGGCATCAGCTGCGGGTGGGCGCGGTCGTCTCGGAGTCCGACGACACGGTGTCCGTGCACATCGTCGGCCGGGACCTGGACCGGCTGCCGGCCCGGGCCGGGCAGTTCTTCCTCTGGCGCTTCCCCGGTCACCACAAGTGGTGGCGGGCCAACCCGTTCTCGCTGTCAGCCGCCCCGAACGGGCGCACCCTGCGGCTCACCGCCAAGGGTGTCGGCGCGACCAGCGCCGGCCTGCGCGACCTGCCGATCGGGGCGAAGGTGTACGCCGAGGGCCCGTACGGCGCGTTCACGGCGGCCCACCGGACCCGCGGCGCGACCGTGCTGATCGGCGGCGGGATCGGCGTCACCCCGATCCGGGCGCTGCTCGAGGACCCGGAACTGACCGGGCACGTGGTCGTGCTCTACCGGGTGCGCAGCGCGCAGGACGCGGTGCTGCTCGGCGAACTCCGCAACCTGGCGGACGTCCGGCGGGCCCGGCTGCACGTGCTGGCCGGCCGGTCCGCGGCCGGGTACCAGCCGTTCGAGCCGGAGCAGTTGCTCGCGCTGGTCCCGGACATCACCGCCCGGGACGTGTACGTGTGCGGGCCGGACGCGCTGACCACGGCCGTGCTGAACAGCCTGCGGCGGCTGCGGGTGCCGGGGCGGCAGGTGCACGCGGAACGCTTCCGGCTGGCCGGATGAAGCTGGGCCGCCTTTGCCGGGGCGGTCCTTATGGAAGGTCCCGGGTGCTGCCTCGGTATGGGGGAGGCAGGACCCGGGACCTCTTCCTCAGGTCCTTCCTTCTTCCGTTATGTGCGCAGCCGTCGCTCGGCCAGGCCCAGGCCGGTGTCGGTGAGCTTGCCGAGCAGCGCCAGCAGGATGATCGCCAGCAGCATCACGTCGGTGCGGCCGGTGTTCTGGCTGTCGATCAGCAGGAAGCCCAGCCCCATCGACGACGCGATCAGCTCGGCCGCCACCAGGAACAGCCAGCCCTGCGCCAGACCCAGCCGCAGTCCGGAAAGGATCGCCGGGGTGGCCGCCGGGAACAGGATCTCGGCGAGCAGGCGGACCCCGGACCGTCCGTACGCCCGGCCCACCTCGACCAGGTGCGGATCGATGTGCGCGAGCGCCGCCGACACCGTCGTGTAGACCGGGAAGAACGCCCCGATCGCCACCAGCACGATCTTCGGCGTCTCGCCGATGCCGAGCCAGAGCAGCAGCAGCGGCACCCAGGCCAGCGACGGCACCGCGCGGATCGCCTGCACGGTCGGTGACAGCACCGCGCTCGCCGTCCGGGACAGGCCGACCAGGCCGCCCAGCGCGAGGCCGAGCGCGGAACCGGCGGCGAAACCGATCAGCACCCGCTGCGTGCTGATCGCCAGGTGGTGCCAGAGCTCGCCGCGCCGGATCAGCTCGCCGAGCGCGTCCAGCACCTCGCCGGGCGGTGGCAGCTGCGCCGCCGAGAAGACCGCCCGGGACGCCGTCCACTGCCACGCGGCCAGCAACAGCAGCGGCAGGAGCAGCCCGGCGGCCAGGCGCCGGGCGGCCGCCCGGGTCACTGCGCGTACTTCGGCTCGAACAGCGTGTCCAGCGCGTCGCGCGCACCCTGCTCGGTCTTCACGTTGGCGTCCGCCACCAGCACCGGAAGGATCTTCTCGAAGACCGCCCGCTGCGCCGCGCCAGGAACAGGGTCAACATCAATTTTCGTACGCTCGGTGAGCACCGTCGTCGCGATCGCCTCGGAGATCTTCGCCTCCCGCGCGTACAGCTTCACCGCGTCCGCCGGGTTGTCCTCGATCCACTGACGCGCCTTCTCGTACGCGTCGACGACCGCCTGCGCCAGCTCCGGATGCTCACCGAGGAACGCCTCCCGCGCGTTGAGCACGCCGTACGAGTTGAACGCCACGTTCCGGTAGATCAGCTTCGAGCCGGACTCCTGCTCCGACGTGGCCATCAGCGGGTCCAGCCCGGCCCAGGCGTCCACGTCACCCCGCTCCAGCGCGGCCTTGCCGTCGGCGTGCTGCAGGTTCACCACCGTCACGTCGCCCGGCTCGAGCCCGGCCTGGTCCAGCGTCTGCAGCAGGAAGAAGTACGGGTCGGTGCCCTTGGTGGCCGCGATCTTCTTACCCTTGAGCCCGGCCACGCCGGTGATCGCGGAACCCTTCGGCACCACGATCGCGGCCCACTCCGGCTGGCTGAACACCGCGATCGTCTTGATCGGCGCCCCGTTCGCCCGGGCCACCAGCGCTGCCGCCCCGGCCGTCGAACCGATGTCGACGGCGTCCGCGCGCAGCGCCTCGTTCGCCTTGTTGCTGCCCGCGGAGAGCTGCCAGCTCACCGTGACGTGCTGCGCCGCGAGGTCGGTCTCCAGCCACTTCTGGTCGCGCAGGACCAGGCTGAGCGGGTTGTAGTAGGCGTAGTCCAGCCGCAGCGTGGTGGCGCCGGCCTCGTCCGCCTTGCCCCCGGTGTCCTCACCCTCGACACAGCCGGCCAGCAACGTCGCCGCAGCCGCCGCCGCGACCAGCGCACGCATGATCCTCATCAGGTTCCGTTCCTCTCGCGCCGGCCCCACAGCCGGCTGGTCCTC